>JBJFCH010000139.1:1160-11630 GCA_051888835.1 Oliverpabstia sp. | reverse complement strand
GGAGATTATTATGACAAAAGAAGAACTGGCATTGGAAGTAATTGAACGATTAAAAAAGGAGTATCCGGATGCGGGATGCACGCTGGATTATGATCAGGCATGGAAACTTCTGGTAAGTGTCCGGCTGGCAGCACAGTGTACGGATGCCAGAGTAAATGTGGTGGTAGAAGGGCTGTATGAAAAATATCCCAGCGTGAAATCGCTGGCTGAAGCAGATGTGGAAGATATTGAGAAAATCGTACGGCCCTGTGGTCTTGGAAAAAGTAAAGCACGGGACATCAGTGCCTGTATGAAAATTCTGAATGAACAATATGACGGAAAGGTACCGGATGATTTTGATGCACTTTTAAAACTTCCCGGTGTGGGACGAAAAAGCGCAAATCTGATTATGGGAGATGTATTTGGAAAGCCTGCGATCGTGACCGATACGCATTGTATCCGTCTTACTAACCGGATTGGTTTGGTTGACGGAATTAAGGAGCCTAAAAAAGTGGAGATGGCTTTATGGAAAATTATACCGCCGGAAGAAGGAAGTGACTTCTGTCACCGACTGGTATTCCATGGAAGAGATGTCTGTACCGCAAGGACAAAACCCTATTGCGATAAATGCTGTCTTCAGGATATTTGTCAAAAACATGGGGTAGAATAGTTAAGTATAGAAAATTCCGGACTTTATTTTTCAAACAGAGTGCTATAATGTATTTTATCAATTACGGACTGTGAGGGATGACAATGAATTTTTATGAGAGAGCGTTAGAATTAAAAGAAGAAATTGTAGCAAACCGTAGATATTTCCATACAAATGCGGAAGTTGGTCTGGACATGCCGAAAGCACAGGCTTATGTCATGGAAAAACTTACAGAATACGGACTGAATCCTCAGAAATGTGGTCACGGTGTGACAGCGGTTCTGGGGCATGGAGGAAAGGTTCTGCTTCTTCGGGCAGATATGGATGCACTTCCGATGCCGGAAGAAAGCGGAGAAACATTTGCATGCCCGACAGGTACGGAAAACCATGCCTGTGGTCATGATTTCCATGCGGCTATGCTGCTGACAGCGGCAAAAATGCTGAAAGAAAATGAGGATTCTCTGGAGGGAACTGTTAAATTTATGTTCCAGCCTGCAGAAGAAACATTTGAGGGCAGCAAGGATATGATTGAAGCAGGGATTTTGGAAAATCCGAAAGTAGATGCGGCTCTTGCTTATCATGTGGCGGCAGGGCAGCTGCCTATGGGACTTTGCATGTACAATGACAAAGATACCATGATGTTTTCTGTGGATGGATTTAAGATCACGATTTACGGAAAAGGTGCCCACGGAGCATATCCGCAGAATTCTATTGATCCGATTAATATCGGTGTGCATATTCATCTGGCCCTTCAGGAACTGATCGCAAGAGAAAGTGATCCGAATCATTCCTGTGTACTGACAATCGGACAGTTTCAGGCTGGTGCAGCAGCCAATATTATACCGGATACGGCAGTGCTGCAGGGAACAATCCGTACGAATAAACCGGAAGCAAGAGAACTTCTGGTGCGTAGGATGAAAGAAGTGTCTCAGAAAACGGCTGAGGTTTATGGCGGAAGCGTTGAAATTGAAATGATCTCAGAAGTACCCCCGCTGATCTGTAACCCGGAGCTGACAGCTGAGATGGTGGGATATATGAAAGAACTTCCGATTCCGGGACTTACCTTATATCCGGGAGCATCTTCCAGTGCATCGGAGGATTTTGCTGTGGTTGCAGAAAAAGTACCTTCGACGTTTATGTATATTTCTGCAGGATATCTGGATGAAAGAGGAACGTACGGTGCCCACAATCCAAAAGTACAGTTTAACGAAGAAGTATGCCCGATTGGTGCAGCATGTCTGGCACATTGTGCTGTAGAATGGTTGAAACACAATAAATAGCAGATTACTGTTCACTCCGTGACCAGCAACACGCTTCGCGATGCACAGAAATGATGCAAAATGCATCATTTCGCGCCGTACGTCTCGGGATTTTCATGTTTACAACACGAAAACACCTCGCGGAATAGTGGCGTGTGAACTGTAAAAAAAGCTTGACGAAAAAAGAATTATTATAATATAATGCAGTCAATATGATAGACGACAGAGAAAAACAGGCAATGAAGTCATAAATGATTTCATTGCCTGTTTTTTTCTGCGGAAAATCATACATTATTATCTGAGAGGAGGATTATTATGCGTTTGAACCCAAAAGAACAGGAGAAACTTATGCTTCATATGGCCGGAAATCTGGCAAAAGAGAGAAAGGAGAGAGGGCTGAAACTGAATTATGTGGAAGCACTGGCTTATATTAGCTCTGAACTGTTGGAGCTTGCACGTGACGGAAAAACCGTGGTGGAATTGATGCAGCTTGGAACAAAGATTCTTACCAAAGAAGATGTTATGGAAGGTGTAGCGGATATGATTGGTGAAGTTCAGGTAGAAGCTACATTTCCTGACGGAACAAAACTGGTAACTGTACATAATCCCATTCAGTAAGGAGGCAATCATATGAAAATTGGTGAAATTATTCCGGCAGATCGTGAGATTACGTTAAATGAAGGCAAGGACACAGTAAAGGTTGTGGTGGCAAATAAAGGGGATCGTCCGGTTCAGGTAGGCTCTCATTATCATTTTTTTGAAGTAAATAAATGTCTGTCCTTTGACAGAGAAAAGGCATATGGATTTCATCTGGATATTCCGTCCGGTACTTCCGTCCGTTTTGAACCGGGAGAGGAAAAGGAAGTGCAGCTTACGGCGATGGGAGGACGAAAAAGAGTGTTTGGACTGAATGATTTGACCTGTGCCCGGGCAACGGAAGATACAAAAACGGTTTCTATGGAAAATGCAAAATTAAAAGGATTTGTATAAAGAAAAGTGTTAGGAGGGATAAGAATGAGCGTCAAAATTTCCGGCAGTAAATATGCAGCAATGTACGGCCCCACGACGGGGGATAAAGTGCGTCTGGCTGATACCAGCCTGGTGATAGAGGTGGAGAAAGATTATACCAGATATGGCGATGAAGTAAAATTCGGAGGCGGAAAAACAATCCGTGACGGTATGGGACAGTCCGTAAAAACATGCAGTAAGGATGGTGATCTGGATCTGGTCATTACCAATGCGTTGATTGTGGATTCTACAGGAATTATAAAAGCCGATATCGGTATCAAAGACGGAAAAATCAGAGGAATAGGAAAGGCAGGCAATCCTGATATTATGGATGGTGTAACACCGGGGATGACGGTAGGAGCTTCGACGGAGGCATTGGCCGGTGAAGGAATGATTGTCACAGCAGGCGGTATCGATACTCATATTCATTTTATCAGTCCGCAGCAGATTGACTGTGCTCTGTACAGCGGTGTGACTACTATGATCGGAGGTGGTACCGGTCCGGCGGATGGAACAAACGCTACAACCTGTACACCGGGACCATGGAATTTGAAAATGATGCTGAAGGCGGCAGAGGAATATCCGATGAATCTGGGATTTCTGGGAAAAGGAAATTGTTCCGATGAACAACCGCTGATTGAACAGGTAAAAGCCGGTGCTATGGGGCTGAAGATTCATGAAGACTGGGGTGCAACTCCTGCAGTAATCAATCATTGCCTGAATGTGGCGGATGAATATGATGTGCAGGTGGCTATTCATACGGATACTTTGAATGAGGGAGGATGTGTGGAAGATACCCTTGCGGCTATCGGAGGAAGAACCATTCATACTTATCATACGGAAGGAGCAGGCGGTGGGCACGCACCGGATATTATCCGTGCGGCGGCAGCAACAAATGTACTTCCGTCTTCTACCAATCCTACGATGCCGTATACAGTTAATACATTGGATGAACATTTGGATATGCTGATGGTTTGTCATCATCTGGATAAAAAGATTCCGGAGGATGTGGCATTTGCTGATTCGCGAATTCGTCCGGAAACCATTGCCGCAGAAGATGTTCTGCATGATATGGGAATTTTCAGTATGATGAGTTCGGATTCCCAGGCAATGGGACGTGTCGGTGAAGTCATTACCCGTACCTGGCAGACTGCAAGTAAAATGAAAGATGAGCGGGGAGCACTTCCTGAAGATGAGGGAAAGGGAAATGACAATTTCCGGGTAAAAAGATACATTTCCAAGTATACCATTAATCCGGCAATCACCCATGGAATTTCTGAGTATGTAGGTTCTGTGGAAGAAGGAAAATTTGCGGATCTGGTACTCTGGAATCCTGCATTCTTTGGAGCAAAGCCGGATATTATCATCAAAGGCGGTATGATTATTGCATCGAAAATGGGTGATGCAAATGCCTCCATTCCCACAACCCAGCCAATTTTCTATCAGCCGATGTTTGCTGCACATGGAAAAGCGAAAGCTGAGGCATGCCTTACGTTTGTATCAAAAGCCGCCATGGATGCGGACGTGAAATCACAGTATGGTCTGGAAAAAACGGTTGTTCCGGTAAGCGGCTGCAGAAATATCAGTAAAAAAGACATGGTATATAATGATCGGACACCGGTTATTACGGTAGATCCGGAAACTTATGAAGTTACAGTGGATGGGGAAGCTGTAACATCCAAACCGGCAGAAAAACTGCCGCTTACCCAGCTTTACAGTCTGTTCTGATCAGAGGTGACATTGAGGAGTGCGGTGAAAGGACAACCGAGCTTTTCACCGCCGTTATTATGAGAAAAGAAAGAAGGAGAGAACAATGTTAGGTGTTTGTCTGTTATTTGTGGGAATTGTACTGATCAACAATGGTATGTGCAATCTTTACAAGGTAGATGGAAAATCGGCTGCAGTGATGAATATTCTCACAGGCGGCCTGTCTTTATTTATAAATCTGGTAAATCTGGTACAGGGAAATTATTATGCAGCAGGAACAGGTCTTTTGTTCTGCTTTACCTATCTGTTTGTGGCATTTACAAATATTTTAAAATTAAGTCCGATTCCTTTTGCATGGTTTTCCACATTTGTGGCAGTAAATGCGGTTGTGTTTGGAACCATTGAAGGATTTACCGGAAGTGCTGCTCTGGGAATCACACCGGATATTCGTTGGGCTGTGATCTGGTATCTGTGGGCAATTCTGTGGGGAACAGCTTTTGTGGAAGATATTATGGGAAAGAAGCTGGGAAAATTTGTCCCGGTACTGCAGGTGTTTGAAGGAATCGTGACAGCCTGGATTCCGGGAGTACTGATGATTCTGAACCTGTGGTAAAATTTTGGAGAGGAGAACAATGATATGCTGTGCGTACAGATTTTAGGTAAGCTGGAAGAGATGGATCTTTGCGGCAGAAAGCTGGAATATGTAGATATTGAGTGGCATGAAGCATTTAAAAAGATTCACAGGAAAGTAACTGACAAGGGAAGAGAAATAGGAATCCGCATGGATGATACCATTCTGACACGCGGTCTTCTACAAGGTGATGTAATCTACTATGATGAAAAATTGGTTATCGCTGTGAATACTCCACCCTGTGAGATCATTCAAATTTCCCTGACGAAAGGACATGAAAAAATGGCTGCGAAGGTATGCTATGAGATTGGCAATCGTCATGCACCGCTGTTCTGGGGAGAGAAAGATACATTTATAACGATTTACAATGAACCAATGATGGTGATGCTTTCGAAAATTCACGGTGTGACGGCAGTGAAAAAAATAGAAAAGCTGGATTTTGACCGGCGAATATCAGCCTCTGTTCACAACCATCATCATTGATGAGAGTGGGAGGAGATTATGTCGGACAAACTTTTTTATCTGCTGCAGGTAAATGATGCGCTTTTTCCTGTTGGTGGATATTCTCATTCCCAGGGATTGGAAACCTACATTCAGAAAGGAATCGTTCATGATGAAGAAAGTGCAGAAGAATATGTGTTGCATAAGCTGAAATGGAATCTGGCATATACAGAACTGTTGGCAGTAAGACTATCTTATGATTATTCACGGCAAAACGATTTGGAAGGTCTTATGCGGCTGGAGGAAATTCTGGAAGCATCCAGACTGCCCATGGAGCAAAGAGAAGCATCCAGAAAAATGGGCTCAAGATTTGCAAAGACCATAGAAAAACTGGGACTGGAAATTATAAAACAGGGGATATTTCGTGATTACCTGACAGCAAGAAAGGGGAAAGGCGTAAGTCATTGTTGTGTATACGGTGTATATTGTGCGGCATTAAGGCTGGATTTGGATGATACACTCTCCCATTATCTGTATGCGCAGACTTCGGCAATGGTAACAAATTGCGTAAAAACTATTCCTTTAAGCCAGAGTTCCGGACAGAAGATACTGTCCGGATGTTATAGCTGTTTTCGGGAAATTCTTACGGATGTGATGCAATGGACAGAAGAGGATCTCTGCCTGTCCGCACCGGGATTTGATATCCGGGGAATCCAACATGAAAAATTGTATTCAAGAATTTATATGTCCTGATTTAGAAAAAAAGGTGATACTTAGCAGGACAGATGGAGGAAAATGAGATGTCATACGTTAAAATAGGGGTTGCCGGTCCGGTAGGTTCCGGCAAAACAGCACTTATCGAAGCTTTATCCAGAAAAATGGCAGGGCAATACAGTCTTGGCGTTATTACCAATGATATTTATACTAAGGAGGATGCGCAGTTTTTGGCAAAAAACAGTATACTTCCGGTAGAAAGAATCATTGGCGTAGAGACTGGAGGATGTCCCCATACGGCTATCCGTGAAGACGCATCCATGAATCTGGAAGCAGTGGATGAAATGATGGAGAGATTTCCGGATATTGAGATATTGTTTATAGAGAGCGGTGGAGATAATCTCTCGGCTACCTTCAGCCCGGAACTTGTTGATGCGACAATTTTTGTAATTGATGTGGCAGAAGGGGATAAAATACCGAGAAAAGGCGGACCGGGAATCACACGCTCAGATCTGCTTGTGATCAACAAAATTGATCTTGCACCATATGTAGGTGCCAGCCTGGAAGTGATGGATCGTGACTCCAAAAAGATGAGAGGGCAGCGGCCATTCATTTTCACCAACATCCGTGATGATGAACATGTGGATGATGTAGTGAAATGGATTAAAAAGAATGTGCTGTTAGAAGGAATGTAGAGAGGAGAAATCCATGGAAAACCCACAGAAAAATTTTGGAGAATCAGAAAACAGATTTGGAAAGATTTCGAAAATCTGTATTCGTGCGGGTGCAAAAGATGGAAAAACCATACTGAAAGACGTGTATTTTACTGCTCCGTATAAGATTATGACTCCTTTCGAAAAGAAGGATGGGGGTATTCAGGTGATGCCTCTTTGTGCTTCCGCAGGGATTATGCGAGGAGACTGCCAGGAGTTTGTATATCAGGTTGAAGAAGGAGCAAATCTGGAAATTTTATCCCAGTCTTTCGAAAAGATACATAAAATGGATGGCGGTTCTGCTGCAAGAAAAATAAAGATTCAGACAGCATTGAATTCCAGTCTGTGTTATTATCCTCAGCCGGTTATTCCTTTTGGTGGTTCTGCTTTTGACAGTGATATGGAGATAAGACTGGCGGATGAGAGTTCCCGTTTGTTTCTTTTGGAAATCATTACTTGTGGAAGAAATGCCCATGAGGAACGGTTTGCCTATCGCCGCTTTTCCTCCAGAGTACGAATTTACCGGGAAAATCATCTGATTTATCGTGACAATACCCGGTATGAGCCGGAAAAAATGCCGATGGAGAGGATCGGCATGTATGAAGGATATAGTCATATGGCAAATATATTTTTATCGGTATCGGCAAAAAGAACCGAGCAACAGGAAAAAATATGGGAAATTCTGGAAAAAGAAACAGAATGTGAAGGTGGTGTGACCTGCCTTTCCCAGGGAGATTTGGCAGTGAGAATTTTCGGAAACCGAGCCCAGATACTTCAGGAGACAGCAGAAAAAATAAAGAGGGTGCACTTTGGATTATTTTAATTGGATTTGTGCAGGAGTGTTGAGAAAATATAATATTAGGGATATACTGTAAGATATCAGAAATGTTTCCGGCAGGAGGCGATATTATGAAGATTATCAAACTCAGCATAAAAAATTTTAAATCCATTCAGAAAATCAGTCTGGAAAATCTGGAAAATGCATTGATCCTTGTAGGTAAGAACAGTACCGGAAAAACAGCTGTTCTGGATGCCATTCGGGCTGTCGGAGGGGACTATCGAATCGAACCGGAAGATTTTCGCGAAGGGCATCCTCCCGTCAGCATACAGATGGAACTGGAAATTACCAGGGATGATCTTCTCTCTTTTCAGAAACAGGGACTTGTGAGTCGCTACCGTCGGTTTGCTGCATGGGAGAGAGAATTTCAGAAAAAGCTTCCTTCTTATCAGAATGGGATTCTCACATTCACATATCTGGCAAAATACAATGGTGAGATCCTCTATTCAGACGGGGAGAAAAAGAATAATCCGCATATTCGCGAGATAATTCCTCGGATATATTATGTAGACACCCAGCGGGATCTTGAACAATTTCAAAATGATCTGCTTTTGTGGATGGAAGATGATCTGATTAAACAGATGAGATCAGATTGCTGTATTTTCGACCGCTCAAAGAAATGTCGTCATTGTTTTGAGTGTATGGGTCTGATCTCGCAGAAATCGGTAGATGAGTTGAATGCTTTTGAAGCTGCAAAGCTTTTGGATTACAAGTTATATCAGCTGAATCTGGATGATTTTTCCCGAAAATTAAATGAAAACTTCAGAAGAAACGGCGGTCAGGAAGAAATACGATATTCTATGAACCGGGATATGGAACGGATGCTCTCGGTAACTGCGGAAACATACAGTTCGGGACAAAATTTGGCAAAACCCGTTGAAAAGATGGGAAATGGCATGCGAAGTGTTTATATGCTTTCTCTTCTGGAAACCTATGCACAGGGGAACGGGCAAAATCAGGGAATTGTAGTAGTGGAGGAACCAGAGATTTTCCTTCATCCTCAGATGCAGAAGGTGGCCGGAAAAATATTATATCGTCTTTCTAAGAAAAACCAGGTGATATTTTCTACCCATTCTCCAAATTTACTTTCGAATTTTAATACCCGGCAGATTCGACAGATTCTTTTGGATGAAAAAGGCTGTTCATCTGTTGCGGAAAGAACAGACATCAGCCGGATTTTGAATGATCTGGGATATTCGGCTGGAGATCTGATGAACGTGGATTTCGTTTTTATCGTGGAAGGTAAGCAGGATAAAAGCCGTTTGCCAATGTTGATCCGTAAGTATTACGCTGAAACCTGCGATCAGAACGGGCAGTTAATCAGGATTGCCATCATCAATACCAACAGTTGTACCAATATCAAGACCTATGCCAATTTGAAATATATCAATCAGGTGTACCTGAAAGATCAGTTTTTAATGATTCGGGACGGAGATGGCAAGGACCGGAAAGAACTGCAGTATCAACTCTGCAGATATTATGAAGAGAGAAACAGGGAAGATGTAGATGCATTGCCGAGAGTACGTCCGCAAAATGTATTGATTTTAAAGTATTATTCATTTGAGAATTATTTTCTCAATCCACGTATTATGACACAGATCGGAGTGGTTCGATCAGAGGAAGAATTTTATCAAACCCTTCTTGCAAAATGGAAAGAATATCTTTATAAAATACGAAGCGGCAGACACTTAACAGAGGTAATCGGAAAAAACCTTGAAACAGTGGATGACTTAAAAGAACATATGGAAGAAATCAAAATATTTCTCAGAGGACATAATCTGTTTGACATATTTTATGGCCGTTTTAAAGAACGGGAGGAAGAAATACTACAAAAATATGTAGAACTTGCTCCAAGAGAAGAGTTTGCAGATATCCTGGATGCGATTGACAGGTTTATCTATTTTGAAAACAGGAAGAAAGTATGATGAAGCAGGTCTAGGACAGGGGTCTGTCCCCTGTCCTAACAGAATGGAGAAAAATATGGGAAAAAAACTCGCAATAATCTTTCCGGGAGTTGGCTACACCTGTGCCAAACCACTTTTGTACTATACAGCGCAGCTTGCGGCAGAGTATGATTATGAAGTGATACGTCTGGATTATGGTATGGATATTCATAACTTCAAGGGAAGAACTATGGAAGATCTGATTCCGGTGGCTGTCACTGCAAAGGAACGGATTCTGGCACAGATGAAAGAAATTGATCCAACCAAATATGAAGATATTCTGATGATATCCAAAAGCATCGGAACCGTGATTGCATGCAAAATTCAGGAAGAACTGGCATGGGATAAAAAGACAGTAAGACATTTCTGGATGACTCCGATTCCGCTGACGCTGCCTTATCTGGAAAGTTTTTCAGGGCTTTTTGTTGCTGGTACCGGTGATCCTTATATCAGCAAAGAACTGGTAGAAAAAGCAGCTCTCGAGTATCCGGATAAAACAGGAAAAATATTTCCCGGATGCAACCACTCTCTGGAAATCCATGGCGATACAAAAGGAAATATACAAAGAGTGACAGAAGTGGTGGAACA
>JBJFCH010000139.1:0-1060 GCA_051888835.1 Oliverpabstia sp. | reverse complement strand
AGAATAGGACAGGGGACAGACCCCTGTCCTATTCTTGGCTGCGTGGAAAATTCTCACTGTAATGCATTTCTCCGTCTTCCGTGATGAAAAGTGCCTCCACACCCGGAAGATTCTCAATCAATTCCATTCCTTTTTCCAATCCGAGTGCATAGCAGGAAGTGCTGAGTCCGTCTCCGTCCACAGAAATATCGGATAGTATAGTGACGGAAGTGAGTCCGTTTTCATAAGGATATCCGGTAGAAGGATTCAGAATATGATGATACAGTTTCCCGTCCTTCTCAAAATATCTCTCATAATTGCCGGAAGTTACGACAGAGCCATCGGTGACTTCTACTACGGCGATGTAAGTATTTCTGTTATCAAAAGGTTTCTGGATTCCAACCCGGAAAGGAGAACCATCTGGTTTGGAACCGATACACAAAACATTTCCACCCAAATTGATCGTGGCACTTTCAACATTTTGTGACAGAAGATACTCTTTGATACGATCCGCAATATATCCCTTCGCAATAGCACCCAGATCGAGCTGCATCCCATCCTGATTAAAAGAAATCTCCTGACCAACAAGAGAAATTTTCTCATAATCAACAAGCGAAAGATTGGACTGAATATCTCTATCGGAAGGAATTACAGGCTCATCTGAGGTAAAATCCCAAAGTGAAGACACAGGACCAATGGTAGGGTCAAAAGCACCGTCTGAAAGCTCGGCAAAATACAGACCTTTTCGAATCAGTTCTGCAGTTTCTGCAGATAGATGTGATATCCCCTGGTCATCTGCAAGTTCTCCGTGATTCAGCCGGGAGATTTCACTGGTGGAAATGGTGCGGCTGAACTGATTTTCGTAATCCTGGCAGATTTTCATACATTCTTTCAAAAGTGAGGTATCCTGTGAATCGTATATGGTGATAGTGACTACGGTATTTAGATAAAACCCTGTTTCCGTAATTGGTTCCTGCTGCTTTTTCAGTATGGACAGGGGTCTGTCCCCTGTCCAAAATACAACAACACAGATTACGAGAAGCAGTAAAAATAAAAGCGTTTTCTGCTTTTTCATATGAAA
>JBJFCH010000138.1:4199-11770 GCA_051888835.1 Oliverpabstia sp. | reverse complement strand
TTACCGGAAGCAGCTGTAGCAGCGGTGGTGGGAGTTATCGCTTCCTTTGTTCTGATACTCTGTCGCAAATACAGAGTGCATACTTTTCTGGAAAATATTGTATGTTGTGCGGTGATGGCTATGGCGATCGGAATTGTGGTAAAAAGTCTTCCGGGAACTTATAATAAAGATCTTTTGATTATCAGTTCCATCATGCCGTTTGTACCGGGAGCTGCGATTACAAATGCCGTATTTGATATTCTTCACGGAGATTATCTTTCCGGTGTGGCGAGAGCGGCAGAGGCGTTTGTTATAGCAGCAGCTGTAGCATTGGGAATAGGTATCGGAATGAGTATGATCTGATAGGAGAGATAACGTATGGATGTTGTGGAAATGATCAGACAGAGCATCGGTGGATTGATTGCAGTGGTCGGTTTTGGAACAGTACTCAGAGTCCCGAAGAGATTCTTGATCTGGGGAGGTATTGACGGAGCGATAGGCTGGCTTGTTTATCTGATCGCAGGGCAATTTACAGATTCAGTAATTTTAAGCACCTTTGCAGGTGCAGTTGTGATTTCTGTGGGCGCACATATCTGCGCCAGAGTATTTAAAACACCGGTTACTATGTTTTTGCTTCCGGCAAATATGACACTGGTGCCGGGAGCAGGAATGTACCGCGTTGTTTATTATGTTCTGAAATCACAAAATCAGATGTCCACGTATTATCTGCTGCAGACCCTGCAAGTGGCAGGAACGATCGCAGTGGCGATTTTTGTAGTAAATATTTTGCTTGGAAATTTCATAAGCGGTGTGCGGGAAATCCGGAAAAAAGCAATAGATGACAAATGAAAAATATAGGGTATATATTCTTTATGTATGCATAGATTGACCAGAAGATAAAATAGTGGGGGAGAGTTATGGGGATAAAATTACCAAAGGGGAAAAAAGGTTTGGCACTGAAGATCGGTATTGGAGCAGGCTGTCTGATTCTGGCAGCAGGTATCGGATATTATGGATGGCAAACCTATTATTATAAGGATAAATTTTTTAAAGGAACTGTCATCAATCATATCCGATGTGAGGAATTGAGTGTGGATCAGGTGGAAGAACTGATTCGTGAGAAAGTAGAGGATTATAGTATCCAGATCGATTTTCGTGAGGGTGTGACGGAGGAAATCAGCGGGAATGACATAGATTATCAATATGTCAGTGATGGTTCCGTGGAAAAACTAATGGAGGAACAAAACCCTCTTTTATGGATTACCGGTTATTTCTCGGAAAAGGAATATGAGATTCCTCATAATATTACGTTTGATGAGAAAAAGCTGGAAAGGGAAATAGAAGGACTGGACAGTATGAAAGAGGATGCCCAGCTGGAGCCGGAAGATGCTTATGTAATCTTTGAAGATGAAAGCTTTGTGATCAAGGAGGAAGTATACGGTACGAAACTGAAAGAAGATGTACTGAAAAATGCGGTATCCGAAGCCGTTCAAAATAGTGAAACACAGGTATCGGCAGAAGAAAAAGACGCTTATGTGATGCCGGAACTGACAAAAGAAAGTGAAGAAATTATTAAAGAGCAGGAGCAGTTGAATGAACTTGTAAAAGTAAGTGTGACCTACAAACTGCCGGATGGAAAAAAAGTGTTGAATGGTAATACACTGCGCAAATGGCTGGATGTAGATGAAGACGGTAACTATTTCATAGATGAAGAAAAATTTGAGAAGAAGATAAAGGAATATG
This sequence comes from Oliverpabstia sp., assembly GCA_051888835.1. Taxonomy (GTDB): domain Bacteria; phylum Bacillota; class Clostridia; order Lachnospirales; family Lachnospiraceae; genus Oliverpabstia. The sequence continues at coordinate 10,048 of JBJFCH010000138.1, read as the reverse complement.
TGGAAAAGCTTGCTGAAAAAGTTGACACCGTGGGGAAAGAACGCCCGTTTCATACTACCTCCGGACTGGATGTTACGGTGAAGGGCGGAAGTTACGGATGGAAAATCAATCAGAAAAAAGAAATCAAAGCGCTGACGGAAAATATAAATAATCTGGAAATCGTGACCAGAAAACCCAAATATTCCAGTAAAGAACTTTATACGGAGAATAATGGTCTGGGAGATACTTACATAGAAGTAAATCTTACAGAACAGCATCTGTATTATTATCAAAAGGGAAAAGTTGTAATGGACACGCCGATTGTATCTGGAAGAATGACCAGAGACCGTTTTACACCTCCGGGAGTGTATTTTCTGACCTATAAAACAACAGACCGAATTCTGCGGGGAGCCCCCGGACCGGATGGACAGCCAAGTTATGAGTCCCATGTAAATTTCTGGATGCCGTTCAACGGAGGAATCGGACTCCATGATGCAAGCTGGAGAAGTTCATATGGAGGAACTATTTATAAATACAATGGTTCCCATGGGTGCATTAACCTGCCATATTCAGCAGCAAAAGAAATATATGGTTTGATTGATAAAGAGACACCGATCGTGTGCGTGTATAATGATGGATACAGTTTGATCGGATGATTACTTTTGATTCGTGTGAGACGTGCAGAAAATCATTCGTGGAGGCGTGTGGAGAAGAGTATATGCTGTGCCATTTTGTATCGTGTGAAAGCGCATGAAGATGAATCCCGCCTGCTTCTGAAACAGACGGGGTTCATCTTCACATGCTCTTCAAACTATATAAAAATTTAGAAAATATTAAGGAGTTCTTTTGGCTGTTTGATGGTATAATCAGGTGAGGAAACGGTTCCGAATCCGTAAGCTGCATATACAAAAGGTATTCCTGCTGTTTTTGTGGCACGGTAATCGCCGTCGGTATCCCCCACATAGACTGGAGCTTTCAGCCGATAATCGTGGATGATCTGAAGTATGTTTTCTGCTTTTGCATTTCCGGTATCTCCCGGGCAAAGATGACCTTCAAAGTATTGCCCCAGTTTACTGGACTCCAGAAAAACTTCAATATAACCGGCCTGACAGTTGCTGACGATAAAGAGTCGGTATTTTTTTGAGAGTTCTTTGAGGGTTTCTTCAAGTTCGGGATATAGAGGAGCACAGCGCATAAGCAGTGCCCGATGTTCTTCCTGACAACACTGATCAATAAGATATAATTGGCGTTCGGTTGTATAATCAGGGAAAATAACCCTTGCAATATCGGGCAGAAGGCGTCCGAACAGACCTTTCAGAGTTTTTTCGGTTATATGCAGATCAAGGTCGGTTTCCCGTCTGATGATGGTATTCCACGCTTCTGCACAGATGGAAGTGGAATCCCAAAGTGTTCCGTCTACATCAAAAATGATACTGTCCATAGTAATCTCCTTTTCGGGTAGTGAGAGTGTCAAAGTTTTTGAACTCATGTTTTATGGGTCCCAAAGTCAGTCACAGGCATGCAAGCATGACGTAACTGACCTTTTGACTTTTGTCTCATATTGTATAAAGAAAACAGAAAAAATGCAAGAGGACTGAAAGTAAAGTGAAATATTACAGGATAAAAGAAGGAAAGTTTATCAGCCGCCCAAACCGGTTTATTGCAAGTATAGAGATTGATGGCAAACAGGAAGTGTGTCACGTAAAGAATACAGGGAGATGCAGGGAGCTTCTGATTCCCGGTGCGGCAGTGCTGGTTGAAGAATCGGACAATCCATCGAGAAAGACAAAGTATGATCTTGTTCAGGTATATAAGGGAGAGATGTTGGTTAATATGGATTCTCAGATGCCTAACTATCTGGTAAAGGAATGGATTGAACATGAAAATGTTTTCCCGGGGCTTACAAAACTGCAGACAGAGAAAAAGTATGGGAATTCCAGATTTGATTTATATGTAGAATATCAGGGAAAAAAGGCATTTATCGAAGTTAAGGGAGTGACTTTGGAAAAAAATGGAACAGCAAGATTTCCGGATGCACCTACGGAAAGAGGAATCAAGCATATCAGAGAACTGAGAAGCTGTATAGAAGAAGGATATGAAGCCTGGATATTTTTTATCATCCAAATGGGAGGGGTAAATTCTTTTGGCCCCAATTGGAATACGCATCCGGAGTTCGGGCGGGAACTGATACGGGCAAAAGAGTCCGGGGTACACGTACAGGCATGGGATTGCACGGTACGTCCAGGTGAAATCTTTGTAAATTCTCAGATTCCTATAGATTTTTCGATGGAGATGGAGTAGGATGACAGAAGAAATCGTAAAACCGTTGATGGAATGGTACGAAAAGAATCACAGAATACTTCCGTGGCGTGAATCGAAAAATCCATATTATATCTGGATTTCAGAGATTATGCTGCAGCAGACACGGGTGGAGGCGGTCAAACCATATTTTGAAAGGTTTATCAGAACTTTGCCGACGGTGGAGGCGGTGGCAGAATGTCCGGAAGAACAATTATTGAAGCTGTGGGAAGGATTGGGATATTACAATCGTGTAAGGAATATACAAAAAGCAGCTGTCTCTGTTATGGAAAGATATGATGGTAAGCTTCCGGCTGATTATCAAAAGCTGTTGGAGCTTCCCGGAATCGGCAGCTATACGGCAGGTGCGATAGCCTCCATAGCATATAATATACCAGTTCCTGCAGTGGATGGGAACGTTTTGAGAGTGATTTCCAGAATTACAGAAAATGATGAGGATATATTAAAGCAGTCAGTAAAGAGCAGAGTGGAAAAAGAGCTGGGAAAGATTATGCCGACAGATCAGCCGGGAATCTTCAATCAGGCATTGATGGAGCTGGGAGCATTGGTGTGTATACCCAATGGAATGGCAAAATGTGAAGTATGCCCTGTGGCGAAACTTTGCAGAGCATATGCCCATGGGACAGTGCCGCAGCTTCCGGTAAAGAAAAAATCAAAAGAACGCCGGCTGGAGAAAAAAACAGTACTTGTAATACGTGACGGAGAAAAAGTTGCCATTCGGAAAAGACCTGCCAGAGGACTTTTGGCGAGCATGTATGAATTGCCTAACCTGGAAGGTCATCTCAATGAAGAGCAGATATTGGAATGGACAAAAGAATATCGGATTTTGCCGCTGCAGATACAGAGACTGGAAAATTCACGACATATTTTTTCTCATGTGGAATGGGAGATGACAGGATATGTAATACGGGTGGCTGAACTGGATATAACGAAGGAGAAAGATCTGTTATTTGTTGAGACAGCAGATGTGGAAAAACAATATCCGGTACCGGCAGCATTTCATGCATATGCCGCATATATGAATATGAAGCTGGGTCCGGAGAAAGGATAAAGGGACAACAGAAGTGAAAATATTAAGTATTGCAGTTCCCTGCTATAATTCGCAGGAGTATATGAAAAAATGTATTGATTCTCTGCTGGTTGGCGGAGATGAGGTGGAGATTATTGTTGTGGATGATGGATCTAAGGATGATACACTGAAGATTGCCAGAGAATATGAAGAGCAGTATCCGGGAATTGTCAAAGCAGTTCACCAGGAAAATAAAGGTCATGGAGGTGCTGTCAATACAGGTCTTGCTCATGCAGGCGGTCTGTATTTTAAAGTAGTGGACAGTGACGACTGGTTGAATGAAGAGGCTTTCAGAAAAGTGTTGGATACTCTGAAACAGTGTATACGGGGACCACAGACACTGGATCTGATGATCTGTAATTATGTATATGAAAAAGTAGGAGCCAAACATAAAGCTGTAATGCGGTATCGGTCTTCTCTTCCGCAGGATAAAATATTTGGCTGGGATGAAACAAAACCTCTGGGGCAAAGTCATTACATTTTGATGCATTCTATGATATACAGGACGGAGCTTTTGCGGGAATGTGGACTTCAGCTTCCGGAACATACATTTTATGTGGATAATCTGGTGGCATTTATACCTCTTCCTTATGTGAAGACTATGTATTATATGGACGTGAATCTGTATCGTTATTTTATCGGCAGGGACGATCAGTCTGTCAGCGAAAAAGTGATGATCGGACGGATAGATCAGCAGATCAAAGTTAATAAATTGATGATCGATCATATGGCACAGCAGAAAAATCTGAATAAGAAACAGAGAGATTATATGCTGCATATGCTTATTATTATTACGACTATATCCAGTATATTCCTTTTGCAGTCAAAAACAGATGAAAACTTTGAAAAGAAAAAGGAATTGTGGAGATATATGAAGAACGCAGACCGTAAGGTATACTACAGAGTACGCTTCAGCCTTCTTGGAAGAGTATGCAATCTTCCGGGGAAAGGTGGAAGACAGGCATCAGTAACCGGATACAAAGTGGTTCAGAAAATATATGGTTTTAACTGATTCAAATGATTTTTACATAAAAAATGGGGCTGTGATATGCCCCATTTTTTTAATATAAAGTTGAATGACGACGAGCTGCCCGTTCGGCTGATTTTGCATATACTCTGTAAATCACAATGTAGGAAGCCACAGCAAAAGTGATACCGGTAGCGACATCACAGATGGAGTGCTGCTTTAAAAACATTGTAGACAGAACGATCAGAGTTGTGAGTATCAGGGAGCCGTGACGAATCCACTTGTGTTGATGAAGTTGATGACAATTGTTGATCGCGCAGTAACATGCAATGGAATTATATACATGAATACTTGGCAGCACATTGGTTGGTGTATCAATCTTGTAAAGATATTTCACCAATGTAGTGCAAAAATTATCACGCGGAAATTCGTGAGGTCGGATTGCAAGCCCATTCGGATAAACATAAGATACGATCAGGAATAATGTCATTCCCAGTCCCAGGTTAATGATCAGATTCCAGTATTCCGTGCTGCTGTCGTTGAAATATATAAAGAATAAAACGGTAGCGGCTATGTAAAAGAACCATAAGAAATATGGAATTATAAAATATTCACAAAAAGGTATTTTGTTGTCCAGGCTGGAATTGATAATATGGTACCTGGTCGGTGTACGTTCGAGCCAATGAAAGCATGCCAGATAGAAACAGCCATACAACACTACAGGGATAAGCCGTTTACTTCTTTTTATCATCAAGATACGCCTCCTTAACATAGGTCTATGTTGTCAAATGGAATTATAGCACAACTATTATTGTAAATCAAAGAAATACCGCATTTCAAAGAGAAGTTTAAGAAATTTTACGATTTCTTAAGAAACCCCACCTTTTACTCTAAAATAAGTTGCAGTCTACTCTATACAGAGTTGGATTGGAAAGATTTTCCTATAAACTAAAAAGATAATTAGCAACATAAAGATGAAACCACACATTACTGAAAATCCAAACCAGATATCTGTGAATAGCAGATGATTGTGATCAGGGAGAAGCGTGATATGTACACAAGAGTAAAAGAATTGCGGGAACAAAAGAATATCAGTCAACTGACATTGGCGACCAGAATTGGATGTTCACAGAATACAATCAGTAAGATTGAAAAAGGTGAATGTGAACCAAGAGCCAATGTTCTGGTTGAAATGTCAAAATATTTCGGTGTATCAGTAGATTATATTCTGGGAATCAGTGATGTGAAGAATTATGCGGAAAGCAGTAAACGGTATGGAAAAGTGCAGAATATCGGCATCGAATATCAGGAAAAAATCAATCAGCTGAGTGATAAAAGCAAAAAAGTTGCTCAGAGTGTGGTAGACAGACTGGCGGAAATAGAAAGAATATAGAGGATTATATATTGATTTTTTTAAGTGATGTGTTATAATTAGTTTTGAAATCGATTACAAAATATTTTGAGGAGAAGGCAATGAAAACAAGAAAGAAAAAAAGTCTTGAAAGAAAAAGAGCA
>JBJFCH010000138.1:0-4099 GCA_051888835.1 Oliverpabstia sp. | reverse complement strand
TATTGTGAATTGTATCAGGGGCAGCAATGGGCATTTGATGATCTTTGTCAGAATCTGAAAAATATATATAAGTATAGAAAAGAAGATTTAAAAGAGCTTGACCGTAAAAGAGAAGCAGATCCGGAATGGTACAAGAAAAATGATGTCATCGGTATGATGATGTATGTGGATGCATTTGCGGACAATTTAAACGGTGTTCGTGAAAAACTTGATTATATTCAGGAATCAAATGTAAATTATCTTCATTTGATGCCTCTTCTGGAATCACCGGAAGGAAGAAGTGACGGAGGTTATGCAGTTTCCAATTTCAGAAAAGTACAACCCGAACTGGGAACCATGGAAGATCTTGAAAGTCTTGCAGATGAATGCAGAAAGAGGAATATCAGTGTATGTCTTGATTTTGTTATGAATCACACATCAGAAGATCATGAATGGGCGAGAAGGGCAAGAGCCGGTGAGAGAGACTATATGGACAGGTATTATTTCTATGACAATTACGATATACCGGCACAGTTTGAAAGAACAGTTCCTCAAGTATTTCCGACAACAGCACCGGGTAATTTTACCTGGCTTGAAGACATACACAAGTTTGTTATGACTACATTTTATCCTTATCAGTGGGATTTGAATTATGGGAATCCGATTGTTCTGAACGAAATGATTTATAATATGCTGAATCTGACAAATAAAGGTGTGAATGTAATTCGTATCGATGCTGTTCCATATATTTGGAAACAGTTGGGAACCCAATGTCGTAACCTTCCGCAGGTGCATACCATTGTTCGTATGTTGCGTATGATCTGTGAGATTGTATGCCCAAGTGTAATTTTGCTTGGAGAAGTTGTTATGGAACCGGAGAAAGTTGTTCCGTATTTTGGTACTGTTGAAAAACCGGAATGTCATATGCTTTATAATGTGACTACCATGGCTACTACCTGGAACACTGTGGCTACTCAGGACGCTCGTCTGCTTCGTCGTCAGATGGATATTATCAATAACCTACCCAAAGATTATGTATTTCAGAATTATCTGCGTTGCCATGATGATATTGGATGGGGGCTGGATTATGGTTGGCTGAGGCAGTTTGGCATCGATGAAGTTGCACATAAACGTTTTCTGAGCGATTTCTTTACGGGACAGTTCCCAGGTTCTTTCGGAAGAGGTGAACTGTATAATGCAGATCCTGCATCCGGTGACGCACGTCAGTGTGGAACGACTTCTTCTCTCTGCGGCATTGAGAAAGCAGCCTATGAAAGAGACGAGGAAGAATTGAAAAAAGCGATTCGTTTTGATCTTACCCTTCATACTTATATGATGACACAGGCGGGTATTCCTGTGATTTACAGTGGAGATGAGATTGGTCAGGAAAATGATTATGGATATCATATGGATCCTAAAAAGTGTGAAGATTCCCGTTATATTCACAGAGGAAAATTCCAGTGGGATAAAGCAGAACTCAGAAATGAGGCGGGTACTTTGCAGTATGATATTTTCCAGGGACTTAAGAAAATAGAAACGATTCGTCAGAATCATAAGGTATTTGATGCAGATGCTACCGTATGGACAGTAGATACCTGGGATGATGCAATCCTTGGTTTGATTAAGACAAAAGGAGAAGAAAAACTGGTGGCTCTGTTTAATTTCAGTAAATATGACAAAGTTGCATGGATTAATGAAGAGGACGGAATGTATGTGGACTTGCTGAGCGGTCGTGAGATGGAAGCACGCGGTGTACAGATTCCGGCATATGGATGTTACTGGCTGATGAAAAAAGGTGATATAGCATGACAATCAGTGAAATTGCCAGGATGGCAGGTGTTTCCAGTGCGGCTGTATCCCGATATTTGAATAATGGCAGTCTGAGTGAAGAAAAGCGGGAAAGGATCGCAAAAGTGATTCGGGAGACAAATTATCAGCCATCAGAATATGCTCGTGCTATGAGAACAAAAGTAAGTAAAAAAATCGGTGTGTTGGTACCTCAGTTGGATTCAGAGTCTATGCCAAGGATTCTCTCGGGAATCAGTCTGGTGTTGGATAACGATAATTATAATGTTGTGTTGATGAATTCCAATCGTAGTCAGAAAAAAGAGATCAGTATGCTGGAGACATTTGAACACAGTCAGGTGGACGGGCTGATACTGGCAGCGTCAGTGATTACAAAAAAACATCTGCAGGTACTTGCCAGAATGCCGTTTCCGGTTGTTCTTGTGGGACAGCAGAGTCACGAATATTCCTGTGTTTTTCACAATGATTTTCAGGCGGCTTACGAGATGATGAAGTATTTGCTGGGTACAGGCAGCTGTCATCCTGCTTATCTTGGGGTGAATTGTAAAGATAAAGCGGCAGGTGAAAATCGTCGTCTCGGAGTGAAGAAGGCTTTGAATGAATCTGGAATACTGCTGGAGAAGATTCCTTCTGAGGAAGTAGATTTTACGATGGATGACGGTTACAGGGGAATGGAAAGAATTCTTTGCCGAGAGGAACCGGTGGACAGCGTATTTTGTGCTACAGATATGATCGCTGTGGGTGCAATTTCCTGTCTTAAGGATCATGGAAAAAAGATACCGGAGGATGTGAGAGTTACGGGAATCGGTCATGGAGTAGTAGCGGATATCCTTACCCCCAAATTGACTACGGTGCATTATCACTATCAGACCAGCGGGATGGAAGCGGCAAGAATACTTCTTGAACAGATTCGTAATCCGGAAACAGAGAGACAAGAAAGAATCTTGAATTATAAGATGATTTTTCAGGGGACAGCATAAATGATTTAAGTGTCAAAAATGAATAAAATATAAAGTGAATATAAACAGATTATTAATTATTAGCACTCAATCAAAATGAGTGCTAATTTATTCTTGACATTTCATTTTTTCGGTATTACTATATGTTTCAGTGATTAAGAAATATTTTGAAAAAAAGGAGTGTGAATGACCATGGGAGCAAAACATGGTAATCTTTCAATTAATAGCGAAAACATTTTTCCAATTATTAAAAAGTGGTTATATTCTGATCATGATATTTTTGTTCGTGAGATGGTATCCAATGGATGTGACGCGATTACAAAACTGAAAAAGCTGGATATGATGGGAGAATATACTCTTCCGGATGGATATAAAAGCAAGATTGATGTAATCGTGGATCCTGAGAAAAAAACTCTGAAGTTTATCGATAATGGTATCGGTATGACTGCGGGTGAAGTAGAAGAATACATCACGCAGATTGCATTTTCAGGAGCAACCGAATTCCTGGAAAAATATAAGGACAAAACGAATGAAGATCAGATCATCGGTCATTTCGGATTGGGATTCTATTCTGCATTTATGGTAGCGGATGAAGTGCATATTGATACATTATCTTATCAGGATGGAGCGGTTCCTGTTCACTGGGAGTGTGATGGCGGTTCCGAGTATGACATGCAGGATGGCGATAAAGCGACTGTCGGTACAGAGATTACACTGTTTTTGAATGAAGACTGTCTGGAATTTGCAAATGAATACAGAGTAAGAGAAGTCATTGAAAAATATTGTTCATTTATGCCGGTTGAAATATTCCTTTCTAAAGCAAATGCAGAGCAGGAATATGAAACCATCGATGAAGCAGATCTCAGAGATGATGATGTAGTTGTTGAGCATATTCATGAAGATGCAAAGACAGAGGAAAAGGAAAATGAGAACGGAGAAAAAGAGATTGTAGAAGTTTCTCCGGCGAAGGAAAAAGTAAAGATCAATAAGAGGCCTGTTTCCTTAAGTGATATACATCCTCTGTGGATGAAACATCCGAATGAGTGCACAGATGAAGAATACAAAGAATTTTATCGCAAAGTATTCATGGATTATAAGGAGCCTTTGTTCTGGATCCACCTGAATATGGATTACCCGTTTAACCTGAAAGGTATCCTGTATTTCCCAAAGATCAATACAGAGTATGATTCTATTGAAGGAACAATTAAATTGTACAACAACCAGGTATTCATTGCGGATAACATCAAAGAAGTAATTCCTGAGTTCCTTATGCTTCTGAAAGGTGTGATTGATTGTCCGGATCTTCCTCTGAATGTATCCAGAAGCGCACTGCAGAATGATGGTTTTGTAAAGAA
>JBJFCH010000137.1:3288-57484 GCA_051888835.1 Oliverpabstia sp. | reverse complement strand
CTTCTTCACTCAACCTTTTCCACCACTTCCGGGTACCACTCCATTGCTTTTTTTATTGCCCGTTTTACAGGCATACCCGCACCTGACAGGACCACCAGAAGATTTTCTTTTTCCAAATTTCCTTCATCATATCCGGAAATCTCCAGCATATTTCCCACTGCATTCACCAGATAAATGCAATCTCCTGTCCGGATAAATCCCTTGATCCGGAATGTATCATCCATGATCATTTTCAGGAAATTCTGCAGTTCTCCCGTATTTACTTCTTTTCGTATATGAAGAAGGTATTTGCGCAGTGTAATATCTGCTGTCTGAAACAGTTCTGCTTCCTGTCCCTCTTTCTGCACCTGCATTTTTTCAAACCATTCTCTTTGAATCTGCCCAAAAGTTGTCTCATATATCTGCAGGTCAGGTCTCTGACTGCCCAGAGTTTCCCGCACTTTTAAAATCTGTTCTTTTGAAACCAGATCTGTCTTGTTTAGTAAAACCAGATCACTGACATTCAGCTGTTTTTTCACCACAGATGCCGTTTCATACACTTTCAGAAACTGCTTTGCATCTACAAGGCAGATGCATCCCATATATAGTACATCCGGAAATTTATCCGTCTGATTCAGGATTTTTTTTACATTGGTCGGATCGGAAAGCCCGGAGGCTTCCACAATAATCACATCCGGCGACTGTGCCAGTGTTTTTTGCAGAACCTCCTCAAACTTATCCAGCCGACAGGAACAAAATATAGAACCGTTATTGATCTCATCCAGCGCAATACCCAGATTACGCATTAGTTCCCCATCAATGCCTTCTTTCCCGAATTCATTCACAATAATATGCATACGGCTTTCCCGAAACAGCTGTACAAACCGTTTTAAAAACGTTGTTTTTCCGGCCCCCAGAAACCCGGTGATCAGATACAGCCTACTCATCACATTACTTCACGGATTGCTGCTTCCAGTTCTTCTTTTGCAGGTACAAGGGAACGGAATTTCAGTTTACCGTTGATATAAAGAGACGGAAGATTCGGCACACCCATCTTTTTACATCTAGCAATATTTTCTTTTTCGGTAAATTTGTATTCCACCATATCGATGGCATCGCCAAATGTAGCTTTCGCTTCATTTGCTGCTCCCATCATGTAAGTACAAGCGGCACAGGTAGCGGAATCCAATGTAAACACTTCCACCAATGGTTTTTCCAGATGCTCATAATCCGGAAGTTCTACTTCAATATCATCGTCCTCAGCCACATAGTTTTTCAGCATCTCACGCACGGAATCCGTCTCATACAGTGCCTGAGCCACACCGATTGTATTTTCCACCGGCACAGCATACGGCATGTCACAACCCGGTGCCAGAATAAAGTTCGTCTTATCTTCCATGCTGTCCAGAAGGTCCACAACAAACTTCATATTATCCTGCTGATTTCCGTGAAGCATAATCGTTGTAAGAGGAATATTTCCGCCGATGGTAATATTATATTGATCGGTAATTTTCTTTGCTGCCAGAATATCCACATTTTCATCGATAGAAATAGCATCCGGACAGGTCTTGCACATTACCTCGATATTTCTTGTAGCATCTCCGCATACAAAGAAAGAAGACAAAGCACCCAGCTCACGAATATGGGCAAACAGTTCAGAAAATGGTTTATGCATAAACTGCTCAAAATGATTGGAGGAAATCTGTGAGATCAGCGGATCCACCACTGCGATCACATCCATTCCTGCTTCAATATAGTATTCTGCCATTTTTTTCGAAATTGCACAGCAGTATGCAAGAAATTCTTCCACTGCTTCTTCATCATCATACATATCCATAAAAATGTTATTGCCACGAAGATGAGTTGCCAGTGTAAATGGTCCACAGATCAGTCCGTACAGAGCTGTTGTATCTCCTACTGCTTCTTTCATACGTTTCATAACCCGCAGGATCATCGGGATACGTCCGGATTCTTTGGTAGGAATCGTACAATAACATGGTGTCTCCAGTTCCTCTTCGTCTTCCAGCGGATGCTTGGATACAGACGGCGGAGCATCCTTCGCCCAGGTCAGTTCACAGCCAAGACATTCTGCCTCTACCTGAAGGTCAAAGATTACCGGCTGACCGGATGGTCTGTACAGTTTGTTTACTTCCATCAGAGAATCAAATAATTTGTCCTCATCCTGAAGAACTTCTGTTGCGGTATATCCCAGCAGACGTCCTGCATGTACTCCCGCAAATGGTACCCACGGTACCTGGTCTGTTTTTTCGTGATGCAATACTTTGATCAATGTCTCTTTCGGTGTCATAATTCGTTCCTCTCTTTCATAAAATATATATTTTCAACTATCAGGCTTCTTACCTGCTATATCCTGCCTGTTTCAGCATATCTCGCATTGCTCCGATGGAGCTTCCTCTGTTCTGTTCCGTGTCCGCTGCACAATCTCTCGGGTTGATTCCTATTTCCGCATATAACTGGTTTACACCAGCCAGCAATGCCATCTCTTTCGGTTCATGTACATTCATCGATTTCTTCGGTCGTGTCACCAGACGGGTAACTGCCACAATTTTTGTCAGTTCCAAATCAGTAATTTCTCCCTTTTCATACAGAGGAGTTCCTGGAACACAGACTCTCTTCATACATGCCATGACATTTACATTGTATCTTCTCGCCCTCAACATCTCATCTGCCATCTGTTCGTATGTATGCTCCGGTCCTATAGGTTCTACACAGTAGATCAGTTCCAGTCCTGCCTTCTGGATCGCATCAAGAGTTCGCTCTCTTTGTTCCACAGGAAGGTTCGTATCGATTCCTTCATTCAGTCTTACTATGTGGTATGCCCCTGTAAATCCGGCTTCTTTTAGTTTTTTTGCTCCTGTTTCATCGAAATCTCCGATATTGGCAATGAACATGGTATCTTCCGGGAGCAGCTTCTTTACTTCTCTGGAAATTTCAAGATATTTCTCAAAATCGTAATCAGCTGTTGTCATAAGGAACAGTGCATCCACGCTCTCTTCCACAGCCCGTTTTGTCTCTTCCAGCACTTCCTCCCTGGTTTTCTCCGTCTCTTTTTCCACAACAAAATTATTATAGGCCAACGAACAGAACTTACAATTTCCGGGACAGGGGGAACTGTTCAAACCAATCTGTGCAAATACATATCCCTTGTCACCGTATTCTTTTCGGGACAATTCATTCGCTTTGGCAAGAAGCGCATAAAAACACTCTGAATAATTATCGATATGCAGCAGCGTCACCGCATCTTCCCGGGTAAGAAGTTCATCTGAGTCAACTTTAGATAAGATTTTCATAATATCGGTTTCACATATAACTTTCTGACACATATCTTTACCTCCCATTGGATTCAATTATGATGTAGGTATCACAAACTTTTGACCCTAACACCATAATAATATTGCATTTTGGTTTTCTTTTTTAGGAATTTTTTTAGATTTTCTGTAATAATTGCAGGTCTTTTCAAAATAAAAACAAGAAGTCTCTGAAACGAAACTTCTTGCATTAGTCACGATCACGTATTTAACTGTATTTTTATCCTTTTATCTTCCGCAAAGCAGCAAGCTATCTGCATCTGCTTCTTCCATAAGCCGTCTGATGATATGTGACATCACATACCAGAGTGTCTCAAAATGCATGTACTGCAATGTGTTTTCATCCCACAAAAACTGTATCTCTGCGTCAAAATCTTCATCCGAGTTCCAGAACTGAAAGATCAACGGCAAAAATGGGAATACCTGGATCCGGTATGCTACATCTCCTTTGCCCGCCGGAACCCCTCCCAACTTTCTGCATGCTTCAGACAGCTTGTCTGTCTCCTTATCAAAATATATCTTTTCCTTCTGAAAGGAACCGTCTCCCGGATGACCGACACTCGTCTTCACAATTCCCTTTAAGCTGTTCGTAAGACAATACTTCCCGGAAAGGCCGCAATCTTCCTTTGCATAACAGAGAATATCGTAGATAGACATAGCTTCATCGTAACCGGCCTCTCTTCTCGGCAGTGGACCTGCCGCACATCTTTCCACCAGACCTGTCGTACGATCTATACGATATAACTGGCTCACAAATGTCAGATACAAAGAATCCTTATCATATTCCAGATGATATTTTCGGATCATGGCTTCCTGATCATACTGTAAAAACTGCAGTGCTGTTTTCTTTTTTGTGATTTCATAGTTCGATTCTTTCATATCTTTCCACCATTAATAGCAAAGCCAGCAGGCCCCGCTCTTTCCGCTTTCCGCAATAGTACCGCTCTGAATGTTATCGGAATGCTTCAATGCCACACAATTTGGTGTCGAATGGTATACTGCACCTCCTGCTACCCAATATACGGTACCTCCTGATGAACCATTATTTGCATTATTGCCAAAAAATGATTGCTGGGCCTCTTTTTTCAAATCTTCATTTTCCGACTTCAGTTTTTCATTTTCTGTTTTCAGTGACGTAATCTGCTTATTTAAAGATTCGATGGTTGCCTGTGCTTCCTGGTATTCACCAAGCACTTCATTGTAGCTTTCCATCAATTCATTGAATTTGGTATTCAGCTCATCAATCTGCTCCTGTTGATCCTGATACTGCAAAAGTTCCTGCTCCAGATTACTGTTTTTCTTCTCCAGCTCCCGCACGGATGTCTCATGCTCCTCTATGATGCTTTCTTTCTCAGACAACGATTCATTCAGGGTATATATCTCCAAAGCATACTGACTGTTCTGCTCCCTCAGCTTCTGGGTTTTCTTTGCATTTATCTCTATTACACATCCCAGTATTGCAATCAGACACACGAAAATGGCTGTAAAAACGTATATGATATGTCTTTTTCTTATGTTCTTTATTTTTTCCTGTATATTACTTAGGATCTCATTGTTCATTATAAGCTGTTCCTCTTAATTTGCTGTATTTAACTTATTTGTAAAGTTGCTGTGCTTTTAATAATAACCGCGCGACTCTTCTATGATTTTCTCCCTTAAATATCCCGGCATCTTTTATCCTCCTCAACATCTTTATTCTTTTACCGTCAGATCTTTCACCCATTTATATTTTTTGTAATGAACATACACTGCCGGCACCTTTAACATTTCATCCAGATTCATGATAAAATAGGTGGCAAGTACCGGAAGATGCAGCACAAATGCGGAAATAAACCCAAGTGGAACAACGATACACCACATCGTCACGGTATCGCACAGGAGCCCAAACTTACTGTCGCCACCGGCACAGAAAATACCGGTAATAGTCGTTCCGTTGACCGCACATCCGATCATATAATACGTGCACATCACAAGCATCCATTTTAAGTATTCGTCCGCCTGAGGACTCAGATCTGTCACGGCAAGTACAAGCGGACTGAGTGCCAGCAGAACCAATCCCGTGACTGCACCACAGATAACCGACAGTCTGCAGAGTCTTCCGCCATATTCCTTCGCCGTTTCCAGTCTTCCTGCACCAAGCTCATTTCCCACCATGATACCGCCGCCGCTTCCAAGTCCATAACTAAAGCAGGCAACAAGATTTTTCACAATATTGGCTATAGAATTTGCTGCTACGGCATCACTTCCAAGATGTCCCATAATGACAGAATACATGGAAAATCCTGTTCCCCATACGATCTCGTTACAAAGTACCGGTGTGGTATACTTCCAAAAATCATACCGCAAAACTTTATCGTCATGAACAATATACTTCCACCGCAGTTTGATCTGATCTTTTTTGGCCGTTTCCAAAACACACCATACAACTTCTATCACTCTCGCCATAACTGTAGCAAGAGCAGCTCCTGCAATTTCCATTCTGGGAAATCCCAAAAACCCAAAAATAAAAACTGCATTTAACACAATATTTATAATAACACTGACCGAACTGATCAGGCTGGATCTGGATGCTCTTCCACTGTTTTTTAATATACACAGATAAATCTGGGAAATCCCTGTCAGCAGAAACGATATGGATACCACACGCAAGTAAACTGCTCCATTTTCAATCAAAACTTTATCATTTGTAAAAATACGCATTAAAGCTTTGGGAACAGACAGTCCGGCAACGAAAAACAAGAAAGCTACAACGACTGTAATCTTCATCACATAGGCAAAGATCCGTTCGACCGCTGCTTTATCTTTTTTCCCCCAATATTGTGACGCAAACATGGAAAGTCCGATTGTCATGGCTCCAAGGAACAAACTTTCTACAAAAGTCACCTGACTGGCAAGGGAAACTGCGGAAAGTGAATCCTGCGTCAAAACTCCCAGCATCAAAGCATCTGACGCACTGACCAATGCCAGCATAAATTGCTGAAAGGTAATGGGAAGAACCAGAGTCAGCAGCTTTCTCATAAATATGGAATAGGATTCATTTTTACGCTTACGCAGATTAGCACACATGGGTATCTCTCCTGAATTCATTTCTCTTTTCCGTATCTCCACAATACGGGTCGGCTCATATTTATTATTTCATAAAAGAGGCGGAAACTCAATAGCAATGTTTACAGCCCTATGGTACAATAAAAGTGATTACAGATTATTACGCTGCAGGCAGCTTCCACATTCATGATCAGCGAGGTAGATAGATGAAATTGGCAATGTTCCAAATGGAAAATACAGGTTCTGTACAGAAGAACCTGGCAAAAAGTTTGAATGCAATGAAAGACGCAGCCGCAAATGGAGCGGATCTTATTTTGTTCCCAGAAGTACAGCTGACTGAATTTTTCCCTCAGTATCCCGGAAAAGATGTTTCGAAATACCGTGTATCGAAAGAATCCGAAATTATGACAGCTTTTTGCGACGCCTGCAGGGAATACCATATTATGGCAGTTCCCAATGTATATCTTTTAGAAAATGAAAAGGTCTATGATGCAAGCATCTTGATTGATCAAAATGGTTCCATACTGGGAATCCAGAAAATGGTTCATATTGCTCAGGCAGAACAATTCTATGAACAGGACTATTATACACCATCGGATACCGGATTTCAGGTGTTTGATACAAACCTGGGAAAAATAGGTATTGTTGTATGCTTTGACCGGCATTATCCGGAAAGCATCCGTACAGAAACACTGATGGGGGCTGACTTAATCTTAATTCCAACGGTAAATACAAAGCAGGAGCCAATGAAAATGTTTGAGATGGAACTCTGTGTGCAGGCATTTCAAAACAGTGTTGTCCTGGCTATGTGCAATCGCGTTGGCAAAGAAGATGCAATGGAATTTGCCGGAGAATCACTGGTGATATCCGCAGAAGGCAAGACCCTCTTAAAGGCAGATGATACGGAACAGATCATTTATGTAGATATAGATTTGGAAGAATCCGAAAAAATCCGTCAGTCAAAACCCTATCTCACACTCAGGCGAACGGAATTATATTTGTAAAAATAATTTTCGGTATAATTTTGCAACTTCATTTTTATTCCCTTTAGAAGGATTTTTCAGCCAGGTAATTGTTGACCATACAGCCATGGGCAAGCACATTCCCAGATATGTAATCATCTCACCTCAATATCGGAAACGCCAGGAGATGATACCGTAAAGAATGCTGAATACAACCATCAAAATCTGAGCCCATACATTACCTTTGGCAGCAAAAATTAATTCCCTCTTCATACTACTTTTCTTGCCAGCATCTGAGCTTTTACACATAATTCTGCCGCCTTTAAAGCATGTTCCTGTGTCATAGCATTTTCTGTCCGATTGATACAATCTAAAATCAGTTGTCCAAAAAATGGATATCCTACTTTCCCCCGAACATTGATATAGTGTTCTCCATCTTTATTTACCCAATACACATGATCGCCCTTATCACTTTTTGCCACATCTACATATTTGCGAAGCTCAATATATCCTTCTGTTCCCAGAATGAACATTCTTCCATCTCCCCATGTAGAAAGTCCGTCCGGAGTAAACCAGTCCACCCTGAAATAACCAGTTGCACCATTATTTCCGATCAAAGAAGCATCTCCGAAATCATCCAGTTCCGGATACTCCGGATGCGCATAATTTCCAATCTTACTCTCCGTAATTATGGCATCGGTAGCTCCTGTATAATATAAAAATTGTTCAATCTGATGGCTTCCAATATCACAAAGTATTCCACCATACTTTTCTTTTTCAAAGAACCATGCTGGTCTGGATGGTGCATCCAAACGATGTGGTCCCATTCCCATGACCTGAATCACTTTCCCAATCGCTCCGTGTTTTATCAACTCTCCTGCATATACTGCACTTTCCACCTGAAGTCTCTCACTATAGTGCACCATATACTTTCTCCCGGTTTCCTGAATGGTTTGTTTTATCAATGCCAACTGTTCCAACGTGGTAAACGGGGCTTTCGCCACAAAATAATCCTTTCCTGCATTCATGACTCGAACGCCTAAATCCGCACGTTCTGAAGTAATACAAGCCGCTGCAACTAACTTCACTTTCTCATCCTGAAAAATCTGTTCCTTGCTGTCTGCTGCACGCACTCCTTCTGCCCGATACTCCTCCAAAAACTTCTGAACTTTAACAGAATCCGGGTCATATACCCACTTTAAAGTAGCTCCCGCTTCTAATAAACCATTCACCATTCCGTAAATGTGTCCATGATCAAGTCCAATTGCAGCAAAAACAAACTCCCCTTTTTTGACTACAGGATTTGGGGTTCCCTTAGGTATATAATTTATTTCATCTTTCCTATTCATTTCGTATTCAACTCCTGATTCTGAATAATATTCGGTAACTACTGCCAAACTTCCTTTACTCTTGAGATCTCATTTGCTAGATAAGATTCTACCATATGAAGCTTGAACTCAAAAGAATATTTTTCTCTCTTCCCACTTCTTTTCAGTCCTTTATCACTGAATTCCATGTAATTATGAATCCATTGGCGTACTTGTCTTTCACTTTTAATACCATATTTCATAGCTCATGATATTGAACCTATGTTTTCATACAAATATTCAAACACCACTTTTTTCTTAAATTCAAAACTATATTGGGACATAAAAAAACCGACCTCCAATCGTTAGATTTATGGTCTAACTTTTTAGGGTCGGTTCAATATTCCAATCTGAATCTTTATTTAAATGTTCTTAGCTTTCTCCCAGGCATCCGCATACATCATATTGCGGATACTGTATTTGATTTTTGAAGCCTCTCCCGACGACATACTGAACTCATCCAGTCCCATACCAAGAAGAAGTTCTGTAGCACGCTCATCGCTGGCAAATTCTCCGCACATACCTACCGTGATATTGTTTTTGTGTCCCGCATGTATAATGCGAGCTATGGCACGAAGCACTGCCGGATGAAAACTGTTGTACATTGCAGATATTTTCTTGTTTCCCCTGTCAACCGCAAGCAGATACTGAGTCAAATCATTGGTACCGATACTGAAGAAATCTGCCTCTTTTGCAAACTCATCTGCCAGAAGTACAGAAGCTGGTGTTTCCATCATCATTCCCAGTTCAATAGCATCATCAAATGCTTTTTGTTCCTGTTTCAGTTCTTTCTTACACTCTTCCACCAGGCCTTTTGCTTCTCTTAGTTCTTCCAATGAAATGATCATTGGAAACATGATACGAATATGTCCGTATGCGCTTGCACGAAGGATTGCACGCAGCTGTGACTTAAACATTTCCTTCATTTCAAGGGAAATGCGAATCGCTCTCCAACCCAGGAAAGGATTCTCCTCTTTTTCAAATTCATAGTACGACAGACTCTTATCTCCCCCGATGTCCAGAGTACGGATCGTCAGTTCGGATGGACAGAGTTTAGCCCCCTCACTGTATACCTGAAACTGCTCCTCTTCTGTGGGAAAATGATCATTTTCCATATACAAAAATTCAGAACGGAAAAGACCAATACCATCCACATGTCTTTCCACAGCTGTTTTTACATCTTCCAGATTTCCTACATTGGCACAGATTTTTACTAATCTTCCGTCCTTTGTACATGCCGGAAGTTCACTTACTGCATCATACAATTCTTTGCGTTTTCGATATTCTTCTGCTTTCTCACAAAATACGTTTCTTGTTTCCTCATCCGGGTCAATCACGATTTCACCTGTTTTTCCATCCATACAGATATATGCGTCCTCGTGGACCATCTCCAGAATCCCTGCTGCCCCTACAAGGGCCGGAAGACCGGCTCCTTTTGCCATGATAGACACATGGCTTGTGACACCGCCTTCCTGCGTGATAAAACCTTTTACATAATTCAGATCCAGGGTGGCTGTATCAGACGGATACAGATCACGTGCCACTAAAATCACCGGTTCCGCTATTCTAGAGAAGTCACTGAGTTCTTCTCCTTTCAGTGCAGCCATCAGGCGCTTTGCCACATCCTTGACATCTGCGGCACGCTCTTTCATATATTCATCATCCATAGCTTCAAAAATAGCTGCTATCTCCTGTACGGTCTGGTCGAGAGCCAGTTCCGCATTACATTTTTCTGCCCGGATTTTGGAAACCACGCCCTCCTGCAGAGTAAAATCATCTGCCATAACGGCATGAGCCTGAAATATCTCATTCTTCTCAGCCAACTTTTCCAGATCAGCAAGAACCTGCTTTTTCGCCTGAAGAAAACGGTCTTCCTCCTCATCCATCTCTTCTTCCGTCACAATCCTGACTGAAGGAGTCAGATCCAGTTCTCTGTGAAGATACACTTTCCCTTCCGCAATTCCGTCAGATGCTGTTTTTTCTACTGTCAGTTTTTTCATTCATTACTCCTGTCCTTCTCCCAATCCGCTGGAGATGAAATCAACAAGTGTACGCAGATCTTCTTTTTCTGTCTCACCCTCACACTGTACTTCTATTTCCGTACCGCAGCGGATCACCGCCGCCATAAGATTCAGTACGCTTTTCGGATTGATTTTTTTATCACCCGTAACAATATAAACATCCGATCTGCATTTCATAGCCACTTTTGCCAGCTCGCTTGCCGGTCTTGCGTGAATTCCTGATTTATTGATAACGGTTACTTTCTCTGATACCATAGTAAATAATCCTCCTCTATATTTTCCTGAACTTTCTATTAGACTATCACTCCAAAATGGTCAAACAATATCTTCTCAGCCTCTGCATTCCACAGTCCTCTGTGTTTCTTGCAGCATTCATCCAGCTTTTTGTACAACGGATCTGTTTTTCCCAGTTCTTCAAAATCATCAATCGCTGTCAGCGGCATATCAAACTGTGTATAAGTCAACTTCTTTCCTCCCGGAATCTTTGGCAGATTCAAGGTTGCCTGAGCAATACTGTCAATACCTCCGATATGTGTTACCATGACAGCCGGTTCGATGGCTCCTTTTGCTGCCAGATCGATAGCCTCGATCAAATCGTCATTATTTCCGCCGGTAGTTCCCATAATATGGGTGCTGGTGTAATGAGTGTTGTAAAGATTAATCTCTGCCTTAAACTGATTATTTGAAGGACCTGCAAAGAAGTTCATACATCCATCAAATGCCAGCAGTTTATCACCCATCTCCGCAACCTGTTTGATCGGCACGTATACAAATACATCATCATATCCATGCCCTTCTGTGATATCCATCAATTCTTTGATCGGATCTTCCATTGCGGCAGTATTCACATACAGAAGTTCAATTCCTCTCTCTTTTGCTGTCTCCGGAGAAATCATTTCTTTTGCACGGGCAATCCGGTCATCACTAACATCGGTAACTACGATACGTTTTGGCTTATTTTCAAACTGAAGTCCATAGCTTACCGCACCAAGACCCATGGGGCCGCATCCACCCATGATCAGGATATTTCCGTCAACCTTTGTTCCCATCGCATGGTTATAATTTTTTTTATTAGTATGATAATTCGCATGATAGCCACCGATGATACAGCTCATAGGTTCACCCAGAGAAGCCTCAAAGAAGCTCTCTCCGTCATAATTCAGCAGACATCCCAGTTCCATTACCTCATGAGGAATAATGCAGTAGGTGCAGGCACCTCCGAAGAATTCATAGGAATATCCCGGAGAAGCCAGACTTCCTTTATAATTCAGTGCCGGCTGCTGTGCAAATTTCTGTCCCGGTTTGAACTGATCTTTCCATTTCTCTCCTACTTCCACAATCACACCAGCAAATTCATGTCCGATGATAATCGGATTGGTATCGATATTCTGTGGTGCTCTTTTATGTTTCTTTCCCTGTTCTGCCAGTTTATAGGTAGACATGCAGATACTGTCACTCATTACTTTAACCAGAATTTCATCATCTTTGATCTGTGGAAGTTCAAACTCTTCCAGTCTCAGATCTTCTTTTCCATACATTCTTACTGCCTTAGTTCTCATGATCTCTCCTCCAATTTCTGATTTATTCTACAGGCTTCAGCACAACCTGTTTCTCAAGTTCGTCCACCAGTTCCCTTTTCGGCGGTTTTGTTCCAATGGTAGTCACTGCACCCGCGGAAGCTGCAACGCTTAATTTTGCAGTATCTTCCATGGACATCTTATGATCCCATCCATACGCAGTCGCAGCTACCATGGCATCCCCGGCACCTACCGTAGAATGGGCTTTTACTGAAAGTGCATCCACTTTATATACCTTTTCCTTGGAAATAAATAAGGCACCCATCTGTCCCAAGGAAATCGTGATTCTAGAAATGCCCCGATCCAGAAATTTCTTTCCAAGCTCAATCAGCTCTTTCTCGCCCGGTCGATAATCCAGTCCGTAATATTTTTCCAGTTCATCCCGGTTAGGTTTAATCATATCCGGTGCCGCTGCCAGACTCTGTGCGAACAGTTCTCCATCTGCATCCAGCAGTACTTTTGCGCCTTTTTTATGTACACGATAGATAATTTCACGGTAAATCCCTTTATCTACACCTGCCGGAATACTTCCTGCCAATACAAACAACGTATCGTCATTAGCATAACCTTCCAGCTTTTTCAGAAGTTGTTCCACTTCCTTCTCTCCCACCTGAGGTCCCGGCTCATTCAGTTCGGTAACACCGATCACAGGGTCTACTACCTTTGTATTGGTTCTTGTCTCTCCCTCTACTTCTACAAAATCCTCCGGGATTCCCCATTCTTTCAATACTCCCTTGATTTTACCTCCTGCTCCGCCGCCGATAAACCCTGTGGCAATACTCTTGCCGCCCAATTCACAGATTGTTTTAGAAACATTGATTCCTTTTCCTCCTGCATCACTTACGGAGCGGAGAATCCTGTTCAGCCCCCCTGCCTCAAAATTTTCCACATCAACTGTCTTATCAATGGCAGGATTCATAGTTACTGTTACAATCATCTCAATTTCCTCCTGTCAGAATCTCGTAAACCTCATCCTCTGTTCCGTTCAAAAGACGGTCAACATCTTCCGGTGTAGCCATCTTTGTGGCAATATTTCCAAGAATCGATAAATGCTCTTCTCCAACTCCCGCAATACCGATCACCAGTTTTACATCATCTCCGCCCCAGTCTGTTCCCTCAGGGAATGTCATAACTGCGATTCCGGAATATCGGATATCCTTTTTTGCTTCCTCCACACCATGGGGGAGTGCAATTCCATTTCCTACATTGGTAGCAAAAGTCAGCTCCCGCTTCAGCATAGCATCGATATATCCCTCTTCCACGTATCCACTGTCAACCAGCATCTTTCCCACAGCTTTTATTACTTCCTCTTTCGGCATACGGCTGCAGTTCAAACGAATATTTTCTTTTTTCAGCAATTCCGGCTTTTCCTCTTTTGTCTTTTTCTTAAAACTAAACAATGCCATTTCTATTTCCTCCTTTTTTTGTTTTCGTGTGTTTTGGTGTTTTTTTCGATTCCTTATGAGTTCATTATAGTCAGTCAGATACCCTGTTTTCAATGAAAACAAAATGGCATTTGGCACCATTGACTGATGACATTTTTAAAAAGGAAAAGCCGTACCGGAACCTCTTTTTCCGATACGGCTTTTCCTTTTTGCATTCATTATAACCGTGACATCGTCACTGCATTTTGTTCAAATATTGATTAAAAAACCGTTTCAAATAACTGGAGACCAGACTTCTGATTTCCTCTTTCTCACCCTGGCGTATAGTTTTCAAAAAGTTTTCCTCCTCAATCAGCATACTGCTGAGGCAACCCAATATCATGCCATTCTCCTCCACATGATCATCTTCCGGGAGCAGCATGACGATAATCACATCAATTTCCTGAAAATAGGGATGATAAAATTTCCCCAAATCTTTGGCAAGACAGATAGAAAAGCTTGGTTTTATCACACCTTTTGTGCGGCAATGTAATAGTGCAAATCCAAAGGGCGCATACACCTGACTACTCAACTTTTCCCGCTTTATTATATCTTCTTGTATCATACGTCTGCTGTCAGAATAAGGCGTGAGTTTCTCACTTATAGCCACCAGCACTTCTTCAAAGGTAATATAATTATCCAATTTCATAACCAAGAGATCTTTTATCACTGTCTTAATCTGTACAGCCATATAATGGACTTGTTCCAGTTGTCTGGTAAACGGATCTTCCATCTGCCTTTTTTCAGGAAGATGTTCATAAAACGCCACTTTTTGTTCTATAGTCTGCATATCTTTTTCCGGAAGCAGCGGATTCACATATAAAATATCAGTATCCTTTTCCTCCAGGTTAATACTTGAAACAAAGAAATCCACTTTTTCCAGAATATATGGAGAGAGATCATGTTTCCCATAGGTAGTGATTCTCACCCTGCTTCCAAAATAATTATCTATTTTTGAAGACATTAACCGTGAAATGCCAATACCACTGGCACAGACAATTCCCAGCTGTACCTGTCTTTTGATATTTTTCCCTTTTTCCAGACGCACTGCAGCCGCCCCGAAATGGATCGTCAAAAATCCAATCTCCGCCTCCGGCACTTTACAATTCAGCCGCTTTTCCAGAACTTTCGCTACATTTTCACATTTTTTAAAAATAGCTGAATACTCCCGTTTCACCTGTTCCAGAAGAGGATTCGCTATCTTCATCTCATTGCGGAGCCGGATTACCGTAGGCTGCAGATGAGCGATCAAGCCCTGCAAAAATTCTTCATCCTGCTTCAAAAGATATGCCTGGGACTCGTCATAAGCATCGAGCAGTTCATTTACCAGGCTAAGCCACTTCTCTGGATTGGCAGTGAGGCCCTCTCCTTCTGCTCCCATCTCGATATTCTGCTTTTTTGCCCCTTTCAAGTGCAAATAGATATATACAATCTCAATCTGTGGAATCCGAATCTCCAACTTCTCTTCCAGTACTTTTGCAATACTCTGTGCCAGAAAATAATCCTCATCATTCTGAACGGATTCCCTCAATTGCTGATTTTCCTCGATAATCTCCTGCTGCAAAATCCGGTTCACTGCTATGGTAATATGAAGTACCAGACCCAGATAAGAATTTTCCGTCAGATTGGCAATCCTTTCTTCCTTAAGTTCTGTCAAAGTATTGACAACTTTTTTCAGCACATCACCATCCAACACACGACAAATGGTATTTTTGTTTTTCCCTGAAAACTTATGTACCACTTCCTGATTTTTATTTTCATATACCTCTCGTATCATTCGGGTATCTATATTTTCATCAATAAATGCGCGGATAGCTCTTCGGAAATTCTTTTCCGAACCCTCAATGGTGACTCCATATCCCTGCTTTCTAACGATTTTCAGATGATATTTTTCAAACCAATTCTCCACTGCTTCCAGATCTGAGCTGACTGTTGCCTCGCTGACTCCGAACAAATTACTGTAATAAAATAATTTTTTCAGTTCTTTGTCCTTTAATATCTCGAGAATCAGTCTTTTTCGTCTTTCTGTACGATCATAGGCATCCGTAGAATCTCCTTCTTCCAAATCCCGGAGGAGCTTTTCTTTTCCTTCCGAATCCCCTTCCAGCCACACGCCAGTTCCCGCTTTTGAACAGAATGTAATCCCGTATTTATCAAGAGAGTGTCCAAGGTACTCCAACTCTCTCTGTACAGTACGTTTGCTCACTCCAAGCTGTTCTGCAAGACTTTTCACAGATACAACCTGATCCTCCGTTGCCATTATTTTCAATATCTGCTGCATTCGGGGTGTAAATTCGCTACTCATA
Source organism: Oliverpabstia sp. (assembly GCA_051888835.1). GTDB lineage: Bacteria > Bacillota > Clostridia > Lachnospirales > Lachnospiraceae > Oliverpabstia. Next base: position 41,474 of record JBJFCH010000137.1, on the reverse strand, counting down.
CATATTTCCTTTATAAATCCTGTGTATTTCCTCAATGTTGTTTTTTAACAACAGTTTTGACTTCCGGGCAATTCCCCGGAAGTCATCTGTATCAATGTAATTTTTCTACAAGTTCCTCCACCAGTATATCATATTCCGGAGCTGCCAAGAAGTTACTAATCAAAACAAGCTGCGCATTGGGATTGCTGTGTGCCGCTCTCTCTCCCAGTTCATTATGAGTGACAACCACCTGGGCATCTGCAGGGATTGAGGATACCGGTGCGTGAACCACTTCAATTGTATCCAGTCCTGCCTCTTTCAGTTTTTTACGAAGCACGGTTGCTCCCATAGCACTGGAACCCATTCCAGCATCACATGCGAAAACAATTTTCTTTATCACACCTTCTACCGGAACTCTGCCTGCCGAAGTCTCATCCTTGATTCCCTTGGATGCTTTCTTCATGGCCGCTACTTTCGCCTGAGATGCTTCAATATCTTCCTCTTTTCCCGCAAATTTCACAATCGGAAGTGCAATCACAAAAGATACAATAGCTGCGGCAGTAATACCTGCGATCACGGCTGGATAAGAGTGTTTCTCGCACAGTGCCATGATTGCCAGGAAACTTCCCGGTGAAGACGGGGATTTCAATCCCGCACCCAGAAGATTGAATACAAAAGTACCGGTCGCTCCACCGCCGATCACTGCCAGAAGAAGCAGCGGATTCATCAATATGTATGGAAAATAAATCTCATGGATTCCACCGAAGAAATGGATGATCACCGCACCCGGAGCAGAACTCTTCGCTGATCCTTTTCCTGCGATACAATATGCCAGAAGCACTCCAAGTCCCGGTCCCGGATTGGCTTCCAGCAGGAAGAAAATGGATTTCCCCATTTCCTCCACCTGTTTGATTCCCAGAGGGGACAAAATTCCATGGTTAATAGCATTATTCAGGAACAATACTTTCGCCGGCTCGATAAACAGTGCTGTCAATGGAAGCAATCCGTGATTTACAAAAAAGTTAACACCAGCCTCCAGCGCATTATTCATAACCATAACGAGCGGAGTGACACCTTTCATGGCAATCACCGCCAGAATCGCACCGATAATTCCAAGAGAAAAATTATTTACCAGCATCTCGAATCCTGCTTTTACTTTACCTTCAATCAACTTATCAAATTTTTTAATGACCCATCCTGAGAAAGGACCCATGATCATTGCACCTATGAACATCGGAACATCCGTACCAACAATTACACCCATCGTTGCAATGGCGCCAATCACTCCACCCCTCTGCCCGGCTACCACATTACCTCCGGTATATGCAATCAAAAGAGGCAGCAACATTTTCGACATAGGACTTACTAACTGTGCAATCGTCTCATTGGGACACCATCCATCCGCTATAAACAAGGCTGTAATCAATCCCCATGCAATAAACGCACCAATATTCGGCATAACCATACCGCTCAGGAATCTTCCAAATAATTGTACTTTTTCTTTCATGAATTCTCACCTTCGCTTTATTCATATTTGATTATTATTTATTCGCTTCAGGTATGACTGGCCAATCAATCCTTTTGATAGGTCTATTATAGACTGGCACAACATGAGAATTCAACTTGAAGAAAATAGGATTTGTCATCAACATATGGTGACATTTTTCACTTTATCTCTTCTTCAAGGACATTGATCACGTGTGACAAAGTCGGACAAATGCGAAAACATAATCTGCGAATCTCCTCTGTCGGGAAATCCAGATCCGGCACCATAATCACTCTGCTTCCTGCTGCATATCCTGCACGTATACCATTAAAACTGTCCTCCAAAACAATACAATTTTCCGGCTTTGCCTGGATCCTTTCCATGGCCTTCAGAAAAATTTCAGGATTCGGTTTACTTCTGTGAACTTCATTTCCACAGATGATCGCATCAAAATATTTCAGGAGATCTGCCTGACCAAGTTCCTCCACCACCACTTTCCGCTCTGTCGATGAGGCTACCACCGCAGGAATTTCCTGCTCTCTGAGATATTCCAGAAGTTCCACAAGTCCTGTTTTTACAGGCACTCCGTTTTCACGGATATAATTCCGTGCATAATCAAAACGTATCGTCCGGGCTTCGATACAATTCACTTTACCATGATACCAGTCCTGGAAAAGCTGTTGAACATCCGCCAGATTCCTGCCACGAATCTGAGAAATTTTTTCCTCATCAATGAGAAAACCCATCTTTTCTCCTGCTTCTTTCCAGCCCCTGGCAGCCAGACGCTCCGTATCAATCATGAGCCCATCCATATCAAAGACAACGGCTTGTATCTTATCTCTGTATTTCATAGCAATCCCCTCTCCATATCTTCTATATCTCATATCATATGTGGAGACTTATTGTGTGTCAATAATATCATAAAATACTGTAACCTTTTATTCTTTTCATTTGTATAATTAGTGCAACCAACAGAATATTCATAATAGACAAATCCGTCAAGGACACGCTGCGTATGCAGTGCGAAACTGCATCCTTGACGGATTTTCTTATTATGATAAAGAATTAATCAAGGCAGATAATAGTGGAAGTCTGGTATTACTACCAGACCCTCAAAATCGCCCTCACGAAAGCCCCTCGCGAAGAATCCTCAACAACTGCCGCCAAAAAAGGAGCAACCCCTCACGACTGCCCCTCAACAAGTTTGCTTATCCGATTTTTTATATATTATACTGGTATTCTTTATGTAATTTTAACATGAAATATCATCTTTTTGTTTCTTTTCGATATATTCATGTTTTTTTTCATTATACTCCTGCATATTTCTAATAATCTGGACCATATTAGAATCTTCTTCTTTATCAGAATTAATGAATTTATATAACTGATCATTTAACTCATCATCCGATATTTCTTTCTTAATTCCAATAACGGGTCTTTCAATTTCCTCTTCTAAATTATTTTCAATATGATTTTTTTCTTTATCCATATTAAGTCCTAATTAAAATTCTATACCCAACTCTCGAAAACGCTTTTCAACAGCAATCTCTTCAACCATACATACTTTTGCCATCTCCTCTGTTAACTTCTTCTTATCATTTCTATTTGCAGAGGAATTAACATATTCCCTGAATATTATTTCCGGCATAAGTAACATTGCAGCAAATTCATCTATTTCGTCTTCTTTTGCCTTATTCTTTTGTTCTTCTTCGCTTAAAGCTATCTGTGGTTTTTCTCTGCACACATGATACGCATCAAAGCAATTGGTATATTCATTGCAATCATAAACAAAATGCCCCAATTCATGTGCAATTGTAAAAGATTGAACACTCTTTCTCTCATTTCTATTTAGTATAATTGCTCTTTTACAATTAAACTTTTTCAAAATATCAGGAACAACCAGTGAATCAATCATCATTCCCGAAGTATTTTCATTCTTAAAATTAGCTTCAAGAACTTGAAAATTTAACATTCTCGCAATTTCCCATACATTAATCGGAAATGACTGAATGCCACATTCCTTTAATATTTTTGCCACAGCACCAGACTTGGAATATCTTCCCTCCCGTATATCTTTAATGTAATCCGGTGTATTCATTTTCTTTCTTTCACTAACTGTCATTCTTCTAAATCACCTTTTATACTATAACGATTGACAACTTATATTCAAAAATAGAACCTTATTCTAATTTGTATTTTATGCTTCTTTATATATTATATACTTCACTAATCTCATTTGCAATAAAAAAATTTGCATTTTTCACAAGAAAGAATACTGCTTTGCAGGATTCTCCGCCTACGGCATGTTGTTTTCGCCCATATAATCCCTCTCCGCCACAGTGCGATCCTACCCAAAGAGCTTGTTACGTTACAGGAAAATGCGAATCACCTTCCTATATAATAAAAAAACTCCTGACTTCATCAGCCAAGAGCTTTTAGACTTGCGGGAGTAGGATTTGAACCTACGACCTTCGGGTTATGAGCCCGACGAGCTTCCAGACTGCTCCATCCCGCGTTGATAATATTATTATATTCCTATTCCCTGTATTTGTCAAATCCCATTCTTGTGCAAATGCACTGTTCTAAGTTGCTTTTCCGTTGTATTTTTATTTCTTTCTGTCTCTACACAATTTATTATATGCTGGATTTTGTATATTATTCCTATTCCGCAAAACTTTACACTCTTACTTTACACCAATCTTTACATTTTTCTTTACATTTCCTTCAAACTTCTTGCACCGCCTTATAATTCATGATAAACTTTGAAAAGATTCGACCGGAGTATCCGGGGAGATTGAGAAAGGAGATAATTATGAATCTGATCAAAAAGTATTTAAACAGAGTTTTTATCGATGGATTGAGCGGTATGGCTATGGGGCTGTTCGCAACTTTGATCATCGGTACGATTATTCAGCAGATTGGAACCTTTGTGGGTGGTTCCATCGGTGACCTTATTTATGTAGTAGGAAAAGTTGCTGCAGCGGCTACCTGCGCCGGTATCGGTGTCGGAGTCGCATACAAGTTCAAAGAGAGCTCTCTGGTTGTTCTGTCAGCGGCCACCTGTGGTCTGGTAGGTGGATATGCATCCAAAATACTGGCTGGAACCATTCTTTCTGAGGGTTCTATTATTCTTGCAGGTCCCGGAGAACCGCTGGGTGCTTTCATCGCAGCTTATGTAGGTATTGAAGTCGGTCATCTGGTAGCCGGAAAGACCAAGATTGATATTCTGATCACACCGCTTGTCACCATAGGAGCCGGATCCGCCGTAGGTATTCTGGCAGGACCGCCTATTTCTTCCTTTATGACATGGCTGGGAAGTCTGATCAACTGGGGAACCGAACAGCAGCCATTTCTCATGGGTATCGTAGTTTCTGTACTGATGGGTATGATCCTCACTCTCCCCATCAGTTCTGCTGCTCTGGGCATTATCCTGAATCTGTCCGGACTGGCTGCCGGAGCTGCTACCGTGGGCTGCTGCTGCAATATGATTGGATTTGCCGTAGCAAGCTATCGTGAAAATAAAATCGGCGGACTGCTGGCACAGGGAGTTGGTACTTCCATGCTTCAGGTTCCCAACATCATGCGAAAACCGATCATCTGGCTGCCTGCCATTCTTTCCAGTGCCATCCTCGGTCCGGTATCCACCATGCTTTTTCATATGACAAGTAATGCCACCGGTTCCGGTATGGGTACCGCTGGCTTCGTAGGACAGATTATGACATGGCAGGTTATGACACAGACAGAAGAGCCTGTGATCGTTCTGATTAAAATTCTTGTGATCCAGTTCCTGCTGCCTGGACTGCTGTCTCTGGGAATCTCTGAATTTCTCAGAAAACATAGCTTTATCAAACCAGGAGATATGAAACTGGATATTTAGGCAAGACTATACATAATACCACCTGACAGGAGAGGCATTCATGATCTTATTATTGATGGTTCCTGCTTATATTCTTGTAAATCTGTATATTTTACACCGGATACATAAATGGCTGAAAGCCTGCTCCCGGCATTTCCATTCCAAATGGTTCATCGTGCCGTTTATTGCAGTCTATGCTTTCCTTGCTTTGTCTCTTTTGATTGCTTATCTGCTGCCCTCCGGCGGGCTGCAGATCTTTATCAAAAAGTTAAGCAACTACTGGCTGGGCACTTTTATGTATGTACTGATGTTTATCATAGCGGCAGATATTATTCGCCTGATTCTGAAGCGGATTCCCGGCAGGCTTCATGATTTTCTTTTTTCCAAACCTGGATATGTATTTGCAGGATTTTTTCTTACCTTCCTGATTGCCGGTTTCAGCATTTATGGCCTGTTTCACGCGCATTATATTAAAGTCAAACCTTATGAGATTACCGTTGAAAAAACATGCAAAGGATACGATGAACTGAAAATTGTTCTGGCAGCTGACCTTCATCTTGGGTACAGTGTGGGCAATCAACAGATGAAACAAATGGTAAAAAAGATCAATCAACAGAACGCCGATCTGGTACTGATCGCCGGAGATATATTTGACAATGAATACGAAGCATTGCAGCATCCGGAGAAAATTGCGGAAACTTTATCCCAGATCAAAAGCACTTTTGGTACTTATGGGGTATTTGGAAATCATGATGTAAAAGAACGGCTTCTGGGCGGATTCTCCGTAGCTTCGGCAGACAAAGATCTTCGGGATACCCGTTTTGAAGAATTTGTCGCCAAAGCAGGGATACAGATTCTGGATGATGAGGTGGTCTGTATCGCTAATGCTTTTTATCTTGCGGGTCGAAAAGATGCCTCCAAACCGGGAGACGGAACAAAAGATCGTCTGGGTCCGGAGGAGATTCTTTCTGACCTGGATAAAACCAAACCAATCCTTGTGATGGAGCACCAGCCACGACAGCTGCAAGAGCTTGCAGATGCCGGAGCAGACCTGCAGCTTTGTGGACATACGCATGACGGACAGATGTTTCCCGGTAATCTGACAGTCAAGCTTATCTGGGAGAATCCCTGTGGCTATCTGCAAAAAGACAACCTGCAAAGCATTGTCACATCGGGGGTAGGGGTATGGGGACCGGCCATGCGGGTAGGCACAGACAGCGAAATCTGTACCATCACAGTGCATTTTAAAAATGCATGACTTTTGGCACCGTAACTGACCTTTTGTTCCTTGTCTCATAACATGTAATATTTTTTCAAAGAAAAACTCATCCGTACATCATGTCAAAAATATGAGGTCACGGATGAGTTTTTTATCTATTCATTCCCGAACAGTTTCTATTTCTTTTAACTTTTTACTTTATCTTACAGGAAATGTGCTCTCAGTTCTTCTCCACTCAGCGGGGACAGATAAGCCGGGGCCACATCAAATACCGTCTTGCATCCTACTGCACCCTCTGCTTTCATTCTTGTCAGAGCTCTTGCATAGGCTACCAGAACACTGGAAGTAAATTCCGGATTAGACTCCAGCTTCAGTGAGTACTCGATCATCTGATGGGTCTTTTCTCCGTCGCCTGTCATTCCACTTCTCATAACAAATCCACCATGCGGCATCTTATTATGAACAGCATCGAACTCTTCTTCTGTGATAAAGTTTACAGTCGTATCATATTCGTCAAAATAGTTTTTCATAGTTTTGATGGATTCTTCGATCTGCTTCAGATCTGCACCTTCCTCAGCAACCACGAAACACTCTCTGGTATGCTTCTGGCGAGTAGTCAGTTCCGGCTGTTTGCCTTCCCGAACCTGATCCATTGCTTCGTCTACCGGCACTGTATACTGAATTCCACGTTTTACTCCCGGAATACGGCGGATCGCATCGGAATGTCCCTGGCTTACACCTTTACCCCAGAATGTATAGGTTTTTCCATTCGGAAGAATAGACTCTGCATAGATTCTGTTCAGAGAGAACAGACCCGGATCCCAACCTACGGAAATCAAGCCTACATTTCCATTAGCTCTGCATGCTTCGTCTACCGCTTTAAAATGCTGCGGAATATTTGCATGAGTATCAAAGCTGTCAATCACGTTAAAATATTTTGCCAGTTCCGGTGTCTGTTTTGGAAGGTCTGTAGCGCTTCCTCCACAAATGATCATAACATCAATCTGATCTTTCATATCCTGTGCTTCATCCAGCTTATAAGCTTTCACACCCGGAGTTGCCAGTTTCACATTTTCCGGATCACGGCGTGTAAATACACCAACCAGTTCCATATCATCATTCTGGCGGATGGCCAGCTCAACACCTTTTCCAAGGTTTCCGTAACCTGCAATTCCAATTCTGATTTTTTCCATTTTACAGTTCCTCCTGACTCTCAGTTCCTCTGAACATTAACTCCAAAATATCAGTTGCATTTTATCACAATTTTCTTCATATTTCAATCATTTACAGTTCATGATCAATCCAGCGATAGTGCTCCAGAATAGCATCTACACCTTTCTCTTTATCTCTATCCATCAGACATCGGTAAATTTCTTTATGGAGTCTTCGCCACTGTTCTACATATTCTTCCGCCGCATCTTCCAACACAATAAGTATTTCCTCCCGACACACTTCCGAAAGCGCCTGCATCAGGACCTCCAGAAGATGATTTCCTGAACATTGAATTAACAACTGATGAAAATCCTGATCTGCCTGTACCCGTGCAGAATGATCTCCATTCTCCATCCGATTCACTATCTCAGTAAATCTTTCTTTTTCCTCCTCGCTGATTCTGTCAGCAGCCTGAGCGAACGCCTGTACTTCAATCGCTCTGCGAAGCTGATTGACTTCAAGATAATTACTTTCTTTCATAAAAATCAACATGGAAAATACGCTGGCCAGGCTCTCTCCCATATGATTGACAAGGTAATTTCCTTTTCCATGACAGCTTTCGATAATCCCCAGATTTTCCAATGTACGAAGTGCTTCCCGAATGGAATTCCTGCCAAGTCCCAGCGTATCCATAAGTTCCCGTTCCGACGGAATCTTGCCTCCAAATCTGACTTTATCCTCTCTCACCAGCTGCTTAATATAATCAATGACCTGGTAATATGCTTTGTCCTGCCGGATTCCTTTTGTCTCTTCCATGTAACCCTCCAAATATCCTAATTATAACACCTCAGATCAGACCGGAAAATACCGGTGCCAGAACGGCAGTCAAAAGTCCTGCCACAGCAATTGCAAGACTGCTCATGGCTCCTTCTGTCATTCCCAGTTCCATAGCCTTTGCCGTTCCAATGGCATGAGAAGCAGTTCCCAATGCCAGCCCTTTCGCTACAGGTTCCTCAATGCGAAATACTTTATAAACCAGATCTGCGATTACATTTCCCAAAACTCCTGTAATCACAATCACTGCAACTGTAATGGTTACGATGCCGCCCAATTCTTCCGAAACACCCATTCCGATTGCTGTGGTGATAGATTTTGGCAGAAGGGTTACATATTGCTGATGATTCATTCCAAACAGTTTACATAATATAAATACACCGGCTGCGCTGGCAATCACACCGGAAAGAATTCCTGCCGCTACTGCTTTCAGATTCTTTTTCAAAAGTCCCAACTGTTCATACAATGGGACTGCCAGACTCACCGTCGCCGGGGTCAACAGATAGGAAAGATATTTTCCTCCTTCATTGTAGCTTTCATAATCCAGATCAAGAAGCAGAAGGACTGCTATCACACTGACAGATCCAATCAACAGCGGATTGAAGATTGCCAGCCTAAACTTTTTCTTCAGAATCATTCCCAGTTCATAACCGGCAAGGCTCACCAATGCCCCGAAGAATACAGACTCAGTCAAAAATTCTTTCATTTGTCCTGCTCCTCCTTTTTTCTTTCTTTTCTGATGATTCCCTGTGTAACCATTCCTGTTGAAACCATTACAATAACAGTAGTCACCACCGTAATTACAATCACAGGAACGCAAATGGGCTTAAGCAACTCCCAGGAAGTCAGAAGACCTACAGCCGCCGGTATAAACATCACAGGCATAATCTCAATAAGAAATCCGGCACCTTCCTGCACCTGTTCTACTCTCACGATTTTAATACACAGAGCTGCCAAAAGCAAAACAAGGCCGTATACACTGGCCGGAATCGAGAGCGGGATGATTTCATGCAAAATCTCCCCCAAAAAAGAAAATAATAAAATAATTGCAAATTGTCGAACGTATTTCATAAATCCACTCATTCCTCTTCAACTGGTAGTACCAGTCGATTATACGAAGAACCATGAGAAATGTCAAGCATAGAACACAGGACTTTTACAACAGCATTACTTTATATAAGTTTAATAATTTCGGCTGTTACAACATCTGGGAAATCGGATGTATTTTTGCTATACTGTGCATAAACACTATTTATGAAAAAGTATGCCAACGTATACTTAAACAAAGTGAAATTATGACAGGAGGGATTTTACTTGAAATATCATTCTCAGACCGCCGAACAGACTGTTCAGATTCTGTCCTCTGACATTTCTTCGGGACTCACCGAACAACAGGTACAGAAACTGCAGACAAAGTACGGTGAAAACAAACTTCGTGAAAAGAAAAAGAAAACGAATCTTCAGCGTTTTCTGGATCAGTTTAAAGATGTTATGATTCTCATCCTGATTCTTGCGGCAATTATATCTTTTGTCATTGCCTGTATGGAAGGAGAACTGAAGGAATTTTTCGAGCCGGTTCTGATCCTGATCATCGTCATTGTCAATGCCATCATGGGTATGATGCAGGAAAGTAAAGCGGAAAAAGCCCTGGACGCTCTTAAAAATCTGTCGGCACCCCATGCCAAAGTCCTCAGAAACGGAGAAGAAAAGCTGATAGAATCCACTCAGCTCGTACCCGGAGATATCATCCGGTTGGAGGCTGGAGATTTTATTCCCGCTGACGCAAGACTTCTGCAAAGTGCCAGCCTGAAGATCGAAGAATCGGCTCTTACAGGGGAATCGGTTCCGTCTGAAAAAGATGCGGATTTGGTTATTGATGAGGCTGCAGCTCTCGGTGACAGAAGTAATATGGTTTTCTCCGGCTGCAGTGTCACTTATGGAACCGGTACAGCCATTGTCACTGCTATCGGAATGGACACGGAGATGGGCAAGATTGCCAACCTTCTGGACAGTGAAGAAGAAACTCAGACACCTTTACAGCAAAAGCTTGCCGTCCTCGGAAAATATCTGGGATTTCTCGCACTGGCAGCCTGTGCCATTATTTTTGTTGTGGGACTGATCAACGGAATTCCTGCCATGGAGATCTTCATGACCGCTGTTTCCCTGGCTGTTTCCGCCATTCCAGAAGGACTGCCTGCTATTGTCACGATCGTTCTTTCCATCGGTGTCCAGCGTATGGTAAAAAAGAATGCCATTATCAGGAGCCTTCCCGCAGTAGAAACTCTGGGCAGTGCTTCTATTATCTGTTCCGACAAAACCGGTACACTGACACAGAATCGCATGACTCTGGTGAAGGGATACGCAGATGGTATGGATGCCCCGGAAGAAATCAGCACAGACAACTCTGACTCCATTCGAAAACTTTTGCTGTACGGAACATTATGTTGTGACGGATCCGTAGTCTTTAACGGGGACACAGAAGAACATGTCGGAGACCCGACAGAAACCTCTATTATCGTAGCTGCTCATAAAAACGGAATGGAGAAGAATGACCTGACTGCGCAATACCCCCGTCTGGCAGAGATTCCTTTCGATTCTGACCGCAAACTGATGACTACTGTCAACCGGATCGATGGAAGTTATATAGTTATCGTAAAAGGTGCCTTTGATATGCTTACTGACTGCTGCATCAGCGGAAATCTGGAAAAAGCCAGAGAAATGAATTATCAGATGAGCAATTCTGCTCTCCGGGTACTTGCAGTTGCTTATAAAGAAATCGATTCTCCTCCAGCAGAAGTGAAACCGGAAAATCTGGAAAAGGATCTGGTCTTTATGGGACTGGTGGGTATGATTGATCCACCGAGACCGGAAGCTGCGGATGCTGTAAAGGTCTGTCGGAAAGCAGGTATCAGGCCTGTTATGATCACCGGAGATCATGTAGTCACAGCTTCCGCCATCGCCCGTCAGCTGGGAATTATGGAAGCCGGAGACAAAGCAGTTACCGGAGCCCAACTGGATGATATGGCGGACAGTCAGCTAGATCAGGAGGTAGAACATATTTCCGTCTACGCCCGGGTGTCACCGGAAAACAAGATCCGTATCGTAAAGGCATGGCAGAGAAAAGGACAGGTAGTTTCTATGACAGGTGACGGTGTCAATGATGCTCCCGCACTGAAAGCTGCCGATATCGGCTGTGCCATGGGTATCACCGGAACCGATGTAGCCAAAAGTGCCGCAGACATCACTCTGACCGATGACAATTTTGCCACGATCGTAGATGCTGTTCGGGAAGGTCGTGGAATCTATGCCAATATTAAAAAAGTGGTGGGATTTCTCCTGGGAACCAATATCGGTGAAGTAATCCTGGTGTTTGTCGCCATGATCTTATGGCATAAAACCCCTCTCCTTTCCATGCAGCTTCTGTGGGTTAATCTTGTCACCGACAGTCTTCCGGCCATTGCCCTGGGCATGGAACCTGTGGAAGCAGATGTGATGACACAAAATCCCAAACCCAAAGACGAAAGTATCTTTGCTCATGGATTTGGCGTGAGGATCGTCCTGCAGGGATTCCTGTTCGGTCTTCTGTCACTGATTGCCTATAAGGTCGGTGAAACCGTTACCGGAAATGTCTCCGGCGGACAGACACTGGCTTTTATGGTACTGTCGCTTTCCCAAATCGTACAGGCGTACAATATGCGCTCCGAGCATTCCCTTTTCAAGATCGGAGTGTTCGGCAACTCCAAACTGAACCGTGCAGCACTGATCTCCATTCTCATGGTAATGCTGGTTCTGTTTACACCGCTGTCCATACCCTTCGGTCTGGTCCTGCTCCCGGCAAAACTGTATCTGATCGGATTGGGACTCATCCTTGTGCCTGTCATCGTGATGGAATTTTCCAAAGCATGTGGACTAATCAAACATCATCATTGAATTTTAAAAGGTGTTGTCTTTATGACAGCACCTTTTTCTTCCCACTACAGCTCATGTTTTAATAAATTTCATAAAATGTATTCAAATATTGCTGAAATACCGTATGAATATCCGTAGGTACAGTAAACTCGTTTTCTGCCGAACCGCTGCATGTCACATACAATCGATATACATAACACAAGTCCGCAAGTGACATATTTGTACTGAACGAATTGCCAAACATCTTCATCACTTTGGCAGGAACTTTCCAGCTTTCGGATGCATTTTCAGTAACTTTATCGACAAACTGTACCAGTTTCTCCATCTGCTGCGAATCCGTAATCTGATCCGTTTTGACATTCAGATAGCCATCCACCACCTGCATATCAAGAACCATATATCCCTGGATCGATAAACCGCACAAATAATCGGAAACATAATCTGCAATATCAGAATAATTCATGGCAGAACTGTAATCTATCGCCAGTAAGGAAGCCGGGACAGCCATAGTTCGATATGAGTTTGACTTTTCATCAAAATTCACTACTACTGTCGAGAATGTATAATTCGGATTCTTTCCGATCAACAGAATATTCGCCGTTCCTGACCGACGCTGATACTTTTGATCTTCATAGCTGACAGTTCGGCCATTGTTATCAGAAACAGCCGTTATCTCTTCCGGGACCTGGAAAACCATACCCTCAAAAGATGTCATATGATTTTTTCCCTTCCAGTATATTCCCATAAAACAAACTGACACAACGATCAAACACAAAACAATGCCTAAAAGAACTGTAACCACAATTTTACCAGTTCCTCCCGACTTCTTATGGCCGGAGCCCTTTTTTGAGACATTCTTTTCATTTTTCTCACGCTTTTGTTCCCGGATTTTTTCTTTTGGAGGAGCCTCTTTCTTCTTTTTCCCGGTATCTGCCGGCTTCTCTCTTTCCTGTTTCTTTTCGGTCTGAGGTACATCAGGTTCCTTATTTTCTTCCTGATCCCATGCACTCAGAATCATTTCCAGTTCCAACTCCATTGAATCTTTTTTATCAGCCATCTTTTATCTCCTATATCAGCTTTCTTAACCTGCTGTAAATCTTATTTATAGTCTGGCGCCAGGGAATCATTCGAATCCATACATGTTCAAAAAACTCCCACCAAAAGTCGCCCGGCCGAATCCATTTTCCTTTACGGTTAACCGCTATAATTTTTGCAAAAATCTGTTCCGGTTCTATTGGTCCTTCGATCCAACTTTGCGCATCACCCACAAAATAGCATCTTCCCAATTGATCCACCTTACAGATTCGATGCATGATATATTCCCCTGACTTTCTCTGAAAAAAAGCAATATCGCCTTTTTTCCAGGTACCATCGCTCTTCCGCATCAACACCTGATCTCTTCCATGAATCAAAAGCGGGGACATACTGTTTCCGGTCACTGTCAGAGAAACTTCTTTCCCCTCTTCCATAATTTCCTGTAAAACAGGTATGTATTGATGAATATCTACAATTCTTTTTCCACTTTCCATTTGATTTTTTCCCAACTCAAACCTTCCGTAACTGTTATTTCTTCTTTCCATACCCATACTTACCATAGCCATAACGACCATATCCATACCGGCCATATCCATATTTTCCATATCCATAACTTCCGATACCGGTTGTCTCACCATTAATCGCACAGCCTATCAGTAAAGTTCCCGTCTGAGCTATCACTTCCGCGCCAAGCAATATCTTATCTCTCCGTGCATAATCCTGCCGAATCACCATAACACAGCCTTCTACACTGTCAGCAATCAGTGACGCATCATTCATAATCGCGCAGGGCGGCGTATCAATCAGAATAAAATCCATTTTTTCTTTATATTTCTGAACCAATTCTTTCAGTACATCGTTGGTATATAATCGTTTCACTCTCTGAACCGGAGTCCCGCCGGGAATGATATACAAACTTGTCTCTTCATATCTGCAAATCACTTCTTCCGCTTTTTTTTCTCCATCCAAAACATCACAGAGACCGCCTTTTCCTTTATCCAGCTTAAAAAGATTCGCCACGGAAGGATTTCTGAGATCTCCGTCCAACAAAAGCACTTTATATCCCTTCTGGGCCAGCAACAGAGCAATATTACAGGCAGTTGTTGTCTTACCTTCTCCCGCCAGGGCACTGGTGACCATAAAAGTCTTCATTTGCTTTTCTTTCATAATTCTGGCAAGACGCACCTGCAAAGTATCCATAGCTTCCAGATAAATATCCGGCATCACCGGATTGTCAACAAGTATCCTGGGATTCTGGCGGTTACTTCTTCTCTTAAAGTGCAGCTGTGGAATACCGCAAAGATATTTTATATTTAAAAACTTTTTCAGATCATCCTGATTCTTCACTGTAGTTCTCGCAGCAGTCCGAACAACCATAATAAGCAGACACAGGAACACAGCAGCGGCAGCTCCCAAAACAATACTTCTCTTATAGGAAGGCTGATTCATCGGTTGACCGGGTACTCCTGTCTCATCCAGAAGCTTCAGCTGTGTGTCTCCGATCACATACCTTGCCACCTGCGGATAATTATTGATAACAGACTGCAAAATATCGTAGGCGGTCTGACCATCCGCCGCAACAACCTTAATCTGAAAAAGATTGGTATCTCCCAACATTTCCGCAGAAATCATTCCCGGTACACCGTTCATTCCCAAATCATTTGCCACTATTCTGCTTAATGCACCGCTCGTAAGAATATAAGGAAATGTAGCATTCATCTGCTCCGTGGTAATCTTATTATAATAGTTTCCCGCCACCACATTACCATTGGCGCTTGCAGTAACAACAAAAGATGCCGTCGCTTCATACTGCTCATGATAGCTGATTTTTTCTTTCAAAAAACCGGCTCCTGCTCCTGCAAGAACAAGGATCAGAAAAAGCCACCAGGTTTCCCGAAATCTTTTTATCATATCACCAATGACAGCTAAAAGATCTATTTTATTTTCTTCTATACTTTCTTCGTCGCGATATCGTTCTCCCATAAACTTACTTCCTATTCCTTCGACTCTTTCGGCTTCTTCGATTTTCTTTTTCCATTGTCATAATACCCATACCCGGAGTATGCATATCCATGTCCGTACTTTCCATAATAATGTCCGTACTCTTTGGATTTTCCGAGGAAGCCCGAACGGACATTGTTATAAACACATCCCAAAACCTTTCCATTTGTACGGTTCAACTGGTCAATCGTATCGTTGATATAGCATGCTTCCATCAGATCCTGCTGCACAACCAGCAGACTGGCATCTGCAAGGTTTGCAATAACCTCACTTTCTGCCACGAGAGCCATAGGAGAGCTGTCCAGAATAATATAGTCCGCCTTCATCTTCAAAGCTGCCAGTATTTTACTCAAATACTCCGTTACGTCCTGCGTCATCATTCTTTTATGTGGTTTCACACTGTAAATAACCCGAAGTTTATTTTCCATCCCTGCTTTTCGGATTTTCACTGCTTCCCGATTCCTCAGGATGGCTCCCAGATCAATCCCTTTCCACTCTTTTTCCGGAAGTTCAAAAATTTTGTATTGGGATGGCTTGCGGAAATCACAATCCACCAAAATAACCGCATGTCCTTCCTGTGCAAGAGACAGCGCCAGATTTGCAGCAATCGTAGACTTTCCTTCATTCTCCGATACGCTGGTAACCATAAGAACTTTTTTTTCTTCCTTTTCAAGTGCCCTCTGGACTCTGGTCGCCAGCATCCTGATTGCTTCCACATATCCAAAGCTCAATCCCGGATTATCAATACACATAGAATAATACTTTTTCTTTTTCAGGGAAAGCAGCGTTTTATGCTTTTTCTCATGGTAAACAGTACCCAAAAGTCTGGCATCTACCTTTTTATTCATTTCATCTTCATTCTTTATCGTATCTTTACAATATGATAAGAATGCAAAAAGCAAAATCATCACAGCGCCCGCAGCCAGAGCTGATTTTTTCATCCCACTCCTTACGTTCAAAGGATTGGATGCTGCCACGGGAATCACAGAATCCTGGATCACTCTCACAGAAATATTGTCCATCAATTCACCGGACAATTCCGTTACCCCGTCCATAACTCCGTGAATGAGCAGATACGCCATCCGTGGATTATCCGCTTTGATGCTAAGAGTCATCAGATTTGACGACTCTACCACACTGACATTGACTTCCGCATCAAAGCTCTTCAGACCCAGTTTTTCGCAAACTTGTTTTTTCAAAATATTGCTGTTTGCGATCTGCGAAAATCTCTCCGTCATACTCTGTGCCGAATTCAGATTATCTGCAACCGCATTGGAACTGAAACCGCTTTTTCCTACGACAAATGTTGTAGTAGCCGTATACTGAGGTTTATAGGTTATTTTCAAAAAAGAACCTGTTATCGCCGCTGCTGCTATGGCAACCAGCACGATCACCCACCACTGTCGGAGTACATCACGGATCATAGATTCTATGTCTATTGTTATTTCTTTATTTTCTGTTACATTTCTTCTGTTTTCCTTCATGTAATTTCTCCACTACTCTTCCACTACCACAACGAGACGTACCCTTCCCTGTGTCCCGTTCTCCTCCTGTATTGTATAACAGATTTCATATGTCCCAGGTGTGTAATAATCCACCTGACTGTCAATCCGGATACTATCTTTTCCTATCTCAGGCGGATTATCCGAACCCCAGATATATTCCTGTCCCCGTAAAACAATTCCTTTTACATAGTCCAGAGGATTCAGGGTAGATCCTGTTTTCGTATAAACCAGATATTCGCTTAACAGAATCTGTGGCGTCATATTCCCCATTGCCGAACTGTAATATTCTACTGTTACCGGAAGATCCACCACATCACCTGCACTGTTTGACACCTGCAGATGCATTCTGTATTCACCGGACTGACTGGAAGAAACTGTCTCCTCGGAAGTAATCTGTACATTGGAAGTAATATCTCCATCCAGACAATCCATAACCGATATCTTATCCATTAAAGCCTCCGAGTTGTTGATCTGCACCTTAAGCGGTCCGGAAAGGGAAAATCTTGGCGATGTATAATCGCTGTAAATAACTTTTCTCACATTTTTTGTAACATTTCCATCTTTATCAAAAGCAGCTATCGATGCCTCTCTGCATCCCTTCTCAATAAAATTACTTAAGCTTTCCAAAACCAGCAGATCCGTTACATCCCCATCCTTTTTATCTATGGCTGTAACACCGGAAAGGACGGCTTCCTGGCCGTCCTGCGTACTTACTGTAATCTCATTTTCTTCCATACTGATCTGTGGACCATTTTTATCTGTCTGATTCTTTGTATAAATACTTACTCCGCCATATACAAGAAGGGCTATCATACATCCTATTATACTGAATATTCTCAAAAATCTTATCATATTATCTCTCCAGAATTCCCCCGCTCACAAGCGTATCTAAAAATTCCTGTATATCTTCCCGGGCGGTTTCCTCATCGACCTCATATTCATCCAAAACTTTTGCCACCAGCTCTTCCTTTGTCACATCCTCCTGAAGAAGATTCCAAAGAAATGCACCAATTTCATTTACCGTAATCAAGCCATTAAAAGAAAGAACTGTTCTGCCTATAGGAATAATCACATAATCTCCCGCAATTTCTCGAAGAACAAACTCTTTATCCACTTTCATAACTGCTTTCCTTCCTTTGTATCATTAAAGGAGCACTTTCTACTCCCCCTGTGCAACCTTTATACAGCTGTATAATACCATAAAAAAATTCATTCGCCAACATGAATATAGGGAAAAACATACCAGTTTTACCATTCTTCTATGCTTTAACTTCCAAAAATCCTACTCCAATATTCCCAATTCTTTCCCTTTCAGTATGGCCTGCACTCTGCTGTTTACACCCAGTTTTTTGTAAATACTGTAGATATGGCTCTTTACTGTAGGCAGTTTGAGATTCATTTCTCTGCATATTTCCGTATTGGTAAGTCCTCTTGCAACTCCCTGCAATACAATAGTTTCTGTCATAGTAAGTTTTTCTTCCTGATAATCTTCCTGATAATCCGGTGTTAATTTTGCCCTTTTCTTTGCACATCGCAGAATCACTTCCATATAATCCTCCACCGGCATCCGCAGCACATTTCCATAATTATACTTTTTCTTTCTGTGCCATCCTTCAGGCTTATTACTTCGAAGCCATTCCACATAAGCATCCAGTACTTCTTTTCCCTTTCTGCCATACTCTGTATAAAATCCCACATAACGGCATTCACCCGTTACTAAAAAAGACTCGATTGCATTCCGAACAGCCAGATTATGTCTCCCTTCTTCCCAGAAAATCAAGGCCTGCAAAAATAACAGCTCAGCCGCCCAGCGTCTGCGCCTACAATACTGCATATATGGCAATATCTGCTGAATAATTTTCTTTGCTTTCTCATACTGATTTACCAGAACATATCCTTTGGCCTGCATAAGAAGCATCATATAGGTTCCTTCCTGTACATCCTCCTCAGCACCCACCGCAGAATATTTAAGCCAACATACCAGCCTTTCCTGTGATTCCCGTAAATACAGATTACTGACTGCTTCTGCATTTCTGGCACATACTGCATTTTCATCCTTCCATAAAACAGTTTCCAACAGACGAATTTCTTCTTTTCTTTCATCTGAAGACTGCATTCTCTGTTGTCTGCACAGCAAATACATCACAGCCAACTGAAAAGCACTGTTCTGTTCTCTCCCCGTATTTCTCAGACAAGCCAAAAGCTCCTGATCTTCCTGCGGGATTAATTCCATTCTCTCTGTTTCCATATAAAAATCAGCCCTGGCCAACTGATAACTTTTCCATTCTTCTTCCCCCAGATATTCTTTCCAGATCCGGGCTTTTCTGTTCTCTTCTTTACGGGAACACGCAAACATTCCGGTCAGGTCCCGCAGACCACATAAAAAAGAAATGGAACCACCAAGAATATGGTACAGTCTGATTTTCTTTCCTGTCCTATTTGCCTCTGAACCTGTCTGTACAAGAAGAGACAGCCATTCATCCAACGTAACCCTGGGATTCACAAAGGCAAGATTCAGATAGATTTCATCGTTTCTTTCCAGTTTTCGTATTTCCCGTTCCATCCCGTCCTGATTCTGCTGAAAATAACAATACATTCCCCGTAAATAACAGATCTCAGGGGTATTTTCCTGCCAGCCCATCACATCCTCAAACGGTATATTCAGAAATGGCACCTGATCATAATGTGCCATCATGCAGGAACGATATCCTGATTCATTTCCGGATAACCGAAGGCAATACAAAGCCTCCGTAATACATCCCTGCTTGTCATACCATTCACCCAGTGTTTTCCAGAATTCTGTCTCCTGTCTGTCATCCGTATTCTTTTTTTCCTCTTTACGGAAAAGATTCGCTATCTTCCACCTGTTCTTTCTGCTGTCATACAGCAACATCCCTTTTCTTTCCAATCGCTCAAGGATTTCTCCGGAACCGGATATGCCCCATACTTTTTCACAAAGAGCTGTGTTCACCCATGGACATACCGCTCCTTTTTGTATAATCTCCTGTTCCTCCTCTGAAAGAACAGATAGTATTTCTCTTTGAATATATATATTTATTTCGTAGGACCGACGCAGTTTTGCAGCATTTTCTCCTATCCTGCCACTGACGGCTTTATCAACGGAAAGCCGGATCATTACTTCCACACATCCCGGCCAGCCGCCGGTTTCTTCAAAAACCTCTTCCGGATTCAACGTACTTCCCGCACATTCCACCAGATTTCGGATGTCTTCTTTGGTAAATCTTAACGTTTCCGGCGATATCAGTTCCAGTTTTCTTTTCCACAGAAGATCAAGCAATTCCTCAGCCGGTCTTTCACGTCCTACCAGAATACCATGACAGCCATCGGGTAAATGTCGGAGAAATTCTGCTATAAGTTCCATAACTTCTGATGAAATACTTCCCGAAAGATTTTCAAATACTACACAGATACGTTCTTCTTGCATAAAGGATGCCAGTTCTTTCAGTTTCGATTCCCACACAGCCGTAGGATACCTGTCCCGATCTGCATCAATTACAAAAAACTGCATTTCCGGATGTTTTACCAGAAACATTTTCACTGCCGTTGTCTTTCCTGAAGCTGCAGCCCCTTCCATATAAACAGATGGATATTCTGCCAGTTTCTTTTCCAATATTCCCGTTTTATCTATATAATACTGACTTTCCTGTAAATCTTTACATGACTGAATCATTTCCGCATTCAAAAAAAACATATATTCCACCTGCCTTATCGCAATAAGAATCCTGTAAAATATTATTATAGACTTTTTTCCTGCTTTTCGTCTACCACTTATCAAAATAAATTATGGAAAGAGCGGTTTCCCTGTTCTGACAGAAAAACCGCTCCATATCACTCCAGCATTACCTTCGTCGGATCCTCCAACATCAGATTGATGTTGTCTTCCGTTAAAGCAAACGTATAGTCATAATAAAAAGTTACAAAATGGTAATTATCTTCCCATTCAGAAAGCTTCGTATCATAGTAATCCTTGCTGACTGCAATTCCATCCACATAATATTCTGCATTCGCCTCTCCCACGGCTTCCGTATTAGTGCGGAAGGCAGAAAGCGTATTTATCTCTCTATCCACAAATTCCTCAAATGTATACACACTGACTCCCTGGTTCAATACATTTTCCCGAATCAATCCATTCCCGGGAGAAAACATGAAAGAACCATATGGTGCATAGACATTAAGCTGAAAAACTTCTCCCTCCTGGTTCATGATATAGATTTCCGCATAATTCGTATAACCGCCCATACTGCCAACGATCAGTTCCGGAATGTCATCCTTATCCATATACGCCAAAGCAAAACTGGTCATCATCGGATTAGATTGTTCTGTCTTTTCCCGCAGGATTTTGGCATATGCTTCCAGATCAAATTCCGGCTCCAGTTTAAAATCCAGCTGCAGGACATCTCCGGAACCTACTGTGAACTGCTGACTTTGTTTTACATATCCGTCCGCCTGAACTTCCAACGTATAGGTACCGGGATTTACGAAAACATCATAGCTTTTAAGTATAACATTTCCCACACTTTCAACGCTTATGTCCGTATCATCAACAGAAACGTTTGAGATCGGATTACCATTTTCATCATAAAGAGTTACGTCCTGAACAGTTATTTCTTTATAATCCAACCCATCCGGAGTCAGCGCATATATGATACCGCAGATCGCAGCATACTCCTTTTCCGCGTCATTGGCAGTCCCAACTGTCTTTTGAGCCAATTGTACACAAAGCTTCGCATTAACAATCGTAGTTATATCAATTGTATTTTCAATACCTGTCGTATCCCCATCCTTCAAATTGAACATCGAAGCAATTCTGGATACCAGAATAATATTTCGCACCTGTTCTGCTGTAAGATCCGGATTAATTCCCCAGATTAATGATACCAGACCTGTAACGATTGGTGCTGATGAAGAGGTACCATCTTGTGATACAGTAATATTAGATGGCATATCACTGAGAATGTCGACACCCGGTGCATAAACATCCACTCTGGAACCAGTATTACTAAAATCTGCAATGGAGCAGCAGCCGTATTCTGCATTGTTTTCTGCTGCACCAACCATGAGAATTCGCTTTGCGACACTTTGGTTCGATATAGCTCCAAACACATCGTTGGATGCATCATATTTATTATTGGGGTTGCTGTCATTTCCGGCAGCTTTCACAATCAAAAATTCTTTTCCCGCTTTTATATATTTGAGCAGGAAAGATTCCAGCGATTTACTGTTTACAGATGTAAAAGTTGTCCAGTACGAATCTCCATTCTGCGTCCCTGTCACTTCATCCAATCCCATTGAAATGTTAATGACTTTTACATTTTCATTTAATAAATGCGCAATTGCACATTTCATATGGAAAATGTCTCCCCATTGAGATTCATCGGACAGCTGTGCTTCATTGGACGAAATAGCATAACCATACATTTGCACATTTTGATTGATACCGGTTATCCCAAAATGATTTGCATGAGCTCCGATAATACCTGCCACATAGGTTCCATGAGCAGCATGTTTGACCTTATTTTCTTCCCGTTCCTTCGCCACACTGTTATTATTTGACTGAGCCTGCTTATAGGCTGCGAACGCATTCTTGTACAGTTCTGTAACATTATCCGGATTATTCCAGGTCTTCACAAACAAATCGCCATCCAGGTCTTCATTGGACAGATCAAACATACTGTCTATGATACCTACCTTGACCGCTTCAGTATCCAGATCCATCTCCCAGACCGATGGCATCCCAATCGCTTCCGCCCACCAGTTTTTTCCTTCCGGATGATCTTCATCCCAGACTGACCCGGATGTGTCTGAAGGATCCTTGGCATCAATCCAGGGATCGTTGGTATATGATACAGCATTCGCTTTATACTGGGTGACATAAGCCAATGTGGCTTCCTCCACCAACTCTTCCGCTTTCAGATCACGGACTAACTGCTCCAGTTCCTCATATCCTTTCCCGTCGGGAAAATAGATTTCATAATCGGCAGTTACTGAAATATAACCAATAATTTCTCCATCCAGATCAGCAACCAGCTTATTTATCTCCTCGTAAGACGCATTACTTGTCGCTGTCAGCAGCACCCTGGAAGATGCGTAATAAATATGATCTTCAACTGCTATATCTTCCGATGATAACGGTTGATAATATGCCTGGAATTCAGATTCCTCTACTTCTGTGTCTTCTTTTGTATCCACTTCCATATCCGATTGAAAACTGCAGCCGGAAAATACTCCGACCAAAATCATGAATATCATAAAAAAACAAATAAGTTTCTTTGATCTGGTCATTCTTTACCTCCAATCAACATCAATCAGACAGATATTTTTGAATCCAATATCTTACCAATTCTTCCGATTTTTCTCCATTCATAGCATGGCGCCCGCTGCCAAGGATTTTCATATAATCATAGATCGCCCTTGCACAGCTTAGCTCAGTTAATCTGAATATACTAAAACTGTTATCATAAGAATACTGTATAAACGCCTCTGTTTCCGACGATGCCATAATCTCCCAATGAAAATCCAGTGGAAACACTCCATTTTCAATAAACCGAATTTGGTACCATCCTTCCTTACAGGAAGCAAGTATCTCCTCCAGCAGATACTTCCTGTCTGCCTTTGTAAGAGGTTCCTTAAAAAAGTAGGATGGATATTCTCTCATAACACCTGTCTGTATGAATTCTTCTACAAACACAGGATTCATCAAAAGCGTAGTCTGCCCTTTTTTTAGTTTTATTTTCAAACGGCTTGCATAAGAGGTAAGCATTTCCACCAGTTGTTCGTAATCCGGTACATCCGGATGCAGATAGTGTAAAATCAATTCTCTGTTCCAAAATGGAATGCTGCAGATACCGCTGCAGATTTCATAGGTTGTCTGAAAAAATTTTGTTTCCACATAATCCTGCTCCCAGTTTATTTCTTCCAGCAGATTCTGCTTGCAGGACACGATCGGATGACTGGATTCTTCCAGTTTCTCCAATAATATTTTGAAATTTTCTACTATTTCTGTATCTGTATGTATTAAAGCTTCACTTCCATCCTCTGTAAACTGTATTACAGCATCTGCCGTTACGATGGTATTCGGCAGCAGTTGTGAATGCCCAAAACGTTCATTGACATTGCCATAGTAATAGCAGGCATAATAATGATTCAGAATAAAATAACAGCAAAGCGCGCTTCTCACGGTATCCAGATTATTGGATTTGGATTGCACCTGCCCGCTGTCCATACAAAAAAATTGTGAAACATGCAATTGAGAATATTGCTCTGCTAAAAATAAATCCGTCAATATTCTACTATACTTTGAAGAAACAAAGATTTTTGCAAAAGATCCTTTATTTTCAGCCTTTCTTAAAAATAACGCGATTACCTTCTTAACATTCAGCTCCCCGTGAGTCACCTTACTTATGTTAACTTCATCTGCAGAAATATTATATAAACAGTTAACCTGTATATCTTGTACCATTGAAGCTGCTCCGGTCAATGAAGAGAAGAACTGCTCAACCTCTCGATATTGTCGATACTTCATTATGCCCATTTGCTCTATATCAAAAGCCTCCAGTACCTCAAGCTGCTCTTCTTTCGTAAGGCACAATGGCATTGTGATCCTTTCTAACTGCGTCAGACTTTTTATCACACGCTTACCCTTTAAATATTGATATAATGTAGAACGATCAATTTTACAGCTCTGAGACAATTGCGCAATCGTCATATTGCGTTCCTGCAAAAGACTGGTCAGTTTTTCAGATAATACAGTCATTCTCTTTCAGCTCCTCATTTTTTATAATGTCCTTTCATACTGGCTATATCATCCAGTCATCCGGCCAGCCCGGCAGGCTGCCTCCATAAGCTCTTCCGCCATGATTGGCACTTGCCCTCACCTGAGCAACCCCCTGATCAAAAGCTGTGTGGATCTGACCCAAATCAGCTTCCAGACCATAAATAAAAATTTCAATTGCCTCTTTAATCTCTTTGAATAAACCTGAAGCCGCATCCTGACAGACATTGTCAATATTCGGCTCATCAAAAGCTGCAGGAACAGCTCCCCCACAGCTATAAATCACTTTAATAATACTATTGAAATCATCATCCGATATATTAAGCATATTCTGTGTTCCCAGAGAACCGCCGGAACATACCTGAGGAGAAAATTCCGCCAACAGACCATCAATTGCCGATTCCAGTTTCACTGCCCGTTCATTATCTTCCGTTGTGACTGCAACTTCCTGAAAACAGCCACTGGCAGAAGGCAGATCGAAAACACCGCTATAAACAACATCTGTATTATAAAATCTTATCAGTTCTTCATATCCGGTATCTATAATCACATCCGCAATCTCCTGAAGCAATTGACATAAACATTCTGTAGAATCTTGAACTGCATTCCGAAAACACTCCAAGGTTTCTTCACATACTTCCTCTGTCAATGCATCCTGGGCTACCGGCTCTCCCGAATAATACGGACATTGTTCATAATTCGCCGATGTACTGCAATAAGCCCTCGAAAATTCCCAATCCATGTGGCTTTGCGTAATTAAACACCAGTATCCGTCCGTACACCCTTTTGACTGGTCTACACATGTGCATGGCATACGTAACAACTCCTCTCCTCTTACCAGCCTGACAATTTTTACAAAATTTCATCAAATGGAATGACCGGAGCCTTTGCCTTCCCGAAACTGCACTTATACTTCTTAAAGCTTCGTTCCTCATCCATACTTTTAATCGTCATATCCAAGGCAATACATCCATCTGATTTATGTGTATAATTCATGTGCATTCGATCATACAACCTGGAATTGTTGCCGCCGGCAAACAGATAATCACATACTTTTGTCAGTCGGGTCAGTTCATCAAAATCTCCATTTGCCATTATTACAAACAGAATATTATAATCCATGCCGTTTTTCATCATCCACAATAGCCATTCCGGATAACGTTCCACCGAATCAGCACCCACGATCCAATAAACCGTCGGTGGAAATACATAGTAAGGATTTTCTTTATAGCGATAAAAATCCATCAGGTTCATGGCCGTGGTCTTAATTTCCGGGGAATACGCCCCTGCAAATACTTTCTGACAAACCTTCGGAACCTGTGAAAGCGGTATATCACCGAACACTTCTTTCAGAACAAGATGAGCTTTCTCCATATTGTCATGAAGATCTTTCGGTGACATCCTGCGGCTGTTCTGCATAATATTATAATCATAATTTGCACAGACAAAAGAAAGCGGTCTGCTGTTTTCCTGACAAAGACGAAGCATCATCTTCTTTTTGGCAAAAATCAGTTCCAACCGTTTGATATCATCAGGATTGGTATAGCAAGTCTTTGTCCCCAAATATCTCTCCAGATTAAACAGCTGCCGCAATGCCGGCTGAAAAGAATACACCTCATGATAATATGGTACACCGATACATTTCTCACGGGGAGACGATATAAAATTAGCACTCAACAGCTTTTCCAGATAGGCCAGATCCTCGATTTTCGGTGATACCGCCATGATATTTTTATTTCGGCCATACTCCAAAAACAATGTCTGGATATCATATCGCAAATTTGAAAAGGTTACATAAGAACCCAAAGTCAACACATCAAAGTATTTCTGCTGCTCTGTCAAATAGATATCCCTGCGGTAATTGTGGATCCGCTCCAGTATATCTTCCAGATATTCAAAAGGTTCCTGCATTTCCTCTTTATAGAACTTTTTCGTCTTATTAAAATGATAATCCGATGCCAGTTCATCCATGACTTTCAAATACTCATAAAAATATGAAAGCATATCTTCCTCTTCACTGGTTTCAATCAGGGGTACCGTAAACTTCACATTAGATTCCACCGTACCATCTCCCTGATTTACAAGGACACTGCCTTTTCGGATATTTTTTGCAGCCCCATTTCCCAGGATTGTCTGAGAAACACCAACATTACAGTTCAGGGCAAATCTTAGTTTGAAGTTTGCCAGATCTGAGGAGGACAACGTTCCACTCATTTCCTGGCTGGCAAAAAGAATATGAAAACCGGTCGCACGTCCTTTTTTAACAATAGCCGTTAAGAGCTGACGGATTTTATCTCCTTCTTTTGGGCTTGCCTCCAAAAACAACTGCTGAAACTCATCTACTATGAGCAGCATCCGGGGCAATACAACATTCGGATACTGATTCCTGAAATTGGCAATCTTATCAATACCCAGTCTGGCAAAAAAATCTTCTCTGGCATTCATACAATCCACAAGATAACTGATCAGGCTCAATACATAGCGAATCTCGCTGGTCGCCGCACAGGCACTTACATGAGGCGTCTGATAGGTATTCATATATCTTGAAAATTCTACACGTTTAAAATCTGCCAGATACAGATCCAACTCCCATGGTGCATACTCCATAAGCAGATTGAAGATCAGATTATTTAAAAGCACAGATTTACCGCTGCCGGTCTGACCTGCCATCAGACCATGTACTGCATTGTCACCCATGGTAACTGCTTCCGGTCTGGAAGACAATTCAGCAATACCCGGACGCAGATTGATACCTTTTTTTGTTGTATTAAACCAGATACCGTCTTCCGGAGCTTTTGCGAGAGAAAGCCTTGGAAAATCATTTAAAAGTTCCTCGAAGCGTTTCCTGCATTTATCTTTACTGCTGGCAAAATCATCAAATTCAGAAATAAAGGTGCACGGCTCAGGAAGCAGTATCACTTTCTTCCCCGGTCCGTACTCTGCCAATTCAAGCTCGGCACTGCTATGCACCCGATCCCGGTATATGTATGTCATAAGGCTTGTGACAAATTCCTGGTGAGTCAACATGATCATATCCTCCTATAAAAATGTAAGATTACTATCCCATGGAAGACGGGTCTCATACACTTTCGTCCTTTGTCCTTCACTTTCATCTACGGTCACACTGACACCGCCGCTGAAAAGCCCCAGACCTTCCTGCACCTCCGTGATCATGCTGTTGAAGCTTTCAATCATACTGTCACCCGTAGTTTTCACATAAGGAATAATACACACAAATGCATCATTGTCCGATGCCATCTGCTGTGTGCGTGATACAGCATCATCTCTGGCACCTTGAGCCGTTTGGACATAATCCCGAATTGCTGCTGTAAATGTCTCAAAATCCTGCTCTTCAATCATCGGTTCTGAAGTATCGCATTTGACAGGTGAAGCAGACAAACGGAACAGACTATCCAGATCAGATTCAATATCATCCATATACCGCATCGCTAACTGATAGGCATCATTCCCTCCACGAATTGCATTGATAAGTGCATGCAGACTATATCTGCTGTCGTACCAATTCTGAAATTCGCTCTTCAGATGCTCCCGAAATTCACCCATATAAAAATCATAAATTCTGTTTGTAAACAAAACCAAAGGCTCATATGTTGTCTTGAGACTTAAGTCTATGATATCCTGATAAAATCTTTCCAGTCCTCTGACGCAAGTCTCCGCCAAATCCTCATAAATCCTCGTAATATTTTGAAAATCCCGTTCATCTATACGATATGCCATTGTTCTACCTACCCTCTTTTCAAATCCACCGAAGTCAGATCAACAGAATACTTCTGTTTCATCAAACATTCGCAGCTATCTATCCAGGTCCATTTTCTGTTAATATGTTCTTCTTTTGCAATAAGCACCGGAATAAATCCACATTTATAACCATTATCTCTTGAAATACGCTGCAGCATCGTATCCGGAAGTTCTGCAGCAAATTGTGCATCATCCTGCGGAACAAGGATAAATGCAATAATGTATGGGAAAATGGAAACACCTTTTTCATCCTTACGCATCTGATTAACCAAATCAATCATTTCCCCTCGGCCGGACTGGCTGGCAGCAGCAAATCTCTGTCCGTTCTCAGCCACATAATGATGCAGACTGTTCTGCTGATTCTGTATTTTCTTTTCCAATTCTTCTATATCTTTCTGTCCGGATAACACACGCAGATACTTTTTCTCCTGATCGCCGCCTGCAAAACCATTGCGGACGCCGGCCAGCAAATCATAATGATTTGTATCCATCATAATATCGTTAGCAATCAAACCATCCGGATCGACAATATACATATCCAGAAGATCTTCAATATTTCGTTTTCTGAATCCCTGCCATAACCGGTAAATCAATTCAATAGCCCGTTCAGAGGACCATTCACTGCAGGAAAAAAGAATCGGATGGGTATGATGCTCTACCATAAAAGGCCGAACCTTGGGATCTTTATTTTCCAGACAAATATCTCCATAGAAGTCTGCATGTACAATACCGTTACAATCTCTGGTATCCTCAAGACCTGCCGTCTGACTGCAACCGGTAATAACATCAATCGTTTCCTGAATTTTGTTCTGCTGTACTTCAAGTCTCCCTGATGCTTCACGCAGTTTCTTCTGTGCTTCCTCATATTGTTTTACAGATCTTCCTATATCGTCTGTAACTGCTTTTATTTTTCTGTCATAGTCCCTCAGGCGTGCTTTATCTGTTTCACTGATATTTGCCTCATAATCGATCTCTGTACTTTTTCCACTTTCTGCTTCAAGTTGGAGCAGATCCTGTTTCAACCGTGTGTCCGCCTCTTTATCCAGATATTCATTGACTTGTTCCTGCGACTGAATATCCTTTTGTGCTTTCTCCAGATTTTCCCTGCCGACAGAAAGCCTGCCGAGACTTTGTTTGGCATTCTCTAATTTGTGTTCCAGCTCTGTTTTCATAGCTTCAATCTCTGATCTGCAAACACAGCTGTACAACTCATCCAGACGCATCGCGCAGCAGATCATAACGCTGATCGCATGATCTGTTTTTAAATAATCAAACTGGCTTTTTAAAGTCTGTTTCCCCTGACGAATCGCATTTTTTTCCAACTTATCCGCATTGCGGGCTGCATATTTCACCGAGAGTCCTTCCATAAAAGGCAGTTTTGCAATCAATATACGAATATACCGATGCTTAACAACCATACCCGGTACAAAAGATGCCAGAACTGCCAAAATAATCAATCCCAGCAGTGGTGCATCCCCAAGAACATATTTGGCCATATTTCCTGCAGAAATTTTTCCGATAAAAAAGCTCAGTACCCAGATAATAATTCCCAACACAGAGTCATTGGCTTTCAAGCCGATAAATTTTAACAGAGTACTGAGAATCAGCCAGGTGAGACCTGCCTCAACCATGCCCAAAGACAAATTTCTTATTCCATGGATTTCAAAGGCTGATGACAACAGAATTCCCAGTAAAAATATAACCAGAAAAATTCCTTGAATACAGCCTCTTACAGCTCGGTTGAACTCCTGATCTTCTTTTACCTTCGGAACATCAATCTTTTTATAAAAATCACTGTATTTCAATGAGCGGACAAGCTCAAAAGCATTCTCTTTATCAAAATTGACAAACTCTGCGAGTTCTTCCACAGGCTCACTCATCAGCTTCATCTGTACAAAATTCCAGCCTTTATAATCCAGTCGATTTCGTACACATTCAATGATCGGTCTAACACTTCGATATTCCGCATCATCAAAAACTTCGATATTGCCCGAATCGATCCTTTCTTTCTGAGACGTCAACTGGTTGATCTGCTGATTCAGTTCTTCCTCCTGACGTTTCAGTTCTCCTTCCCATTTTTTGTTAGCCTGCTTTTTCTCCTGCAGCTGGTCATATCGCTTTTGCTTCTCGTCACTGCACTGCTGCTTCAGCGCTTCCATACGACGCGAAAGTTCCTTCTTTCTGGCCTCCTGCATCTTTAAATCATTCCGTTTTACTCTGGACACTGCATCATCATGAAACTGATTCTGCTCCTTCTGCAGAGTACTTCTGTTATTCTCCAACTGTGTTTTTTTCGCAGTGGCAGTTTTTACATCTGTTTCTTTTCGGTTGATTTCACTCTTTAATTCCTCTTCTTCAACGATGAGTTTGCTGTACAAATCTACCGCAGAAGTATATCTCGCATAAGCTGCCCCTGTCTGTTTTTCTTTCTCTCCGTTCCCTTGCGCTTCTATCGGTTTTTTTTCTACGGATCGTTCGCTCTCCTCCTGAACCACCAGTCCATCCGATACATTTTTAGGTACACCAAAAATATTTCTAGCCATTTAAATTCCTCCACATGATTGAATATAAAGAGCTGTAAAACTCCCTCTTCAAAAAAGCCATTCAATAAATTTTATAACAATTACCTTTTTGTGAAAAGGTGTGGCACTTTTTGTGGCAAAATATTTTTGTCTGTTTTCTATTGGATACAATCTATTTCACAACCACTTTTTTTCATGATTTTAAGTCCGCGCACGAAAAAAAAGCCTCAGAACCTATGAGTTCCGGGCTTTTAAAGAGGCGCAGACCGGATTTGAACCGGTGGATACTGGTGTTGCAGACCATTGCCTTACCGCTTGGCTACTGCGCCGTGCGTGTTTTTCAACACGCTGATATTATACCGCATAAAAGCAGCAACTGTCAATTCTTTCTTAAGAATTTCATTCTCTGATTGCGTCTTTCATGGTTTTCACATATTCTTTTACATAGGAAACACAGTCTTCTCCGTAAGCAGCACACAATTTCACAATGGCCGAACCTACAATTGCTCCATCTGACTGCTGAGCCATTTTTCTTGCCTGTTCCGGTGTGGAAATACCGAATCCCACGGCACATGGTATATCTTTCGCCTGTTTTACCAGCTTCACCATAGCACCAATATCAGTGGTGATATTGGTTCTGGTTCCCGTCACTCCCAGTGAAGACACACAGTATACAAACCCTTCTGCTTCTTTCGCAATCTGAGTGATCCTTTCATGGGAAGTGGGTGCAATCAGAGAAATCAGATCCAACCCATACGTTTTGCACACGATATCAAATTCTTCTTTTTCCTCAAACGGCACATCCGGAAGAATCAGACCGTCCATTCCCAAATCTGCGGCTTTTTTCACAAAGCGCTCGATACCATAAGAAAACACCACATTGGCATAAGTCATAAATACCATGGGAATGGAGGTGTTTTTCCTGATTTTTTCCACCATTTCAAAAATTTTATCTGTAGTCACGCCTCCCGAAAGGGCACGTACATTGGCAGCCTGAATCACCGGGCCTTCCGCTGTCGGATCGGAAAAGGGGATGCCCAGCTCGATTAGATCTGCCCCCGCTTCTTCCATAGCATATACCAGCTGCTCTGTAATCTCCAGAGACGGGTCGCCGCAGGTCACAAAAGGTATGAACGCTTTCCCATTTTCAAATGCTTTCGTAATTTTTTTATTCATGAATATCCTCCCCTCTGTACCGGGCGATTGCCGCACAGTCCTTGTCTCCTCTGCCGGAAATCGTAATAACAACAATCTGATCTTTTCTCATGGTCGGAACCAGTTTTCTGGCATAAGCAACCGCATGGGCACTTTCAATGGCCGGAATGATTCCTTCTGTCCTTGACAGATATTCAAAAGCTTCCACAGCTTCCTCATCCGTCACCGGAACATACTGCGCTCTTCCGATATCATACAGATGAGCATGCTCCGGACCGACTCCCGGATAATCCAGTCCTGCGGATATAGAATACACAGGTGCGATCTGTCCATATTCATCCTGACAGAAATAGGATTTCATCCCATGGAATATTCCCAGTTTTCCTGTGGCAATCGTAGCAGCTGTCTCAGCCGTATTTACTCCTCTTCCTGCCGCCTCACAGCCAATCAGACGTACACCCTCATCCTCAATAAAATGGTAAAATGTTCCAATGGCATTGGATCCGCCGCCT
Source organism: Oliverpabstia sp. (assembly GCA_051888835.1). Classification (GTDB taxonomy): domain Bacteria; phylum Bacillota; class Clostridia; order Lachnospirales; family Lachnospiraceae; genus Oliverpabstia. The sequence goes on along the minus strand of JBJFCH010000137.1, from coordinate 8,758 downwards.
ACGCAGGCCAACACTGCATCCGGAAGTTTTCCCTCTTTTTCCATTACCTGTTCTTTGATTTCCTTGGAAATCACTGCCTGAAAATCCCGGACAATCGTAGGAAATGGGTGCGGACCCATCACAGAACCCAGCACATAATGAGTATCCTCGATCCGGTTTGTCCATTCTCTCATGGTCTCGGACACTGCATCTTTCAATGTGGCTGTTCCGGAAGTGACCGGATGAACTTTAGCCCCCAGAAGACGCATACGATATACATTCAGTGCCTGCCGTTCCGTATCTTCTTTTCCCATAAATACTTCACATTCCATACCCATCAGTGCTGCTGCCGTAGCCGTAGCCACTCCGTGCTGACCGGCACCGGTCTCCGCAATCACACGGGTTTTACCCATTTTCTTTGCCAGAAGTACCTGTCCCAACACATTATTGATCTTGTGGGCGCCCGTATGGTTCAGATCCTCTCTTTTCAGATAGACTTTCGCACCTCCCAGATCTTCTGTCATATGCCGTGCATAATACAAACGTGACGGTCTCCCTGCATATTCATTTAAAAGCTCTGTCAGTTCCCGGTTAAACTCCGGGTCGTTTTTATAATGATCATAGGCCTCTTCCAGCTCAATCACCGCGTTCATCAGTGTTTCCGGAATATACTGACCTCCGTGAATTCCAAATCTTCCTTTTGACATGATTGTTGTTCCTTTCATTTTCCTTACTCAATTCCTGCTGCCCTTACAATCTCCACCGCTTTTTTCATCTTTTCCGGATCTTTAAAACCATACGACTCCAGACTGCTGCTCAGATCCACCGCCCAGGGATGCACCTGACAAATAGCCTGCTTAAGATTCCCTGTACTCAGTCCTCCCGCCAGAAAAAATGGTCGGGATATCCGGGAAATTAAAGACCAGTCAAAAGTTTTACCGGTGCCTCCGCTTCCCTGATCCAGCAGAATATAATCAGCCGAACTTTGACACGCTTTCTCCACATCCTGTGCATTTCGGATAGAGAATGCTTTTATCAAAGGTTTCTCTGTCAGTTCCCGCAGTCTGCGGATATAGTCTTCGTTTTCCTTTCCGTGAAGCTGTGCCATCTGTATGGTTCCTTCCTCCAAAAGGCAGGCCGGAAGTTCAACCGGAGCATTTACAAACACCCCCACCGGAATGATATCCTTATGTAAACCTTTAACCAGTTCTCTTACTTGATCTCTCATTACACAGCGGGAACTTTTATTCACTTCTATCACAAATCCGCAGAAATCCGGCTTTGCCGCATTGACAGCCACGATGTCTTCGGGACGCTTCAGTCCGCAGATTTTAATTTTAACGTCGCTTTTCATGTAATCCCGTTTCCTTCCTTACTGCAGCGGCCCTCCATTCAGAAGTTCCAGTGCCGCTTTCTTATCTTCACTTCTCATAAGAGTTTCACCGATCAGCACAGCATCCACCTGATTGTCGTACAATCTGCGGATATCTTCCGAGGTTCGTATCCCGCTTTCCGATACAAACACCACATCCCGGGGAGCCAGTTTTCTCAGCCGGATACTGTTTGCCATATCCACCTGGAAGGTACGAAGATCCCGGTTATTTACGCCCACGATCTTTGCACCGCACCAAAGAGCACGTTCCACTTCTTTTTCATCGTGTGCTTCCACCAGTGCATCCATTCCCATACTTTCGGCAAGCTGCCGATATCCCCGAAGCTGGCTGTCATCCAGAATAGCACAGATCAGAAGAACTGCAGATGCTCCAAATGCTCTCGCCTGATAAATCATATACTCATCCACGGTAAAGTCTTTTCTGAGAACCGGAATTTTCACTGTGGATGTTATTTCCTCCAGATACCGGTCCGACCCTTGAAAATAATATGGTTCCGTCAGGCAGGAAATGGCCGACGCCCCTGCTTCTTCATATTCCTTTGCAATTTTCAGATAAGGAAAATCCGGTGCGATCAGTCCCTTGGACGGAGATGCTTTTTTTACCTCACAGATATAAGACATTCCTTCTTTTTTCAAAGCTTTCAGAAAGGAATTTTCATTTTTTTCTATTCTTTCTTTCAAAACTCCCACAGAAACTCTGGCTTTTTCTTCCTGAATTCTCTGCTTCGTCTTTTCTGCAATTTCTTCCAAAATATTCATATTACTGATTTGTCTCCTGAATAAATTCTTCCAGTTTTTTCAGTGCCGCACCGTTGTCGATTAATTCTTCTGCCATTCTTACACCTTTTTCGATGGTTTCCGCTTTTCCGGTAATATAAAGCGCTGCTCCGGCATTCAGGCAGACAGCCTGACGTTTTGCTCCTTTTTCTTCTCCGGTCAGGATTGCTTTCGTAATCACTGCATTTTCTTCCGGAGTTCCTCCCTGCAGTTCTTCTTTTGAGCAGCGAGTATAACCGAACTGTTCAGGTGTCAGTTCATACGACTGGAACCATCCGTCCTTAATCTCACACACAGAAGTAGGCGCGCTCATGGAGATTTCATCCAGACTGTCCTGTCCGTAAACCACCATTCCCCGTACGACACCGAGTTTTGCCATAACCTGTGCCAATGGCTCCACCAGTGCTTGATCAAATACTCCCATCAGTTCCATATTGGCTCCTGCCGGGTTGCTCAAAGGACCAAGGATATTGAATACGGTCCGGATTCCCAGCTCTCTTCGGATCGGCGCCACATATTTCATAGCGATATGATAGTTTTGAGCAAACAGGAAACAGATATTGATTTTTTTCAGAATCTCCGCACTTCGTTCCGGTGAAATAGTAATCTTCACCCCCAGTGCCTCCAGTACATCTGCTGCTCCGGACTTGGAAGATGCAGCTCTGTTACCGTGCTTAGCAACCGGAACCCCTGCCGCAGCAATCACCAGAGAGGATGTGGTGGAAATATTGAACGAATTGGATCCATCTCCTCCTGTTCCTACGATTTCCAGTACATCCATGTCGTGCAGGAGTTTGATACAATGTGCCCGCATACCTGCAGCAGATGCTGTGATTTCATCAATCGTTTCTCCTTTCAGAGACAGAGCAGTAAGATATGCCGACATCTGTACCGGGCTGGCTTCTCCGCTCATAATTTCATCCATAACCGCTTCTGCTTCTTCATAAGATAAGTTCTGTTTTTTTGCCAGTTTCAAAATTGCTTCTTTGATCATTTTCATTTCCTCCATATCAATATTTTATTTTTTTCATAAAATTTTCAATCATTTTTCTTCCATCCGGTGTCATCACCGATTCCGGGTGAAACTGCAGGCCGTATACGGGATATTCACTGTGTTCCACTGCCATAACCTCACCATCCTCCGACTGGGCTGTCACTTTCAGTTCCGGTGGGAGTGTCTCTTTAAGTGCCGCCAGGGAGTGATAACGTGCTGCCGGAAATGATGATTCCATCCCTTCAAATAATGTGTTGCTTCCTGTCTGGTATATCATTTTCTGTTTTCCATGCATTAATTCTTTTGCATAAGATACGGTTCCGCCAAAGGCTTCACAGATTGCCTGATGCCCCAGGCAAACACCAAGGATGGGAATTTTCCCTTTAAAATACTGGATCGCCTGAATACAGATACCCGCATCTTTCGGCCTCCCCGGTCCCGGAGATAAGATCAGCGCTTTTGGTTCCATCTTCTCAATCTCTTCTACCGTGCAGTCATCATTTCGAATCACTTTGATGTCCGGTTCCACAGAACCGATCAACTGATAAAGGTTATAGGAAAAGCTGTCATAATTATCTATCAATAAAATCATTCCAATCCCTCCTGTGCCTGCTGAATGGCCTGCACAACTGCTCTGGCCTTATTACAGCACTCTTCAAATTCTTTCTCCGGAACACTGTCTGCCACAATCCCTGCCCCTGACCGGATACAGACAGCACCATTTTTCTTATATACAAGACGGATTGCAATACAGGTATCCAGATTTCCTGCAAAATCCAGATAACCGATGGCACCTCCGTAGATACCTCTTTTGCTCTTTTCCAATTCTTCTATGATCTGGCAGGCCCGGAATTTAGGTGCTCCGGATAGCGTTCCCGCCGGAAGAATGGCATCCACTGCATCCACTGCGTCTTTATCTGTTCTCAGCGTTCCTGTTACTGTGGAACCGATATGCATCACATGTGAAAAATGTTCGATACACATATATTTTTCTACTTCCACACTGCCAATCTGACTGATCTTCCCGATATCATTTCTTCCCAGATCTACCAGCATATTATGTTCTGCCAGTTCTTTTTCATCCTGAAGAAGCTCCTGTTCCAGTTTCCTATCCTGTTCTCTGTTTTTTCCTCTCGGTCTGGTACCTGCCAAAGGAAAAGTGCTGAGTTTTTTATTTTTCAAACTCACAAGGGTTTCCGGAGAAGCTCCCGCAATTTCGATATCATCACTGGAAAAATAAAACATATAAGGAGAAGGATTAGATGCCCGCAAAACTCTGTACGTATCAAACAGGCTTCCCTGTGCTTTTGCTCTCATGGGGTTAGACAAAACAACCTGAAAGATATCCCCCTCGCGGATATATTCTTTAGCTTTTTCCACCATTCCACAGTATTTTTCTTTCGGAAACTGGGGCAAAATCTCTGACTGTATCTTTAGCGGAGCAAATTCCATCTTGTCTCCCGTCTTTATCAGATCAGCCATTTCTTTCAGGGTCCGTTCTGCCTGTCGGTACGAATTTTCCAGATTATCCGTCATGACTCCGGTGATCAACAGTACTTTCTGCCGGTAATGGTCAAACGCTATGACCTGATCAAACAGCATCAGATCCATATCCCGAAAATCCTGCTGTTCTTTATCTTCAAGTTTTAATTTTGGTTCACTGTACTTTATATAATCGTAGGAGAAATATCCTACCAGCCCTCCGGTGAAAGGCGGCATTTCATCCATCACCGGGCTTTTATACTGATTCAAAATCTTTCTGAGAACTTCTCCCGGATGTGAAACCTGACACTCCGTTACTTTCGGCTGACCTTCGTCATCTGTTTCTGTTATTTTCATATGACCATCGGTACAGGTAATTTCCATCGTGGGGTTATATCCAAGAAATGAATAGCGGCCCCAGACTTCTGTCTGACTTGCGCTTTCCAGCAGATAACAATGTCTGCTTGCTCTCCTGAGAATTCGCATAACCTCCACCGGAGTATACCGGTCGGAGTAAAGCTCCCGGCATACGGGAATGCGTCGGTATTCTCCTGTAGATGCCAGTTGTGTAACAGTTTCTAAAGTTGGATACATGAAAAACACCTCCTGTTAGTTCAAAATAAATCTCCATTTCGCAGTGCTGCGCACCTCGCTCCGCTCGGTCGCGGGCTTTCGCACTGCTCTGGTTCCTTTTCTTTGCATGCCTCCTTTTCGCAGTGCTGCGCACCTCGCTCCGCTCGGTCGCGGGCTTTCGCCCTATGCATGAGGAATCCAAAAGGGATTCTTACGTGCACTGCTCAATGCTTACGCGCAAAAACGCCCGTCCTCGACAGCATAATTTATCT
>JBJFCH010000137.1:0-3188 GCA_051888835.1 Oliverpabstia sp. | reverse complement strand
GCACTGCTCAATGCTTACGCGCAAAAACGCCCGTCCTCGACAGCATAATTTATCTGTCAAGGACGAGCGTATCATATCCACCCGCGGTGCCACCTTGTTTCACGGTTTGAGCCGTGCACTTTGCGAAATACCTGCATATTCCCGGCAACTGACGTATGCCCCACGTCGCAGAATACTAGGCCAAAGCTTTTCACTGCGCCCTCAGCGGTCCATTTGGCAATTTGCATCTCGATCCGGCTCTCAGCCTCCCGGACTCTCTGTGCGCGCATCATTGCTTTGATCTCCGCTTCAACGGTTTACCTATTTAAATTGTTAAAATAAAACTACCACATTCGAATTCAATTGTCAACCCGCAAATTTTAATTTCAGTATACGTTCCAGTGATTGATCAATTCTTTCTTCGCTGATTCTTCCTTCTCTTACTGCATTAACCACTCCCTGATAAGCCGAAGCAAAATCATTTGGCATCAATATGAGATCCACCCCTGCTTCTACGGCTTTCACCGCAGCTTCTGAAGAATTATAACGATTTGCGATTGCCCCCATATTCATAGCATCTGTAATGACGACTCCATCAAATCCCATTTCCGTACGAAGAATGTCGGTTACCATGGTATAGGACAAGGAAGCCGGTATGTCTGAATTTAAGATATTCGGATATGAAATATGCCCGACCATCACAAACTTTGCCCCCGCATCAATTCCTTTTTGAAATGGAATCAATTCACAGACTCGGATTTCCTCCATAGTTTTCCTACTGGTAGCCGTACCATTGTGACTGTCTTCTGAAGTATCTCCATGCCCCGGAAAATGCTTTAGTGTGGCATAGATTCCCTGTTCCTGCAATCCGATTACTTCCTGTTCTACCATTGTTCCTACCAGTTCGGCATCTGAGCCGAAAGATCTTCTGCCTATGACTGTATTATTGGGATTCGAAAATACATCTGCATCAGGTGCAAAATCCACATTGAATTGAAAACGTTTCAAATAACTTCCAATCTGGCTGCCCACTTCATATGCTTTACCTACATCTCCTGTTGCTCCAATATCATACATATCACCTATGTCCGGGACATCCGCAAATCCACGTCCTGTAACTCGTCGAACCGTTCCGCCTTCTTCATCCACTCCGATCAATAACGGCAGTCCTATACGTTCCTGACTATATTGCTGGATATTTCTGATCATTGTCGAAAACTGTTCTTCCGATACAATATTATTTCTAAAATAGATCAGACCTCCCACCGGATACTGACTGACAGCTTCCTGAGTCTGTGATCCCGCCTGGGTCACACTTCCGGCGCCTGTCAACGCTTCCGGTGTGATCATAAACATCTGAAGTACTTTTTCTTCCAGCGACATAACGGAAATTTTATCTTTTACTTCTTTTTCTGTAACTTCTTCCTGCTCTTCCTCATATAACTCCGCTGTCATCGTCACCATTTCATCATTATTTATATTCTCTTTATTCTGTTCATCATTCTCCACATGTTGTTCGTCATCCACATTTTCCGGACTTTTTTCTTCTTCCTCCAGACTTTTTTCTGATTCCTGTATTTCTTCTGTTTCCTGTTCGTTACTATTTCTTTTTTGATAATTATTTACTATCAACAATCCTGCCGCCAGAACCACTATAATACCTAACAGCACTCTAAAAAGTAATACATAATTACTTTTCCTTTTTCTTCTCTTTTTCATATTCATCCACTCTATGCTCTTTATTCATCAAATTCGCATATATATCCCAATTTTCCTTTATATGAGGGCACCTGTACTATCAAATCGGAAGGAATATCATTCATTACCCATTTGTTTGTTTCCTTATATTTAAAAATACTGACGCATGTCTCCTCAATCTTTAAAGTACTGTCATAATAACTTGGTTCTTTGCTCAGCCACAGAGAATTTGCCCAGGAGGTATACCCGCTATCCAGACGGTCTCCCATCAGTTCGTTATTTTCATTTACAAGATAATAGGCATCTGAATTTACATCTCGTCTTATACCAACATAGTATTGTTTTTTTGAATAATCTTTTTCTTTTTCAACTACTTTTTTGGTTATATAATCAAATTCTTCTTTTGAATTGATTCTTGCCAGATAGCCTCCCATATTAAGGCAATTCCGATACGCTTCCTCCCAGGTGCAATCGTCTACAATCACCACATATCTATGTATGGCATCTTCCTGGACTGCTTCTTCCAAAACGTCTATCTTTTCCACAAATATCACAGGGGTTCCATCAGAAAATTCAATCGTTCCTGTCATTTCAACCTTTGCCCCTACCTCATTTTCATAATCAAAATCCTCTCCTTTTTCATCGATGATCTGCATATAATATACCTGATTTAAACGTGTAGGCACTCTGTTTTCATCCAGAGCGCAAATATCCGTTTTTTCTTCCAGCAAAAGAATGTTTCCACTTTCAATACTGCCCGTTACAATTATATTATCCTGGTGTACCGCATCCAATGCACCTTCATAAGACAACATTTCCACTTCATTCCCAGAATCTGTATTACTATCCTGAACAGCTATCTCTTCGGAATCGGCCTCCTTGTTATCTTTTTCCCACATATTCGTTTTTTGATCTATCGTAACAGAAGACTGCGTTTCTTTTGTCTGTGTTGGTTTACTGATCAAAACAGACCCGAGCACTACTAAAAATACCAGAACAAGTACAGCGATTCCACAAAGATATTTATACATCGACTGTTTGGGATTTTTAGGTGCAGATAATTTTTTACCGCAAAAAATACAGTAGTTCGTATTCTCATCCAATATTTTCCCGCAATATGGGCACTTTTTTCCTTTATCTTCATTATTTCCTGAAGGTTCCGATTGCTTCTCCTGGCTTACATTCTGCATTTTCCCACAGGAAGTACAATACAAACTATCATCCTCTAATTCTTCATTACAATTCCAACATTTCATAATGCAATCTCCTTCATTTCTTCTCCTACAACTGAATCCAACCCCCCAAAAGGGATTCCCTGTGGTTCATTTTACCTCAAATACTTAACAAATGAAACGGGAATTTCCATCTTTTAAATGAAAATTTTTATGTACCGCCGCTTTTCTGTAATAAAAAATAAGCGATACCCCGTCATATAACCTGAATATCGCTTACTTCTAAAGAATTTTTATATATTTATGATATTGGGTCCAAAAGCTTTTGTCCCTGATACT
>JBJFCH010000136.1:0-11881 GCA_051888835.1 Oliverpabstia sp. | reverse complement strand
ATTTTTCGGGAAAGACCATTATTCCATTCTGCTCTCATGGCGGCGGACGGTTTGGGCAGAGTCTGACAGCGATTACAAAACTGGCACCCGATTCTACGATGGGCGAAGCGTTAGCTGTTAGCTATTCTGGCGGCAATACTTTACCGGATGATATTGCAGCCTGGTTGGAGGCAAATGAAATCCTGAAATAGCAAAAAAGTGGAGATTTGAAATAGAGGGCAGATTTTATGAAAAAGAGAATAGCAATCATACTTGCAATGACGATGCTACTGCCCGGAACATTGTTTGGCTGCGGAAGCGGGCAGATAGAACAGCCGGAAAGTATCGTTTCATTGGAGCCTGAAATTCCTGTTGAGATACAGGAAAATGTACCGGAAGAAAATCACGAGGAAAAGGAAACAGAGCAAATGGAAACAACAGGAATGGGAAGTATCATGACCAATGGTGGTTCACAGATTGACCTTTCTGATTTGGCATATTATACAGATTCTGAAGATGCTCCGGTGGTGTATTATCTTTCCGACATCAGTGCAGAAGCTATGGTAGAAATCTATAAGGCGTTGGAATGGTTGCCTTCCGGAAAGGTGGCGGTAAAACTCTCTACAGGTGAACCGCCAGCCTCCAATTATCTGCGCCCTGAACTGATTGCAGATTTGGTACAGTTGGTAGATGGCACGATTGTAGAATGCAATACTGCATACGGCGGTTCGCGGGCATCTACTGCCGCTCACTATCAAGTGGCGGAGGATCACGGCTTTACCGCTATTGCTGATTTTCAGATTCAGGATGAAAACGGCTCCATGACATTGCCGGTAGAAGGAGGAATCCGCTTGACGGAGAATTATGTGGGTGCTGCTTTTGCCGATTATGATTCTTATCTTGTGTTGTCCCATTTTAAGGGTCACGCTATGGCGGGATTCGGCGGAGCCATCAAAAACATTTCTATCGGCCTTGGCTCCAGTAAAGGCAAGGCACACATCCATTCCGGCGGAACAGGCGGAAATATGTGGAGCGGTGAGCAGGATGCTTTTCTGGAGGCGATGGGAGACGCCGGGAAATCGGTTTCGGACTATCTGGGGAATGGCGAGTGCATTGTCTACATCAATGTCATGAACCGGCTTTCGGTGGACTGCGACTGTGACGGCAATCCATCGGAACCGGATATGCACGACATTGGGATTCTGGCCTCCACCGACCCAGTAGCGTTGGATCAGGCGTGTATCGATTTGGTCTATGCTGCTCCAGATCATGGGTCGTTGGCAAACCGTATCGAAAGCCGTAACGGGATTCACACTCTGGAGAATGCGGAGGCTATCGGTCTTGGAAGCCGCAGCTACCGATTGGTTGACATCAGCCGGTAAAAAAGAAACGGGCATGGGAGGTGATGATTATGCTGGAAAGCCTGTGCCGAGAGGCTGTCTATCTGTGGTACTATTTTGATATTCAGCTTCGGCAAATATTTTGGTATTGGGTACTGGGTATGGTGCTTGGTTCAGCAGTTTCCGTGTTTTTGAAAGATCACATTCATAACACCTTTCGCAGTCTCGGAGAAAAGAAGCTGGGCGTATTCGGTATTGTGATCGCCAGCGCTCTGGGCATTGCTTCACCGCTGTGTATGTACGGCACAATTCCCATTGCCGCTTCCTTTTCTAAAGGTGGAATCAAAGATGATTGGCTGGCGGCATTTATGATGAGCAGTATTTTATTGAATCCGCAGTTGATTATATACAGCGCAGCTCTGGGCCAGACCGCTCTCGTGGTACGGATCCTTTCCTGCTTTCTGTGTGGTATTGCCGCAGGATTGTTGATACGGATTTTTTATCGGAATAAAGCATTTTTTAAGTTTACCGGATTTGAGGAACCTAAAAGCCGGGATACTGATCCGAATATCATGCTGCGGTTTCTGAAAAACCTCGGAAGAAATATCAAGGCAACCGGATTGTATTTTTTGTTTGGAATTGTTTTGTCTGCGGTGTTTCAGCGATATATACCGCAGGATGTGATGACGGGCTTATTTGGAGGCAATGAAGCGTGGGGCGTCCTGATGGCGGCAACCATCGGCGTACCGCTCTATGCCTGCGGTGGAGGAACCATACCGCTTTTGCAAGCGTGGTTATTTGACGGTATGAGTATGGGGAGCGCAGCGGCTTTTATGCTGACTGGCCCTTCTACTAAAATTACCAATCTTGGCGCACTGAAGATTGTGTTGGGTATAAAGCATTTTTTGCTTTACATAGCGTTTGTGATGCTTTTTTCTTTCACAACAGGATTATTGATAAACCTGATAGAACCCTGACCAAGAGTAGGGATGCTATCAGTGCAATAGGACTTGGAATAAGCTCCATTCAGGTAGCCTTCCTTTTCATGTAGACCAGACTGCAAAAATGGAATCCATCGCCGTATATTTGGACAAATTATAGAGAAGAAAAGGTAGGAGCAGGATGAGGATAGAACAGTTTGTGATGGCATATAAAGTGGAGCAGGATCGAATACGGGCATTGCTTCCGGAAGGATTTAGTTCTCTGAGACCGGTTATTAGAATTAATACAGAGATACGATCCTCTGAAGAAGATGAGCAGCTTTATGTAGAAGTGAACACTCCTGTTGAAGCAGAAGGTAAACGCGGCTGGTTGAATATCGGACACTGGGATAACCAGGATTCTGATGTTACATACAAGAAAGAAGGAAAAACGATTACCATCAGCAGCTCTTTTTTGAAACTAACCTATACTTGTGCCGGAACCTGGGGAGGATGTCCGGCAGAAAAAGATAATGAAGGCTGCTTTTATATTTCTGAAGGTAAAACTGAGTTTATTCCTGCAAAGGAAATAAAAGAGAATAGAGAATTCTGCGATTGCGAATTTGAATGGTTGTTTTCAGCAAATGATGCAAAAGGTAAAAGTGTCGGAATGACATTACCTGCATTTAAAGAAGAATCAAGATTTAACTATGAAAAAAAATCTTTCGTACCTGAAAATGTAGCAGAGATCCCATGCGAACGGGTATTGGGCAGCTATATTGTGAGATTTGCGATATAGTTCAGTGGAGTAATAATTATGATGTAGCCTTTTCTGGCGGACTGTTTGCCTCTGCTTCTGTGAGACTATCTGACAAGGACTGCATTAAAATCTTTGAGAAGTCCTACATATAAAGGTTGGTGTATATGAAAACTTTGGCAAAAATGTACCGCATAGCTTGTACTTGTATCCTGGCAACAGTATTGTACTTGGCAGTTGTTTATCTGCCTAATACTTCGTTTCATCGCTTAGACGATACCAACCAAAATGAGACGACCACAGAATTGTTTGCCATGGATACTTATATCACAATGACCGCTTATGGACGAGATGCAGAAACAGCCCTGATGAAAGCGGCAAACAAACTGACAGAACTGGAACGACTCTGGTCTGTGACAACTTTCGGCAGTGATATATACGCTATAAATCATAGCGGTGGACTGGCTACTGTGGTGAGTGAAGAAACAAAGGAGTTGCTTTCTTTTGCTTTTCAAATAGCGGAAGAAACCGATGGTGCTCTAGAACCGACGATATATCCGGTTTTGACCGCTTGGGGCTTTACCACAGGAGAAAATCATATCCCGTCTGATAGCGAGATTGCTGCGCTATTACAAAATGTAGGTTATGAAAGGGTAAGTTTGAAAGGCAATAGCGTCCGATTGGATGATGGTATGATGCTGGATCTGGGGTCGGTTGGGAAGGGGTATGCTGGTGAAATTGCCTCTCAGGTGCTGCGGGACAATGGTATTACTTCAGCTTTGCTGGATATTGGCGGAAACATTCAAGCAGTGGGGACTAAGCCGGATGGGAGCCCATGGAGGCTTGGTCTGCGGGATCCCTTTTCTGGAGGTAATATGGGCGTTTTGGAAATCAGTAACATGGCTGTCGTAACTTCCGGCAACTATGAACGTTACTTTATTGGTGAGGATGGTAAAAAGTACGGTCATATCATTGATCCATCTACCGGTTTACCTGCAGAAAGCGGTTTGATGTCTGTTACCGTCATTTCCGAGGAAGGGCGTCTGTGCGATGCTCTTTCTACAGCCATTTTTGTCATGGGACGTGACCGGGCCGTAAAATACTGGCGACAATGCCAGAACTTTGATCTGATCCTGATTACCGAGGAAGGGGAAGTATATTTGACAGAAAGCATCGCGGAAGTGTTTACATTGGATCGCTATCACAGCAATACGAAAGTTAATGTGATCGAATATGAGAAAGCAGTAGGAGTTGACTTCAAATGAAAGTAATTGAAAAATGCGGCCTGACGATAAATTACAGTGAGCATACAGTCAAATGTTGTGGAAAAGAGATATATTTTACCAATCGAGAGTTTCAGGTTTTATATCTTCTCCTACAGTATTCGGGACAGGTGTTAAGTAAACAGCAGATTTATGAACATGTTACAGGAGATGGAGACCGTGTGGATTACCATACAATTGAAATCACCATATCCCGTATACGAAAAAAATTGGAGGTGCTATCTGGCAGAAAGGACTACATTTTTACAATTCGAGGAAGAGGTTATAAGATAAAATAATATGGGAGTTAAGACAGGATAAGCCGACAGTTAAGGATAATTGTCGGCTTATAATTGTGATTTTACATTTTGAGTCGAATTATGTCAGAATATGTAGAAAATTGCGATGAAAAGTCATACATTGAGATGTTATAGAGAAGATAGAGAGAGGTTTATGCGATATAAAAAGGAAGGGGAATTATAAACCGATTTTAAGCATGGCTTCAATCATCGCGTAGATTACCTGCAGTTGATTTTCATTGCAGCGTGTAAGAAGTCTGGCAATGCTTTGAGCAGTTCCGGATTCTGTACGAAAGATGATGCTATCCAGTGAAATGTTTAAAACTTGGCAAATAGAGCAGAGTACATTGAAACTGGGAACTGTTCGTTTGTTTTCAATTTCTGAAACATATACGGTGGAAATTCCAGCAGCCTCGGCCAGCTGCTCCTGGGTCATTTTGTGGGCCTCGCGGGCTGCCTTAATAGTAAATCCTAACAGATGGTCAGGGCTTTTCATAATCAATCACCTCGTTCTAAGTTTAATTGGTAAAAAAGAATTAAGACATAAACTATTACCCCTAATCTATAAAGGTATATAGTACAAACTTGTCAAAAGAAAAACTGCCGTCTAAATATCAACAAAGGACAATATTTCATAAGCGAAAAAGTAGAGGAATGGTAATGTGCCGTTCCTTTTTTGTTGCAAAAACCATACTATATACCCGTATTAACCGGGGTTTTTTGTTGCTCTGGTGTAGGGGACCTCCGAACACTGCTTGGATAAAAGAATAACAGAGACTGGAGGACACGATGAAACAGACAAAAGATGATATTTTAAGATACCGTTTTACAAAATATGTTGAGGTTTCGGTTCGGAGAGCCAGAAATCATTATTGGGAAAAGGAATGCTACAGAGAGGAAAAAGAATGGGTCACAGATCCGGAACTGGTTGAGGATCCGGAACTTGACTGGGTAAATGCATGGAAAGAGGAGAGATGCTTTGACCCAAATTTCTTAGAAGCAGGGAACATCAGGGCTTATTTGGGTGAGCAGATTGATGGACAGTTGTGGAGAGCATTATCGTCCCTTACAGATCGCCAGATTGTCCTTTTATATGCTCGTTTATTTGTCGGTCTTACATTTAAAGAAATTGAAGACTTAACTGGAATGGATAAAAGGCTGGCAGGGTCATCGTATGCTTATACGTTAAAGAAATTGAGAAAAGGAGTTGAAAAGAATGAACTTTGAGGAACTGATGTTTCAGGCTCAAAATGGGGATCCAGAGGCGAAAGAGAAGCTGTTTCTGATGTATCGACCAATGCTTCTTGCTAGAGCTACAGTGGGAGGGAAGTTCTCTGAGGATCTTTTTCAGGAACTTTCCAAAACATTTTTGGTTTGTATAGACCGATTTGATATGCAAAGCACGGATAAGTTCTAAGTGAAACTAATAATTACTTTCCTGTAAGAAAAATGAAAGGTCAGTTTATCCTTTGTTTATGTATTTGTTAGTCCCATGTTATTATTGGCTTTTATAATCAGCTTTGTTCAAAAAAATAATAAAGGAGTGATGGAACGCATGAAACATGAAAACAAAGCAAAAGCAATTTCTGTATATGCAGCGGCGTTGTTTGTGGCGATGGGATCATCTATGCCTTCATTTGCAGCAGGCTGGGAACAACAGGGCGATTCGTGGATTTATACAGATAATGCAGGAAATCGCCTGACAGATACCTGGAGACAGTCCGGCAATCATTATTACTATCTGGGTTCAGATGGAGTCATGGTGACCGGGCAATGGGTAGATGACACCTACTATGTAAATGATGATGGCGTACGTCTGACAAATCAGTGGATTTATGCAGCTGAGGAAGATTACAGTGCTCCTAATTCAGAGGGCGGTTGGTTTTATCTTGATGCCAATGGGCGAGTAGTGACAAACGGTTGGAGAACCATTAATAATCAGAGATATTATTTTAATGATGATGGTGTCATGCAGTACGGCTGGTTGAATCTTGACGATTATCTGTATTATCTTGGGGATGAAAATGATGGTGCTATGAAAACCGGCTGGCTGGCCCTTGATATGGATGACGATGAGAATCCTGAGGATGGAGAGGTGAATACCATTGTGTCTTATGGTGATATGGGAACCTGGTTTTATTTTCAGGAAAACGGGCGTGCAGTTAAGGCTTCTGATAGCAATACTTATGCCAATCGGAGAATCAATGGTAACCGATACTATTTTGATGAAAATGGAAAGATGGTAACCGGCTGGGTTGAAGTTGGGCAAAGAGAGGCAGGAGATTCCACTGGTATCAGTACGTTGAAATATTTCGGAGGTCCCGATGAAGGGCAGATGGCAACCGGCTGGCGATATTTAACGGATGATCCAGAAGACAGTGACAACGATCGAAACTTTAACTTCAGTGTTGCGACCTCCAGTAATGCACAGCGTGCGCATGATTATGACAGTGATGGCGCATGGTATTATTTTAATAGTAACGGCGTGCCGGAGTATCTGAGCGATAACGCAGATAATTTAGCAGATGCAACAACCAGGATCAATGGACAGTATTATTTCTTTGACGAATATGGACGTATGCAGAGCGGGCTGCTTGGCTTCCGAATGGATGATGGGACAGTAGTAAGTGCCTATTTTGGCGCGAATGATTCGGACGGAGCAATGAAACGGGAACGCCAGACCAGTGTGATTGACGAAGAAGGTGAGCGTGGAACTTACTACTTTAACGGCTCTGGCAACAACCGTGGAGGCGGATATACCGGCGAGCGAAGCGGATACCTCTACTACAATGGTAAGCTGGTGGAGGCAGAAGAAGGAGAGGATTTCCAGGTATATGAAGTGGGAGGCCGTCTTTATCTGGTAAATGAGTCTGGAAGAGTCCAGACTGGTAACCGCACTTACCGCGTCAATGGAGAATATCGGTATGAATACAATAATGGAACTATCTATTATATCAATGATGAAAGAGAAAGGATTGGGGAGGTGATGAGCGGGCAGCGTTTGCCGGAGATTTCCTATAGAGCAATTTATTCGTTATGATTGCTTATAAATATTGATATGCACTCTTAAATGTAAATATTTCCCTTTCAGCCGGATCATACATGCTTTCAATGCTGTATGATCTGGCTTTTTTGAGAAATGGAAGAGTTTGAGAAAAACAAATCATGCTTTTAAAGCATGAAATAACATTCTGTCTAAGTATTGGACAGGGAGTTATTCACTAGAGTAAAATCTGGTTATTGACGGATATTCCGGCATATACTGGTGGTTTGATCACGAAAAGGAGGAAAAAAGACGTGAGAAAAAAGGTTAAACTTTTTGTAACAACGATGATTGCCACTGTCGCGTTTTCAATGACTGCATTTGCGGCAGGATGGGTAAATGGACAGGGAGCAAACAGTGGACGATGGTGGTATGACTTAGGGGATGGAACATACTATGCCGGCTCTGAGTCAATACCATCATGGCAGTGGTTGGATGGAAATCAGGATGGTGTTGCAGAGTGCTATGCGTTTGATATGGAAGGCTGGATGTATGCAGATACCACCACACCGGATGGTTACCAGGTAAATTCGGATGGAGCATGGATTGAGAATGGTACGGTCCAGACTCGGAACACTTTGGAAACAACAAATACGGAAGGGCAGGAGACAGCGGGTGGAGATGATATTTTAATAGCATATTTTTCCCGTACGAATACAACAGAACGGGCTGCAAATCTGATTCAACAGCAGGTTGGTGGTACACTTTTCGAAATCCATCCGGCAGAACCCTATCCGGCAAGCTATACGGCTACAACGGAACGGGCCCAGAGGGAGATCAGTGCCGGTTCACTTCCAGCTCTGGCAGGTAACTTAGAAAATTTTGAAGACTATGAAATAATTTTCATAGGGTATCCAATCTGGTGGGATACTACACCTCCGGTTGTCAATACATTTCTAAACAGCCATGATTTTTCTGGTAAGACAGTGATTCCGTTCTGTACCAGTGGCGGCAGTGGAATCAGTGGTAGTTTAAGCAGCATTAACCGGTATTGTAAAGGGGGAACTATTCTGCGCGGAAAGGATGTGACTGGAGACAGTATTGATACAGTTCGTTCCTGGCTTAGTGGTATTGGAATGCTTCCGTAGAAAAAGTTGAGGGTATCCGGATGCTGCAAGAGCTTGCGCAGTTAGAAAAAAATAATGCTTAAAATGCATGAAGGAGGACACACATGAAAAGGGTTCTTATTGCGGAGGATGACATTTTAATAGCAGAGTTGGAGCGAGATTATCTGCAGACTGCCGGTTTTGAAGTAGAAGTTATATCGGACGGTCTGGAGGTATCTGACCGAATATCGTCTGGTTCTTATGATATTCTTCTTCTGGATGTAATGCTTCCCGGGAAGAATGGTTTTGATGTGTGCAGGGAATTGCGAAAACGATTTGATATGCCAATTATTATGATATCGGCAAGAAAAGATTCACAGGATACCATCCGTGGTCTCGGAGTAGGCGCTGATGATTATATCATTAAACCATTTAGTCCGTCCGAGGTCGTAGCGAGAGTGAAGGCCCATCTTGGGGTGTATGACCGGCTTGTAGAACAAAAACAAAAATCACAGATGGAAGGGATTCGTGTGGGAAAACTAATCATACTACCGAATGAACAAAAGGCATATGCAGGCAGACAGGAAATCGCTTTATCAAAAAAGGAATTTGAGCTTCTTCTGTTTTTAGCAAGGAATCCCAATGTGGTATTTTCAAAAGCAGATTTGTTTGAAAAAATCTGGGGAATGGAGACAGTAGGCGATACGTCAACGGTCGTAGTGCATATCAGCCGGTTGAGAGAAAAACTGGAAAAAGCGCTTCATACTTTTTCTTATATTGAAACTGTATGGGGGGTCGGATACCGGTTCCGGGCGGCATAGACAGGTTCCATAGAGGTGTCAGGTGCAGAGATAAGAGTCTGTATCTGACATCTTTTAAAATTTTAGGAATGACGATTACGGTATGGTGTGGTAAAGGGTATTATGACAATTCAAAAAAAAGTATGGCTATCCAATATTTTGATGGTGCTGATTCCCATTTTTGTAACAATTTTTATAACAATTTTAAACCTGCAAGCTTCTTTTGGAAGTTATTTGCACTCTCTGGAAATGATGTATAGAGATGAAAATGGAATTCAGTCGGCCCAAAGTTTAATTTATACCTATCAGCAGGAATTGTGGGAAAACAATTGGGAGAAGAATGGGAGAAAGAGAGCCGCGGAAACAATACAGCAAAGTAAAACTATGTATCATCTGGAGAGGAAACTGGAAAAAATGGGATATTGTATTGCTGTAAAGAAAAATGGAAAAATACTATATTCCAATATTTCAGATGCGGATATGCAGGCGGCCGGGGACATCGCAGGAGAAACATTGTGCTCTGCCCGAACGATGACAGTTTGTAGTGAAAATGTTTTCGTAATTAAAAACACATTCATTCATGAGGAAAAAGAGTTTTCGATTATCGCTGTCAATAATAAGCGAATGCAGACAGAGGTAGAATCCTACTTTCAGAATTATATTATGAAATATATTGTTATTTCTCTGAGCCTGTTTTTCGGTTTGACAATACTTGTGAACTGGATGTTGTCGTATTGGGTATCAAAAAGTGTTTTGATTCCCCTCAGATCTTTGAGCCTTGCAACAAGAGAAATCAAAGAAGGAAATCTTGATATGAAAATCCGATATGAAACCAAAGATGAATTTATGCCAGTATTCCACGATTTTGATGAAATGAGAAAATATTTAAAGGAATCTGTGGAACAGCGATTGGAAAATGAAAAGCGGCGCAAAGATATGATTTCTGGAATTTCTCACGATATCAGGACACCATTAACATCTATCAGTGGGTATGTAGATGGGCTGATAGAAGGAATTGCTGATACGGAGGAAAAACAAAAGCGGTATTTGAAAGCAATAAAAATTCGGACTGGAGATTTAGAGCGCCTTGTAAACAGTCTGTCAGACTATAATCGTCTGGGGCATGAAAGTTTGAAATATCATTTGATATATGCAGATTTAAAAACATTCCTTAAAAAGTATTTGGCTGCTTATGAAGATGAAGCAAAGAATAACCGAGTTACAGTTCGTTTTGACGCAGAGGAAAAATACTATCCGATATATTTAGATGAGGAAAAGATGAACCGGGTGATGGATAATCTGTTTACAAACACAGTACGATATAGAGAAAAACCTGATTCGGTGGTATGGATTCGGTTAACAACAGAAAATAGTGGAAAATGGGTTTGCCTGATGTTTCATGACGATGGCCCTGGCGTTCCAGCAGAGAGTTTGGAGCGTATTTTTGATACTTTTTACAGAACAGATAGTGCAAGAACTCATTCAGGAAAAGGCAGTGGAATTGGTTTGGCTGTGGTAAAAGAGATTATTGAAGGGCATGGAGGATATGCTTATGCAGAAAATCAACAGGGACTTTCTATTATTATAAGGTTACCAATAATTAAGGAGAAAAAAGACGATTGAGCAGAATATTGATTGTGGAAGATGATGAATTAATTGCAGCACTGGAGCGGGATTATCTGGAAGCTGGTGGATTTGAGGTAAAGATTGATTTGAATGGGGAGTTTGCTGTGGAAGAGGTATTACAAGGCGGTTATGATGCTGTGATTCTGGATGTGATGCTCCCAGGAAAAAGTGGTTTTGATATTTGCCGGGAGATAAGAAAGGAACTGTATCTTCCGATTCTTATAGTAACCGCTAAAAAAGAGGATGTGGATAAGATTCGTGGATTAGGATTAGGAGCAGATGATTATCTGGTAAAACCGTTTAGTCCGACAGAATTAGTGGCAAGAGTTCGGTCTCATATTCAAATTCACGAAAGACTTTTAGACTTCAGAGAAGAAATTCAGAAGCAATCGATTCAAATTAAATGGCTTGAGATATTTCCGATGGAGAGGAAAGTGCTTTTTGATGGTCGGGAAATCGCATTGACTAATAAAGAATATGAACTTCTTATCTTGTTAGCTGAAAGTCCGGGTATCGTTTTTTCAAAAGAAATGCTGTATGACAGAATATGGGGAATAGATTCTTATGGTGATATGGCCACTGTAACAGTGCATATCAACCGTCTTCGAGAAAAAATAGAGAGAGACTCGGCCTCTCCACAGATTATAGAAACGGTGTGGGGGGCTGGATACCGGATGAAAATGTGAATGTAATGAATAAAGGTAAGGGGAGATTTCTTTCTATGAACTCAGAATGAGACAAAATTGCGATTTACCGTGAATTGACTTGCGATTTTACATCTTTTATAATGATACCATCAGATGTCAGGT
>JBJFCH010000135.1:0-11960 GCA_051888835.1 Oliverpabstia sp. | reverse complement strand
ATTCAGATCTGTTCTCTGGATGAGATTGTGTAAGAGTAGGACAGGGGACTGTCCCCTGTCCTACATTAGCTTAAAATTATTTTTATCTGTGACTAATATTCCATCTTTTTGCATCTTACTCAGTTCATTGGAAAGTGCACTGCGGTCCACTCCGAGATAATCAGCAAGCTGCTGGCGATTATAGGGGATGGTAAATTCATATTTCCCCTGTCGGAGTGCTTCCGAAGATAAATAGGAAAGAAGTCTTCCGCGGATTGTTTTGGAGGAAGTATGAAAAATCCGACGTGACAGATTCAGATTTTTCTGGGCAGAGAGGGTCAGAAGATTCTGTATCAGTTTGCTATGGTGAGCGCAGGTGTTGTGACAGACCTCCATCAGTTTTCTGATGTTGATAAAAAGAATTTCCGAATCTTGTCTGGCAAACACATTTACCATCATTGGTTCACCCGGCAGACATGCATAGGTCTCGGCAAAAAACTGACCGGGGCCCACACTGTCCAGCAGACTTTTATTTCCCCAGATATCATCACTTTCTATATGCACATTTCCTGAGAGCACCAAACCCATGGATTCCACCAGATCACCGGTGCGATAAATAAATTCCCCTTTTTTATATTTCGTTTCCCTGGCACCAAGACAACTCATCATTTCTTCAATCTCACTTGCCTGAATTCCCCGAAATAAAACAGTTTTTGACAAAAAAATACAGTTCATTTTTCTCCTTTTGTTGTAATAACAACATACATGTTGGAATAATTTTATTATACTGAACATGTAAAGTCAAGGAAAACAAAAGGAGGTACTAATGATCAGAAAAATTATTCAAATAGATGAAAGTAAATGTAATGGCTGCGGTCTGTGCGCAAAAGCATGTCATGAAGGCGCTATCGGTATGGCAGGCGGGAAAGCAAAGCTGCTCAGGGATGATTACTGTGACGGTCTTGGAGATTGCCTACCCCAATGTCCTACAGGAGCAATTACCTTTGTTGAACGGGAGGCTGCTGCTTATGATGAAAAAGCAGTAAAAGAGAATAAGAGAAGAATATCACAACTTCGGCAGTGGCCGATTCAGATTAAGCTTGTTCCTGTAAATGCGCCGTATTTTGAAGGAGCGAATCTTCTGATTGCTGCAGACTGTACTGCGTATGCTTATGGCAGTTTTCATCAGGACTTTATCCAGGGAAAGGTGACCTTGATTGGATGTCCCAAACTGGACAGTGTGGACTACAGTAAAAAACTGACAGATATTATTTCAGGGAACAATATAAAAAGTCTTACGATCGTCCGTATGGAAGTTCCCTGCTGCGGAGGAATCCAGAATGCGGCGGTAACTGCATTGAAAAACAGCGGAAAAATGATTCCCTGGCAGGTGGTGACCATTTCAACAGATGGTTGCAGTGATATATACTGATTTCCGAAATATTTTACATGAATTTTCAGAAGTATAAAAGAAAATATTACATTGGGTGATTATAATAAAGAGAAAACAGCATAATAAGAACAGACAGCAGCAGGTCAGCCTGATCTCTGCCTGTAATAATGAACAGGAGAAGTGACATTACAGTGGAAAATGATAAAAGCTCACCCATCACATATAAAGATGTGAGAATTAAACAGGAAATTAATTCATTGATAGAAAGAGGAAATGAAGTACTGGCAGAATTGGGATACACGGAACATTCCAGAAGGCACGCTGCCAGAGTGGCGGAGAATGCCGGGAAAATCCTGGAAAGACTGGGGTTTGAAAAGGAAGATATCGAACTGGCAAAAATCGCGGGCTACATGCATGATATGGGAAATGCAATCAATCGTCACAATCATGCGGAAAGCGGAGCGATTCTGGCATATCAGATTCTGAAAGATATGAAAATGCCTATGGAAGATATATTAAAAGTCGTGACAGCCATAGGGCATCACGATGAATCTACGGGAACAGCTATCGATGTGGTATCTGCAGCACTTGTATTGGCGGATAAAACAGATGTCCGAAGAGACAGAGTTCAGAATCCGGTACCCGCCAATTTTGATATTCATGATCGCGTAAACTATGCAGCTCTTTGTTCTGTACTGGAAATTAAAGAAGATAAAAAGGTGATACAGATGAATCTGGAGCTGGACGATACCATTTGTACAGTAATGGATTATTTTGAAATATTTCTGCAGCGTATGATGATGTGTAAACGGGCCGCAGAGGTGTTGGGCTGCCGTTTCAAACTGGTAGCCAACGGTAGTAAATTGTGTTGATACAAGATTTAAAGGCGCATCATTCCCGACATGATGCACCCACCGGCTGCCCCGCATCCGATGACTTCTTTCATCTTGGTTTTATCCAGATGGATACCACCGATCGCATAGACAGGGACTGACACCTGGAGACAGACTTCCCGGAGAAATCCGGTGCCTCTGGGTGGAAGTCCCTTTTTGCAATCGGTGACATAGATATGTCCGGCTGTAAGATAGGAAGCTCCCAGCTTTTCTGCTTCAACAGCCTCTTCCAAGGAATGAACAGAGGTTCCGATCAGGGAAAAGTTTCCGAGAGAAGAAGCATTCGTTCTTAAAAGCGGCAAAGGAAGATGAATACGGGAGCATCCCAGTCTGCGGGCTACGTCAGTGTAAGTATGAAGAATGCAGGGGACATCATAATTACGGCAGATTTCAAGTACATTTTTTGCCAGAAGCTCGTATTCTTTTTCCGGCAGATCTTTTTCCCGAAGAATCAGTGCCCTGGGATGATGGCTGCAGACACGTTCCAATTGCTCTGTGAAGGGACGGTCACAGAGATGCCGGTTCGTGACAGCTATCACAGTTTCAAACAAGCTATTGTTTTCCATATGTATTACACATACAGGTAATCCTGCATTACCGGCTGAAGATCGTGCTGCAGCAGTGCCTGATATACTTCATCTACAGAACGTCCGTCTGAAATCTCGAACTGTCCGTCCCCTTTATCTTCGAGATCCTCCACATGTTCCCCGATTCCTGTGCTGACACCGGCAGATATCTTGGTGGCGGCAATATTTACCAGATTATCTCTTACCCGTGCGCATTCTCTTGTGGATACGGTGATACTTGCAAATGGCATAAACAGACGATAAGCACATAAAACCTGAAGAAGCTGCGGCTCATGGACATCCATAGGATTGATTCGATCGTTGTTGATGATCGGGCGCAGTCTTGGTATAGAAAATGCGATTTCTGCATGGGGATATTTCCGTTGTAGAAGGTATGCGTGATATCCGGTAGCAAAGGCATCTTTGCGAAAATCATCCAGCCCCAGAAGTGCAGCAAAGCCCACACCACGCATTCCGCCTTTCAGAGCTCGTTCCTGGGCGTTCAGGCGGTAAGGGAAAATTCGTTTGTGACCTGCAAGATGAAGCGTCTCGTATTTATCAGAATTGTAGGTCTCCTGGAAAACGGTTACATAGTCTGCTCCGCATTCGTGCAAGTATGCATATTCATCGGAATTCATAGGGTAAACTTCCAGTCCGATGACACGGAAATATTTTCTAGCAATCTTACAGGCTTCTCCGATATATTCTACATTTGATTTGGCACGGCTTTCACCGGTCAGGATCAGGATTTCCTGAAGCCCTGATTTGGCAATGGCAGCCATTTCTTTGTCAATTTCATCCGGCTTTAACTGTGCACGGTTAATTTTGTTGTGACAGTTAAATCCGCAGTAAATACAATAATTTTCACAGTAGTTTGCTATATAAAGCGGAGTAAACATATAGACACTGTTGCCGAAATGCTTTCTTGTTTCCATCCGTGCAGTCTGCGCGATTTCCTCCAGAAGAGGAAGGGCAGCCGGTGAAAGAAGTGCTTTAAAATCTTCCGGTGTCCGACTGTCATGCGCCAGAGCACGGCGAACATCCACTTCCGTATATTGAGCGTAGTCATAAGCATTCATAGTAGTGATTACCTGATCCATGACATCTGACTTCAGAACTTCCATGCCGGGAAGATAAGTCATGTGATCGATTCGGTTTTTCTTCTGATCCTCCAGGATTACTTCACTTAAAATACTTTCATTTAAGTGGGTATCCTGATGGTTTTCTATATTTTCATTCATTGCAATGCCTCCTTATGTAAATTAGTCCTGCAAAAATCCGGTTAATGGGGAAGATGCGCTGGCACCCTTGTCCAGAGTTCTTCCAAGACCTGACAGATAAGCACTTCTTCCGGCTTCGATTGCTTTCTTAAATGCTTCTGCCATGGCAGGTACATCTCCGGCTGTGGCAATGGCGGTGTTTGCCATAACTGCGCTGGCACCCATTTCCATAGCTTCACATGCCTGAGAGGGACGTCCGATACCGGCATCTACGATAATCGGAAGATCAATTTCGTCAATGAGAATCTGGATAAATTCTTTTGTACACAGTCCTTTGTTGGAACCGATTGGAGACCCCAAAGGCATGATGCAGGCAGCTCCGGCATTTACCAGGTCACGGGCTGCATTCAGATCCGGATACATGTAAGGCATAACCACAAACCCTTCTTTTGCAAGAATTTCTGTAGCTTTGATGGTTTCGTAATTATCAGGAAGGAGATATTTGGAATCGTGAATGACTTCAATTTTTACAAAATCACCACAGCCCACTTCACGGGAGAGACGGGCAATCCGCACAGCTTCCTCGGCATTTCTTGCTCCGGAGGTATTGGGGAGAAGTGTGATATTGTCGGGAATATAGTCGAGAATATTGGCAAGTCCACCTTCATTTGCCCGACGCAGTGCCAGAGTAATAATCTGGGTTCCGGCTTTTTCGATACATGCCTTTACAAGATCCAGAGAAAATTTTCCGGATCCCAGGATAAAGCGGGAGGTAAATTCATGTCCTCCGAGAATCAGTTTGTCGTCTTTGTTGTTCATATCAAAATCCTTCTTTCTTTGAAAATATTTGTAATTGTTCATAATATGATTGCTTCGCAGCGTACTCGATTTGCACTTACAAAGCAGTCCCGAGACATTGTGTGAATCATACGTCTGCTTCTCCCAGAAGAATCCGGGTAATCATATTGGCTTCGTGGGCGGCGCAAAGTGCAGCCCGGGGTGCCATCAGTCCTTTGCCATAGCTGGCTTCGGTGATTTCGTCTCCACACAGATAAAAGTTTGGCATCACACGACGGGTGCGGATCAGATTGCTGCTTTCAAATCCGGCAAGTCCGGAAGCAGCAATATATTTTTTGCACGGAAAATGTTCCAGAATACCGTTGGTAAGTACTGCTTTTGCTTCCGGATCATCAAAAGCTTCGCATATGATCTCATCTTGGGCAAATAGGGCAGTAATATTTTCTTCCGTAACCCGGACACAGTCTGTTTGAATATGTAGATATGGATTGATTCGCAAAAGTTCAGATTTTAAAGCCTCTGTTTTGGCAAGCCCTACGTGTTCCAGAAAGTATTGCTGTCGGTTCAGATTGGTAAGATCTACCACATCAAAATCAATCAAATGCAGATGGCCTTTGCCCATTCCTACACCGATTCGGGCCAGAGCGAAAGCCACATTGGATCCCAGCCCTCCAAGGCCGGCGATGGCTACCTTTCCATCGGAAAGCTTCTGTTGTGTTTCAGGTGAATGGCGCTCGTTCAATGCCTGGAGAAGTTCTTCTCTGGTAAATGTATGATGTTTTGAGCTTTCTTTATCCATATCAGCCGCCTCCCACAAAACTTACAATTTCCATCACATCGCCATCTTTCAATATGGTAGAATCATAAGCAGATTTGGGAAGAATACTTCCATTCAGTTCAATGGCAATCCGCTCAGGACGATATTGATTCTTCTTCAGATACTCTGAAACAGTGATATTTTCGGATAATCCTATACTTTTTCCATTAATTGTAATCATGAAAACTCCTTTCCGGAAGAATAAAGTGTGCAAGCCCCGGAGGTTTTTTGTATCATAGGGAAGTCAGAGGACTTTCCTATGATACAAAAAAGAGTTCACAAAGAAATACACCCGTGGTGGTGTACCCCTTCATGAACTCTCGCTCACTCTCAACTGTTCCTGTATTCAATTTAGGATTATGCTAAGTATAGACGAAGAAAAATGAAAAGTCAATAATAGTTTTTAGTTTATTGATTTAAGTACTCTTTAAGACGTTGTAATTCTTCTTCAAGTCGGTCAGCCCGCTCTTTTTCATGATCAGCTCGATTCTTTTCATGATCAGCTCGATTCTTTTCCTGTTCTGCTCGTTGTCGTTCACGTTCGGTATTGATTTGTTCTTCTTGCCGTCCTTGTTGGATACCCTGTTCGATCAACATTTCTTCTCGTTCAAAAATTTTCATATATTCCAATGACACCTCCCTATCCTGCTTTACCAGGTTGATCATTTTCTGTATGTTCTGAAGATTATCATTTTTTGCATTTTCTTCTGTAGTGTGTTCCATATAGAGAAGAAGCTGCTTCAGTTCTTCCGGGGGATTTCCTTCTGTGCCCTTGGTATAGAGAAAAATGGTGCATGCTCCGTCATCATATGGCATGGAAGGAACTTCTTCGCATTTGTTTCGTATCGTATAAATCATGCGGTTCAGACTGAAAGGATCATATGGAGTGATCAGAATAACCATGACCTTTTTCAGCATCTGATAGCTTTCTCCTGATTTCAAACTGTTTGCATCGATTTTAGCATGATAAAAACGAACACGTTGCGGCAGGACAGTTACGTCCTTTATATTTTTGTCCGGTTCTACATCGTATACTCTTATGTCATTTTCAGAGTTGTCGGTACAGGCTTCTTCTATGTAGACATCCAGCCGGGCGCCGTGTTTATCCGTATCAGAGCCAGGATAGAATTTTTGCGGGATCACAGTTAGTTTGCCGAAATTTTTTCCTAAAATCACCCGCAAAAGCTCCCGGATAAATTTTTCTCCAATGCCTGGATAATTTACTACAGAATTGAACAGAAAATCATCCAGTAAATTCAAATCGTCCAGTTTTCGTTTTGTCATTCACATTTCTCCTTTCATAAGGGACGGAAAGAAGAAACGTATGTACCAGAGATATTCTTACCGTTTCACTGCTTTCCGCCATATAATAGTTAATTTCATAAGGGGAATCAGTAACCGAACGGTTTAGAAGTTTCCCAGATATGCAATTTCATTATAACAGTTTGCATAACAAGTGTCAACAGATAGTTGCTTGCAAAAAAAGACAAAAAATAAAAGTTTATGCGAGATTTGTGTCAATAGCTTGAAATGCCCCGGATACAA
Organism: Oliverpabstia sp.; assembly: GCA_051888835.1. Classification (GTDB taxonomy): domain Bacteria; phylum Bacillota; class Clostridia; order Lachnospirales; family Lachnospiraceae; genus Oliverpabstia. The sequence continues at coordinate 4,749 of JBJFCH010000135.1, read as the reverse complement.
GGCTGTATGTTAGCCTGTGACCGGGGCATTTGAAAGATATCGTATATTTTGAAATAATTACTGCAGGGCGGGATCGTTTATGCCGTTTGCCTCAAAGGCTTTCTGCCGGTCGATGCAGGTACCGCATTTGCCACAGGGTGTGTCCCCACCCTCATAGCAGCTCCAGGTAAGTTCATAGGGAACCTTCAGACGAATCCCCTCTTTGACAACCTGTGCTTTGTTCCAATTGATAAACGGTGCTTCGATCCGAATTGCTTTACCGCTTCCCTCCCAGACAGCCTGATTCATGCTGTCGTAAAATGCTTCACTGCAGTCAGGATAAGCATTGCCCGCTGCATCGTCGTGGTGTGCCCCATAATAAATATAAGAGCAGCCCATGGACAGTGCCATACTGGCAGCAGATGCGAGAAAAAGTCCATTCCGGAAAGGTACATAGGTAGTTACCGGGGCACCATTTCTTTCTTTTATCTGTTCGGCATAGGATTCTTCCGGAATCTCTTCTTTCGAGTGGGACAGCAGAGAGCAGTCACTGTAGGCGAAGATAGGAGTCAGATCCAATTCCGTTCCTTTCAGTCCATAATACTCCAGAACTTTTTTTGCGGCTTCCACTTCTTTTACATGTTTCTGTCCATAAATGATGGACAGAGGGATCACATTTTTTTTACCAAAACGTTCGATTGCCAGACCAAGACAGGTGGTGCTGTCCACGCCGCCGCTGAATAGAACCATTGCTTTTTCAGACATCAGAAAGCCTCCTAACGATTGTCCACTTTTTCCGGGTACAGGTCGTGATGGGTAAGACGCTCAAAAGCTACTTTTTCCCATGCAGTTCCCGGTTTTCCATAGTTGCAGTATGGATCGATGGAAATACCTCCCCGGGGAGTAAATTTGCCCCATACTTCAATGTATTTGGGATCCATCAGTTTGATCAGATCTTTCATGATAATATTTACACAATCTTCATGGAAATCTCCATGGTTACGGAAACTGAACAGGTAGAGTTTCAGAGATTTACTCTCCACCATTCGTTCTCCCGGTACGTAAGAAATATAAATCGTAGCGAAGTCCGGCTGTCCGGTCATAGGACAGAGACTTGTGAATTCCGGGCAGTTGAATTTGACGAAATAATCATTTTCCGGATGCTTATTGGGGAATGTTTCCAGTACTTCCGGAGCGTAATCAGATTTATACCTTGTCTTCTGATTTCCAAGCTGAGTGACGCCGTTTAATTCTTCTTTTGATCTTCCACTCATACATTTTGCCTCCTGATATTATTTTTATGAGTCTTTCCTGTGACACGTTCCAGCACATTAATTAACAGGACACCGCAGATGGCAGGAATTACCTGACCGATACACAGGCTGACAGCCAATGCGGGATACGGCATCTGAAGCAGATAGGAAAGCCAGGTGGCAACTCCCAGTCCCGGTACAAAGGTAATCGGAAGAATTATCAGCAGACGGTTCCAGTGCAGCTTACGGATTCCTACGATCAGTGACGAGGTCACGATGCCCACAAGACAACCTCCCACCATATCCAGAAGTCCGAGACCTCCGAACAGCATATTGGCTATGAAATTTGCGAGACCAAGGGGTAAAACCAGGAACGGAAACAGGTAAGAAAGAGCATACAGGGATGTAGCGATCCGGATCTGATATGCTCCGAAAGAAAAGCTCTGTGTACAGTACATAACTGTCACATACAGTGCGATAATCATGGCAGAAAGCGTCAGCTTCTGCACTTTGCTCATATCTTTATTCACCATATTCGTTCACCTCCAAATAATTTACACAACAACATACATTTTACGTGTTACACATTACGTTTACCGTAATTATAGTTGTCCCTAGTTTTGTTTAATGACAGGATGGTCTCGAACTGTCAATTTCATATTGGAAGTAAATATGTCCTGCGACATACAGTTGAAGTATAATCGATTTGTAGAGGAAAAGCAAGGACGAAATGGATGAAGTGCTATATTGAATTTTGACAGATAACAAAGTACAATGGAAGAAAACAATGACACTGTAAAAGAGTATGAGTGAAACAGATAGAAAACTCTGAATTGATTTGAGATAAATTTTACAACAGGAAGGGATACAACTATGAATAAACAGCAGCTTGCAAACAAAATCTGGGAATCTGCCAATAAAATGCGTTCTAAAATTGAGGCAAATGAATATAAGGATTATATTCTCGGATTTATTTTTTATAAATATCTGTCTGACCAGGAAATAAAGTTTCTGAAAGAAAATGATTTTACGGATGAGGATATTCAGCAGCTTACAGAAGAAGATCCGGAGACAATTGCGTTTATTCAGCAAAATGTAGGTTATTTTATAGAGTATAAGAATTTGTTTTCAACATGGATTGCATTGGGAAGGGAGTTTGATGTTTCTAATGTACGTGATGCGCTTTCCGCTTTTAGCCGTTGGATTTATCCTTCTCACAAAACAGTTTTTGAAAATATTTTTCGAACATTGGAAACGGGTCTCAGCAAACTTGGTGACAGTTCCGGTTCGCAGACGAAAGCAATCAGTGGACTGTTGCAATTGATTAAAGATATTCCCATGGATGGAAAACAGGATTATGATGTACTGGGATTCATTTATGAATATCTGATCAGTATGTTTGCAGCTAATGCCGGTAAAAAAGCAGGAGAGTTCTATACTCCTCATGAGGTTTCTGTTTTGATGTCTGAAATAGTGGCAGATCATCTCAAAGATAAGAATGAAATTAAAATCTATGATCCTACCAGTGGGTCAGGCTCTTTATTGATTACTATTGGTCATAGTGTGGCAAAACATATCCATAATGAGAATAATATCAAATACTATGCTCAGGAATTAAAAGAAAACACGTATAATCTTACACGTATGAATCTTGTCATGCGAGGAATCAAACCGGATAATATTGTGACAAGAAATGGAGATACATTGGAGGAGGATTGGCCATATTTTGATGATAATGACCCTGTAAATACCTATAACCCGTTATATGTTGATGCTGTAGTTTCCAATCCTCCCTATAGTCAAATGTGGGATCCTTCCAATAAGCAACATGATCCGAGATATGCTCGTTTTGGTCTGGCTCCGAAAGGAAAAGCGGATTATGCTTTTCTGCTGCATGATTTGTTTCATTTGAAAAGAGATGGAATTATGACAATCGTACTCCCTCATGGGGTGTTATTCAGAGGAGGAGAAGAAGGGGAGATCAGAAAGAATCTTATTGAAAATAATCATATTGATACCATTATTGGGTTACCGGCGAATATTTTTTATGGGACAGGCATTCCGACGATTATTATGGTGCTGAAACAATGCAGGAATAATACGGATGTATTGATTGTAGATGCTTCAAAAGGATTTACGAAGGAGGGTAAAAACAATAAGCTGAGAGCTTCCGATATCAAGAGGATTGTGGATACAGTAATTAACAGGGAAAATATTGACGGTTATTCGAGAGTGGTTGCCAGGGAAGAAATTCGGGCAAATGAATATAATCTCAATATTCCCCGTTATGTGGATTCTTCTGAAAAGGCGGAAAGCTGGGATATCTATGCTTCTATGTTTGGTGGGATTCCGGAAGCAGAGATTGATGAGTTGAATGATTATTGGAAAGCATTTCCGGAATTAAGAAACGATTTGTTTACCGGAGGAGAGGTGCCTTATGTAACTTTAGCTGTAGATGATATCCGGGAGGCAGTAAGGAATCACCGTGATATCAAAAATTTTGAAAAGACATTTTCAACTGCGTTTGATAGCTTTTCTGAATATTTGAAATCAGAACTGCTGGATGGTATGCACAAGGTTATAATTACAAAAGAGGAAAATGTTATCAGTGATAATATTTTTGAAAGATTGCAGTCGATTCCTTTAATTGATAAATACGAAGCGTATCAGCTTCTTGATGATGTATGGGGAAGAATAGCCATTGATTTGGAAATTATACAGACAGAAGGCTTTGAAGCGACAAAGAAAGTAAATCCCAATATGGTTACGAAAAAGAAGGACGGCAAAGATCAGGAGGTTCAGGAAGGATGGGCAGGACATATCATTCCGTTTGAGTTGGTGCAGGAAACCATTTTAAAGGCAGAGAAAAATGCTTTGATTGAAAAAGAGAATTGTCTTGCAGATATTCCTTCACAGTATGAAGAAATCATGGATTCTCTGACGGAGGAAGAAAAGGAGACGGAGATTTTGAATGAAGCCGGGGATACATTTGTACCGAAGGAAGTAACGAAAAAGTTAAAAGAACTGAAAACAGAAGAAAAAATTTTGGAGACAAGTAGCTTTATAGAAAAATTGAAAAAGGTAGAGAGACTGCAGAAAGAAGAAAAAGATCTCAAAGCAAAAATCAAAAGTGAAACAACAAGACTTCATGCACTGACGAAAGAAACCATTGAAAATCTTACCGATGAGCAGGTATATATGCTTCTGGAGAAAAAATGGATTGAAAATCTGGTTTCCAATCTCTTTCAGTTACCGGACAGGATTGTGGATGAGCTGGTAAACAAAATCCAAACTCTCAGTAAAAAATATGAAACAACCTATTTTGACCTGGAAAAACAAATTAAGGAAACAGAGAGGACACTTTGTTCTATGATCGATGAGCTGGAAGGAAATGAATTTGATATGAAAGGACTCAGTGAGTTTAAAGCACTGCTGATGGGTGAATAATATGGCTGAGAAGAGAAAACCGGACATACGATTCAAAGGATTCACGGACGATTGGGAACAGCGTAAGTTG
>JBJFCH010000134.1:0-12048 GCA_051888835.1 Oliverpabstia sp. | reverse complement strand
GGAAATTCGAATCTACAATCCAATAGCTGTCATTTACAGACAACCCCTTACATATATCAATAATCCCCCTATAATCACCCTGTTTCAATCCGTATGCTGCCAGAATTTCATGTACATAGGTTCTGTTCTTGGGAATAATGCGATGCTGTATCCATTTTGTAAGACCATTCAAAGAAATCTCCATACCCGCCGGAAACACATCTCTTTTATTTTCATTAATATAATCAATAGATGTCACCCGTTCTTCAAGACCCGGTTTTCCGATTTGAAATTCTATCAGTATCTCATCAAAATTTTTCAAATAATACGACATCATTCCCTACCTTCCAATTCACTGTCTGCTTTTTCAGAAATCAAACTGACTTATTACTATTGTATCACGTATTCTCAACGCAATGCAAAAAATTCGAGGCTGCCACTGAATTATTTTCAGTGACAGCCCCTTTTCTGCTATTTCAATTCTTCTATTATTTTCCTAAGTGCATTATAAGCGGTTGTGTAAGCTTCTTCCCCGCTTAACGGTTCTTTTTTCTCTGTCTCGCCCTGTTCAAGTGCTGAGAATCCAGAGAAATCAGCCAGATGTGGTTCCAAAGACAATACTCCTTCGTATCCGTTCTTTATCAGATCTGCAAGGATTTCTTTTACATTTCCATCCCCATATCCGCCAGGAACTACTTTTCCGCTCTCCCACATTGCATCCTTGATATGGATATAGGAGATATATGATTTCAGCATTTCATATGCCTCTTTGGTATCCTGTTTGCACTGAACAAAATTGGCAAAATCAAATACTGCATGGAAATGATCGCAGGCAAACTCATCCAGGATTTCTTTGCATCTTACTGCCACATCTCCATAGATTTCTTTTTCATTTTCATGGAGAAGTATAACATCCTGCTGTTTTGCATACTCTACAAACATGCCCAGACGGCGGAATACTTCGTCTTTGTATTTTTCCGGTTCTTCCCCTTCCGGCATGAAGAAACTGAACATACGGATATATGGAGTTTCCATAATCTTTGCGATTTCCACGGTATGTTTGAACAGTTCAAAGTGTTCTTCAAACGCATCTGTAATCTGGATTTTTCCGATCGGAGAACCTACTGCTGAAAGTTTGATACCGTTGACATCCAGTTTTTCTTTTATTTTTTTCACTTCATCGAGAGGATACTCTACCAGACCCTTACCATTTACACCTCTCATCTCAATATGAGAGATTCCCAGTTTTTTGATTACTTCTATCTGTTTGTCGAGAGACGGATCGATTTCATCTGCAAATCCGCTGATTGTAATATTCTGAATCATATTATGTTGTCCTTTCCTGCTGCTTATTACGCTATCAGATTAATTAACCTTCTATTTGCTTCCATAAGAACCTTCTGTGTCAAATACCACACCAGACCCTTCTTTCTTTCGGGAATGCGCACGACGTTCGTTTAATTCTTTCAGGAATTCATCCTCATCGATCGGCAATGTGACCGGATGTCCCAGCCAGCTTGACAGATGCATGGCATTGGAGAGCATCAGACCGTTGATACCTTCTTCTCCGCCTGCTACCAGTGGGGTTCCGTGCAGAATTTTTCCTGCAAAAGCTTTCATAACTCCTGCGTGCTGTTCATTCTGTCCGTCTGTTTCAACCTCTATAATCTCGCATTCCGGTTTTTCAAAACCTGCTTTGCAGGTTGCACAATGCTCTGTAATACCCTGTTTTAATTTGTAGAAGGTCAGTTTATCATTTTCGCATACCAGTTTTCCCAGATCTCCTGTGATCTCGAAACGGTTGGTTCCCGGTGCATCACCTGTTGTTGTGATAAATACTCCTGTAGCCCCGTTTGGATATTCCAGATATGCGGTAACATCATCTTCCACTTCAATATCATGCCATTTTCCTTCATGGCAGAAAGCCTGAACTTTCGCAGGCATTCCACAGATCCATTGAATCAGATCCAGGTTATGGGGACACTGATTCAGCAGCACACCGCCGCCTTCTCCGTCCCATGTGGCTCTCCAGCTTCCGGAATCATAATAGCTCTGGGTTCTGTACCAGTCAGTGATGATCCAGTTTACTCTCCGGATCTGTCCCAGTTCTCCCCCTGCTACCATTTCATGCATTTTCCGGTATACACAGTTGGTTCTCTGATTGAACATCATAGCAAATACTCTGTCACTCTTTTCAGCCTCTTCGTTCATCAGGCGCACCTGCTTTGTATAAACACCGGCAGGTTTTTCGCAAAGTACATGAAGATTATGATGCAGCGCATCAATAACAAGTTCAGGATGCTGATAGTGAGGAACCGCAATTAAAACCGCATCACATACACCACTGGCGATCAGTTCACTGCCTTTCTCAAAAATCTTAATGGATTCCGGGAGATGTTCTTTGCACCACTGTCTTCTCGTCTCCTGTCCATCAGCCACTGCTACCAGTTCCAGTTCCGGAACTTTTCCTTCTGTAATTGTCTTTGCATGGCTTGTACCCATGTTGCCTATTCCGATGATACCAATTTTTACTTTCTCCATTTTACACATCCTTCCTGCATTTGACAGGTTTTCCCGTCTCTGCCGATTCATATAGATCCATGGTAAGAGAAAATGATTCTTTTACACCGTCCGGATCATTTCTGAATTTTTTTCCTGTATGCAGACATTCATAATAATCTTCAATACATCTACCATGAGAATTTCCCCAGTATGATTTTCCGACTCCGGAAGCCTTTGCAAAGGAAAATGTTTTTCCTGTTCCGTCTTTATATTGGATCCATAATTGGTTTTCTTCCATACGAATCCTTCCGTTTTCACATTCCAGTTCCATCAGTACCGGGGAATCCGTTACATAGGCATTCGTAGCATAAAGACATGCGGATGCTTTCTCAAATCGGATATACGCTTCCATGGTATCTTCTTCTTCAATTTCACCAATCAGATGATGATTCTTCATACTGGCCTCGGCTGTAAGAGGACTGCCCAAAAACTGCACCATCAGATCCAGTGTATGAATCGCCTGGTTCATCAGTACACCACCGCCTTCGGTCTGTTTCACACCCCGCCAGCCACTTTCTTTATAATATTTCAAATCACGGGACCAGGTAAGAAATGCCCTGGCTCCCGTGATATTTCCCAGTTTCCCACTTTTCAGCTCTTCAAAGATTCGGGTTACTGATTCATTATATCGATTCTGAAAACAGATTCCTACATGTTTTCCTGATGTTTTCTCTGTTTTCTCAAGCTGCCGAAAAGTTTCTCTGCTGATCGCCGGTGGCTTTTCCATGAACACATGAACACCATGACCCAATGCGGTCAGTGCCATGGGCACATGCAGATAATGCGGCGTACAGATATGTACCACATCAAGCTCCTCATTTTCAAGCATTTCAGCAAACGAAGACCAGCAGTTTGTCTCCTTCGTTCCGTAGATTTCTTTGTATGCAGCTGCTCTGTCCGGCTTACAGTCCGCAAAGGCTCGAATGCTCACATTATCCATATTTTTTAATACTTCCGCATGAACCTTTGCAATACCCCCGCAGCCTACTACTCCAACTTTCCACATAATTATGCCTTTCATTTCCGATAATTTTCTATATGATTTTAGCTTTCCACATCGGAAATTGCAATACCCTATATCAAATTTCGATAATTTAGCCTTTCAGACCGGAAGTAGCGATACCATCTACCAGATATCTCTGGAAGATAAAGAAGATCAGCACGATCGGGATCAATGACAGGGTAGCCATTGCAAACATAGCACCGTAGTCTGAAGATGAACCCGGGTCAGAGAACAGCTTCAATGCCAAAGATACCGGATATTTTGTAGCATCATTGATGTACAGCAAAGCAGACATAAAGTCATCCCATCTCCACATGAAAGAGAAGATTCCACCGGTGATCAGTGACGGTACCATAAGCGGAAGAATGATTCTTCCGAAAATTCCATAGTAAGAGCAGCCGTCAATTTTTGCAGCCTCATCCAGTTCTCTCGGAATACCATCAATAAAGTTCATCATCAGGTATACAAAGAATCCCTGAACAGCAAAACAATACGGAACGATCAACGGGGCAAAGCTTCCTACCCAGCCCAGTTTCTGATACCACAGATACTGAGGAACCATCAGGATCTGTCCCGGAAGCATCATAGATGCCATCATAGCTGCGAACAGAATCTTTTTCCCTTTGAACTGGCATCTGGAGAAACCATACGCTACCAGTGCGGAAGATACCAGTGTTCCTATGGTTGCCACAACTGTAACAAAAAGTGAGTTTCTAAAGAATGTGGCAAAGGAAATTCCTGCAAAACCTTTCCATCCATTTGCATAGTTTGCCAATGTAAATTTTTCCGGTATCAACTGTGTTGCTGTTGTAAAAATTGTATTAGTATCTTTAAAGGAACTCATGAACATCCAGATCAGCGGATACAGCATGAGCAGACCAAAGCCAAACACCAGCACATGATAGATTGTTTTATTTATTATTCTTTTTGCTTTCATACTTTATCTCACCCCTGATCATATACCCAATATTTTTTCGTTTTGAACAGTACCAAAGTAAAGGTTCCGATAAGAAGCAGCATCGTCCATGCCATTGCAGATGCATAACCTGCATTGTTAAACTGGAAGGACTGCTGATACATATACAGTGCATAGAACAATGTAGTATCCATCGGTTTACCCTGTGTGATAATCAAACTCTGTGTGAATGCCAGGAAACCATTGATCATCTGCATAACCAGATTGAAGAAGATCGTAGGTGTCAAAAGCGGCAATGTCACTTTGAAGAACTTTGTAAATTTATTTGCTCCGTCCACTTCCGCTGCTTCATACAGATCTTTTGGAATCTGTTTCAAAGCAGAAAGGAAAATCAGCATGGAAGAACCAAACTGCCATACAGCCAGAATAATCAGAGTCCAGATTGCTGTCTTGGTATTTCCCAGCCAAGCCATCTGTGTCTCAATTCCGAAAGCTCCCAAAATACTGTTGATTACACCGTCTGTAGCAAACATTCTTTTCCACAATACTGCTACGGCTACAGAACCACCAATAATGGATGGCAGATAGTAAGCTGCTCTATAGAAACCTGTCAGTTTTGTCGGTTTTACCAGAATCATGGCTACCATAAGAGCGAATGCCAGTCGAAGCGGTACAGATACAAGAGCAAAATACATGGTTGCTTTAAAAGATTTCCAGAACACTTCATCCCCGGTAAACATCTTTATGTAATTACTCAGTCCGGTAAATTTTGCCGGAGACAGAATATTGTAATCACAGAATGAGTAATACAGAGATATCAGCATAGGAACAAGCAAAAACACAAAAAATCCAATGATAAACGGCAGACAGAAAACTACTCCTGCACTGCTTTCTTTATTTAAAAATTTATATAACTTGCTGTCAGATCGCACGTTTTTTCTCCTTTCTCATAAAAAGAGTAGAACAAAGTGGGCAAGCCCCGGAGGGTTTTATATCATAGGCAAGCCAAAAAACTTTCCTATTATGATATAAAAAGGCTGCCGCCATCCGCCATTATGCAGATTTGACGGCAGCCAATTGCTCACTTAAGAATTACTTATTTACTAGCCCCAAATTTCAATTCCCTTATTGTAATACTCTTCAGCAGCTTCCTGAGCGGTAGCCTCACCGTAACCAACTTTTTCATGAACTTTCTTCAAAGTATCCAAAAGTTCACTGCTTCCATCCGGATCCGGAGGATTGATCGGAGAACAATTCGGTGTGATTACATCTGTTACATAATCAAAAGCCATCTGCTCTGTCTCGCTGACTTTATCATAAATTGCATCTGCTACTACTGTAGATGCCGGAACTCCACGTTCACCAAGAAGAATTTCATTTGCTTCTGTAGAGTTGATCAGGTAATCCAGTACTGCAACTGCTGCATCCGGGTTCTTTGTATCTGCACTGATTGCAAAATACATAGCCGGTTTCAGATAATTGGATTTTGCAGGATCATTTGTCGGGATTGTTGTAATTCCAATCTCCATACCTTCCGGTGCTGCTGACTGCATAGATGTCAGCACATTGGAACCACCATTCAGTGTAAACCATGCCATAGTCTGAGGTGAAGAACCATAAACCAGAGGATCGGTCTCAGTTGCGGTACCATCTACACAATCAGGTGTGATATGCCATCCGTTTTTGATACCGTCATCCAGAAGCTGGAAGTATGGTACATATGCATCTGCACTGTCTGTAGGCATTTTTGCTTCTACGATCGGGATTCCTTCTGCTCTTGACCATTCTGTCAGATAGTTGTCACCCTGCATCATTTTTACACGGTATCCTGTTTCATCAGCGACTTTCTGTGCAATCTCAACAAACTCGTCCAGAGTCATGTTATCTTTCATTTCGATTCCCAGCTCATCTGTTACAGTTTTGTTATAGAAACCACAAGGTGCATTGATACCTGCTGCGATTGCATAATTTCCTTCACCTACAACACCCATCTCCAGTACGTTCTCCGGAATATTGGAAACATCCAGTGCGCCGCTTTCAATATATGGTGTCAGATCCAGAAGCTGTCCGTTATTTACATACTGATCAAGATATTTGTAGTCCATCTGAATCAGGTCAGGCATATTCTTTCCAGCTGCGGATGTTGCCAGTTTGCTCCAATAGTCATCCCACTGGAAGAACTGTCCTTCAATTGTCACATCGCTGTTCAGCTCATGATATTTATCCAAAGCCTGCTGTGTTCTCTCATTTCTTACCTGATTACCCCACCAAGCCATAACCAGACTTGTGGAATCTCCGGAACCACTCTCGGTGCTTTCTGTACTTTCTGTACTCTCTGCACTTTCTCCGGATTCTGAACTGCTGCTGCTTCCACCGCCACATGCTGTCAGTGCTGATACACACATCGTTCCTGCAAGAGCAAGTGCCATCATTTTACTTACTTTCTTTAACTTCACTGTTGCCTTCCTCCTTATACTTTATTTTCAAGAAGCTTCTCTTTTTTGTATGCATTCATTATAATTGCTCTTACCCAAACTTAAAATCAACAAAACCCACTTGTAACAATAATTTTCCCACCAGACACAGTAAAAAACTTACTTACTCTGCAAAAAAACCACTTCTTTATCATAATTTACCCAAAACACGCAAAAAATCATCAAAGAATTTCTACATCTTTGAACTGTTCCGATGCTGCTTTGCCGTCAAACTGATCCAGACTGATATTCTTTCCATTCTCTGCATAAAAGGCCTGTGCAAAATCTGATGTATCTTCTCCACAGAACCGTACCCGGCAGTCTCTGACTTTCACACCGTCTGCGCAGCGGATATAGAATCCCGGACTCTGTCTCTTTTCAATTCCCTTATTGTAACCAGGACGCAGGTCATACATTCCACGCTCCCATTTGCTCTTTGCTGACATTTTGACCTGAACATTTTCAAATACAATATCTTCTACCATATTTTCCTCTGTTCCGGATACAAATACACCATTTTCCGAATCACAGGTAATATTTGAGAAACGAACATTGGAAATCTTACCGGATTTTGTATTCTCATCACGGTCATGAACGGAAATAGCAATCGGTTCTGCGCATCCCCACCAGGTATCTGCAAATCTTCTTGTCTCAATCATGATATTTCTAAAGGATACATTTTCCACATTTCCCTGATCTCTGATCTGTACAGAAATACCTCTGTTGGAACGTGATACGATACAATCCTGTATCAGAATATTTCGGAAATCTCCGGTACCTTCTGTACCTATCTTAATAGCTGCAGAAGTGGAGATCAAAGTACAATCAGATACAATAATATTTTCTGTAGGACCGTATTTCATATTTCCGATGGTTGCTTTCATACAAATACAGTCATCTCCGCAGGTAATATGACATCCGCTGATTCTTACATTGCTGCAGTGGTCAGGATCAATTCCGTCTGAATTTGCCATATCCAGATCATTCAGGATACGAATATCCTTAATCAGCACATCATCACATCCTGCCGGATGCAGAGTCCAAAACGGTGCTTTACGCATAGTCACATCACGGAATGTAATATGATTACAATGTTCCACATAAATCATCGTAGGACGGGGATAAAGCTCAGAGTTTACATAATACTGGCTCCATCTTTCCACAAATGCATAAGCATTTCCGTCAATCGTACCTTCCCCTGCAATAGAGATATTATCCGCATCTTTTGCATAGATAAATGCATACGGCGGTTTCTGTACCACACCGGCATCGATAATATCTGCATCGTAATCCACCGGTTCATTGTTTGGATTCAGATAGGTGTCCAGATCACTGTGGGCTTTCAGGACACTTCCTTTTTCCAGATATAACTCTACATTGCTCTTCAATACAATTGATGATGCATAGAAAGTTTTTCCGCTGCACAGTACAACTCTGCCTCCTGTTTTTGTACACTCGTCAATTGCCTTCTGGATTGCCGGAGCATCATTCGTAATACCGTCTCCTTTTGCTCCAAATTTCATAACATCGTAGCTCATCTCAAAGCCTCCCATCATGTTTTTTCTTAATTATACTTTTTCTGAAAGAAAATAAAAATCAACAAAACCCACTTGCAAACAGTACTTTATTATCAAAACAGCAAAAAACTTACTCACTTTGTAAAAAACCCACTTTTTCTTTCCGCATTTTCCATTTATCGCATAATATTTTCTTGAATATTAATCTAAGCTTCTATATAATTAAAGTTACATGTTTTTAATATCCTGAATGTTCGAGGTATTGCCATGATAAAGGAAAAATTTCGAGATCTGTCTTTAAAGCGTAAAATTCAGTACATTATTTTGTTCTGTATTTTTTTTATATCATTTACAGCTTTTATCAGTATCTTTTGCATAACAAAATCTCATGAAAAGGTATTATATCGTTTTGTTTCTTCTAATTTATCCAGCTCCGCAACAGATATTTACGATTCTCTGATGGAAACGGATAACATGGCCAATATGATTCTTTCCAATACCAGTATCCAGGAAGAACTTGCTCTGTTAATGGAAGCGAATACCCGAACAGAAAGGCAAAAATACGAAACTTCTATCTATGGTGTTCTTTGCAGTTATCTGTTTAATGTCAGCAATCTCAATATCAGCTACATCTCAATACTACAGGACAACTCTGAGATTACTACCTTTTCGCCTCTCTCTCAAAAACTTCCTTCTGATATTAAGAAGGAACTGATAAAAACCGCAAAATCGGGAGAAGGAGCAACGATATGGGTAACCGACTATAGTCAGGAATATGGTCTTTTTCTGGTAAAGGAGCTGCGTGAATCCAAATATTTGTCTCTAAATTCTCTGGGAACATTAATTATCAATATTAACACGGATTTTCTGGTGTCTCAGGCAACCGCTGCTACTTCTGATTATGAGACGATGTCTTTTTTCCTTGCTTCCGGCGATACTCTTATTTATCCTTCTGAAGATATCTCTCAGGAAAAATTTCTCGATCTGAAAAACCGCCTGAAGCAAAAATACGAAATCATCCACGTAGACGGTGAATCTTTCTTTGCGGTGCGGGGACAAATTCCACATTTTAAATGGGATTATTTCTGCATTGTTTCCTATGAGTCCATCGCCCATACAATTTCTGTTACCCTGCGGCTCTGTACTCTGGCAATGATAATATCCATCTGCATTGTATTTTTTACTTCGTCAAGTATTCTTTCGAGTCTCACCAAACATTTTGACTGGCTGATCTATAAAATGAACCGGTTCGGTGAGGGCAATTACACACTGCCGGAAGATGCCTGTGACTACGGTGAACGAAAAGATGAAATCGGTCAGCTCCACATAAACTTCAATTCCATGGCGAATAAAGTAGATGCACTAATTAAGGAAAATTATGTCAATGAACTTTTAAAGAAAGAAGCGCAGCTAAAAGCTTTGGAAAGTCAGATGGACCCTCATTTTCTCTATAATACGCTGGATTCCATCAACTGGAGAGCGAAATCCATCAAAGCGGATGATATCTCCCAGATCACAACGGCTCTGGGAAATCTGCTGCGTATTTCATTGAGTAAAACTAATTATCCTTTTAATGTTCAGCAGGAAATGCATATTCTTGAAAACTATATAACGATTCAGAAGCTGCGTTATCCACGTAGACTGGAGTACTCGAGCGACATTCCGGAAAAATTCTGGAACTGTGAAATACCCAAATTCACCATTCAGCCTCTTCTTGAAAATGCGATTCGATATGGTCTGGAAGAAATCTCGGAAATATGTTATATTTCAGTGACAGCATTTTCTTCTGACAAGAATCTTATCATTGAAGTAAAAAACAATGGTTCTCAGTTTGAAGAAAATCTTCTGGAAAAGCTGGAATCCAATGAACTTCAGCCTCACGGATTTGGTATCGGAATATTGAATATCCATAAAAGGCTGCGGATTACATATGGTCCGGATTATGGTCTTTATCTGTATAATATGGAAGATGAAGATGACGGAGAAGAATATGCCGTTGCACGGATTACACTACCTCTAATTCCCCTTACGAAAGGAGATTCCTGATATGTATAAGTTATTGATAATAGATGACGAAGAAATCATCTGTCAAACCATAGCCAACCTGATTGACTGGAAATCCCTGAACATTTCTCTCATAGGGACCTGTCTGGACGGAGTAGAGGCCTATCATATGATTCTGGATGAATCACCGGATATCGTAATGACGGACATCCGTATGCCTGGTATCTCAGGGCTGGAACTGATTGAGCGGATCTCCGCTACAGACCTTCGTACCCAGTTTATTATTTTATCCGGTTATGGGGAATTTGATTATGCCAAGAGAGCCATGAAATGTGGTGTGAAACATTATCTGCTGAAGCCATGTGATGAACAGCAGATTATTTCCTGTATGCAGGATGTAATACAAGACATTCAAAAACAGATTTTGTCTGAAAATGCTGCTCAGAATTCCAATCTGGAATTTCAGAATCTACGCGAAACACTGATTAATAACATGTTTCGGGAAGGTATTTCTCTTCCTGAAATCTCTTCATCCTTTTTTGAACCTTATGAGCATTATATTAATCTATCGGATACTCCTTACCAGATGTGTACCCTGTATTTTCTGGAGAAATCCAATCTGACATATGCTCTTACTGCTATAGATTCTTATTTTTCTGATCAGATGCCCGGTCTGTACCTACATAAAATCTATATCAATAATATTTTACTTGTATTCTTTCCTAATTATGATTCGGAATATCGTGAGGTTGATAATTTCCTTAAAAGTCTCTCTTTTCCGAAACAAACGACTTCTATTCAGTACGAGAGAACTCTTTTTTTGAATCTGCGCCTGCTTCTGGAATATCTGATTCCAAAGCTGAAACGTTATGATACTTTGTATTTTATAAGCAGAGAGCTTCTTGTGCCCAATTTCAATTATGGTAATATTGTTCAGCAGATGAACCAGATGATTCCTTCACTGCTTTCACAGGATTCTCAGCAAATTGCGGATTCTATGGAAAAGATGGGAGAATTGCTTCGTATGGTTTCCGACAGAGATTTCCTCATACAGCTCTGTGATAACCTGTTGATTTCTCTTGCAACACAGCTTTCAGACGGTACTCTTTCGGATATTACAGCTTTTCTTTCCGGTCTTCGCCAGAAGAATTCTCTGGATGATATTCTTAATTGTACACTAGATAAGGTATCGGAGATCCTGACCTTAAGCCAGTCCACTCAGGAACATCACAGTTCTTTTATTGATGACCTGATTTCCTATCTGGAGCAGCATCTGGAGGACTCCAACCTGACATTGAAGTGGATTGCAGAAAATTATCTGTACATGAACGTGAACTATGTAAGCCGCTGCTTCCTGAAAGAGACGGGACAGAAATTCTCAAGTTATCTCATGAATCTGCGAGTACAGAAAGCAAAAGAAATCCTTGCCACACAGGGAAACGAAAAAATTCAGAATGTAGCAGAACTGGTAGGATGCGGAAACAATCCTTACTACTTCAGCAAGATATTTAAGAAATGTACCGGGATGACACCGTCGGCATATGTGCGGAAGGTCGGGAAGACCGTATGAGAATGACCGTAACAGCCCACAAA
>JBJFCH010000133.1:0-12074 GCA_051888835.1 Oliverpabstia sp. | reverse complement strand
ATTTTCATAATATTTGATCTGACTGCGGATGACCTTGGATATTTCTTCAGGTTTTAATTGCATAGTTCCATTCCCATCCTTTAAACAATTATTTCATTCAGTTTCCTGGAAACACTTGCCAGACGACCCTGCACCGTTCCGTCCAGCTGTTTTCCCTCTAATTCCACACGAAGACCTGCCATTACAGAAGGATCCACTTTTATAATCAGGGAAATCTTTTTCCCACTGATCTTTTCCAGTTTTTTCTCCAGTGCTTTTTTCTGCTCTTCATCCAGAGCCACAGCACTTGTAACAACTGCTTCCGCAATGTTATGGTCCACGTTGTAACGCCGTGTAAACTCTTCACAGCATCCTGCATATTCCATCAAAAGATTCCGTTCACACAGCAATTTCAAAAAATTCACCAAATACCGCTCTGCCTGGGCACCAAACGCTTCCTCAATCAGCTTCGTCCTCTCTTCCTTTGGAATAGACGGCTCCATCAGAAGCTTCACATACTCCGGATTCTCACGAAAAAGCTTTCGGATCATCTGCATCTGTTCCAGAATAATGCCCGTGAGCTGTTCTTCGGCAGCCAGTTCATACATGCTGCCGCCATATAATCTGGCAGTCTGCGTCATGATGCCTCACCTACATTCGATATAAATTCGTCAATCAGTTTCTTGTGGTCTTCTTCACAGATTTCGCGTTCAATTACCTTACCGGCAATCTCCATTGCCATACCACCGATCTCATCTTTGATTTCGTTTACTGCTTTTCTCTTCTCCTGAGCAATATCATTTTCAGCTTTTGCCTTAAGTGCTGCAGCCTGTGTAGAAGCTTCTTTCAGCATCACTTCACTCTGAAGAGCAGCTGTTTTCTGAGCTGTTACCAGAATTTCATTGGCTTTATTTCTTGCTTCCAGCATATTCTGTTCATATTCTGTTTTAATGGCATTTGCCTCATCCTTTGCCTTAACGGCATCCTGTATCTCGGCATCTGCCATAGCTCTGCGTTTCTCCAGCATTTCATTGATCGGCTTAAACAGAAAACGCTTGATGAGATAAACCTGGATAAACAGGTTACAGATCTGCGCTATGAAGGTCCACGGCACAATTCCTACCAATTCCTGTACCTGCATGTTTATAACCTCCTGTTTTCACATCTTTGCACTTTTCAGGCATTCGTCAATCACCCGAAAACTGCATTTTCATTTCTCTGCAGCTTTATCAGCCCAGGAACTTCATAAACATACCAGGTGCTACGAAGATCAGCAGCAGACCGGTTACAAAACCATAGATACCTGTGGTTTCTGCAATCGCACAACCAAGAAGCATCGTAGAAGTTACTTCACCTTTACATTCCGGCTGACGTCCGATTGCTTCCAGTGCCTTTGCTACCGCATTACCTTCACCAATACCAGGGCCGATACCGGCGATCAGAGAACAGCCAGCTCCGATAGCACATCCTGCCAGTGCAATACCTTTTGCAAGTAATTGAAATTCCATAATGTAATCCTCCTATTATTCATATAATTTTAAATTCATACTTTTCTTATCCTTCTTCTGCTGCATTCGCAATATACATAACCGTCAGCATGCAGAAAATAAATGCCTGCATTACACCTGAGAACCAGTCAAAGTAAACAGATAAAATTGCAGGAATACCGACATCAAGAATCGGTATCTGTGACAGCACATCCCCTACAATACCGGGAATCAATCCCAGAAGCGCAGAACTTGCAACTGCCAGTGCACTATAAAGCAGCGCGTTGATGACCACACCCGAAAGAATATTACCGAAATGACGGCAGGCCATGCTGACCGGTGTAGCCAGCTCCGAAAGAATATTGAACGGTGTCATAACTGCGATCGGTGTGGTAAATCCCTTCAGATAACCGCCAAATCCATTGGTCTTGATTTTTTGAGATGTGATCATAATGAATACAACCACCGCCCATGCAGCCTCTGTTGAAAGATCTGCCGTAGGACTCCTAAGTCCTATCAGGCTGATCAGGTTCGACACAACACTCGTTACAAACAACGCTGAAACAAAGGGAATCAGATACCGAAACTTCTCTCCCATATTGCCAATTACAAAATTATTGGCTTTTTCCACAAGAAGCTCGGCAACTGCCTGCCTTTTTGAAATATTCTCCACTTTCAGGTCATGAGTCAGCCAGATACAAAGTCCCGTAATCAGCAGCATAACAATCCAACTTACAACAATTGTTTCACTGATCTGCAGTTCTCCCAGTATCGGCAGATCAATTGGTACCGTAAACAGGACCTTTGCTCCGGAAATATCTAACTCCATCTATATCTCCACCTCCTATCTGGCTGTATTTCCTCTCTCCGCTGTAATTATTCAGCCTGTTTTAATTACCTTCTATTTTTTCATGATACCCATAATTTTGATACCAAGACTCGGGAAAAGAAGAGGAAGAATTCCCGAAACGAACCAGAAACAGGGTGCCACAATTGCCACAATCACCCATAAGATCTGGAGCATCATTCTCTGTGAGTAACTGGATTTCATTCTCATCCTGGCAGCACTTTCATCCTGAGAAGAAGCTACTTTCTGAACCGTAAGCCCCATAAGAAAAAAATTCAGCACAGCTATGATACCACCTCCGATTCCTCCCAGAATCACAGTGTAATCGAACGGAACTTTCTCCGGTAATACCAGATGAAGGACTCCGATTACAATCCACATCAGGATGACACCAGTCACCGTACTGACCGCCACTCGTTTTGTTTCTTTTTTCACCGCTGGTTGAACACTGTCCATAAAACTGCTCATAATTTCCTCCGTTCGCACATATTCTGCGTACATTTCCAGACTTTCATTCCAACTTTATTATAAAAGTCACCCCGGTCACATATGTCTGTTAAATGATACTTTTTCCTTTTTCTTTTCTTTTTTTTCACGTTTTGTCACGGAAAGGTATAACTTGTACGCTACCATAAACGAACCGCCCAGTCCGAAAAAAAATCCGGGGATGAAAACCCATCCGCCCACTCCCGTATGCACTGACAGCCACCAGCAAACACCCAGACATAATAAAAGCGGTGTAACAAATGAAAGTCCGAATTGTGTAAATGCAGTGATATACTTTATAATATCCGCCCATTTCTTCATTGTATCCGCTCCTTTTTACATTTGGTATTATTTGTTATTTTACCAATGAAATACTATCAGATATATAGATTTTATCACAAAGTCACTAATCGCTCAACGATTTCCGTTTAATCTTTTAAAAGATTTTACAGTTTCCAAATTGTAATTTAATTTTCTTCATAATATTTTTTAAAAATTTCGAACATTATTGTCGGTATGCCTAAAAAGTTCATTTTATACTCTGGCATCATACGATGCCAGGATACGTGAAACACATAGAAATCCGTACGCATCACAGCAAAAAAATATGTCCCACACACCAATATCAGGCACACTTCACCCAATGATATTCGTATGTAAGACACATTTTTATAAATTTATTCGTATAAGTATTTGGAATTTTCTTCCAAGTCAATGGTGCTCTGGTCAAGCCACTGATATCCGGCATCAATAAATTCATCATTTTTCATGCCTAATACAGCTCTCACTGCTGCTACTACCGTAGCATATCCCATTCCATAGGGATTCTGACAGACAATTCCCGCCTCTGTACCGTTTCTCACAGCTTCTGCCTGAGCTTTTCCCACATCAAATCCGACCAGCTGAATATTTCTGTCTGCATAGTCTTTGAGAACTGTCAGTGCTTTTTCACTCATAACTTCATTTGTACAGAAATATCCTTTCAGCTGTGGATGCTGCTCCAGAGTCTCTTTCATCTGCTCCTCAACAGAAGGTTCCCCTTCTTTGGAAGGCTCATAAGAAATTGAAACGATTGTAACATTCGGATGATTTTCTGCAATCTCATCCTCGAATCCTTTTACCCGCTCCTGGCTGCTTTCACCTAACTGGAGATGTGCCGTCACCGCTATTTCACCTTGATCACCAATGATTTCACAAAGTCTTTTTGCCGCTTCTGCGCCGGCAGAATAATTATCTGTCGCACAAACCACGTCGATCAGATCATTATTCGTAACTCCGGAATCCAGAATAATCACCGGAATCCCATTTTCCCGGGCAGCTTCCAACTGTGCTCCACAGGAATCCATATCTACTGCAGCAAGGCACAGGACATCTGGATTTTCCGAAATAACAGCATCCAGAATATTTACCTGTTCATCAACTCCGCCTTCATTTTTAGGTCCTTCAAAAGTATATTGAATCTTATCGGCATCTTCATAGCCAAGCTCCTGATTCAGATCCCTGATTGCCTGATCGATTCCTTTTTTCACTGCGCCCCAGTATCCGGTACTTGTACCTTTCACTACAAAAGCAAGCCTGCTTTTCTTTTCCAGAATTAAACCCTTCACAGAAGTATAGTCTGTCACAAGCTTTTCCTCATCCGGAAGTTCAATCTCTACTTCTTTTTCCTTCCCGCTGTCTTCCGTATCTTCACCTGCATCCGAAACATCCAATTCTGTTGTCTGTGATTCATCCATATCTTTTTCTGTTTCTTCTGTGTGATCTGAACTTCCTTTATCCGCCTTCTCCTGCTGTGCGCCATTTTGTTTTCCTGTTCCACAGCCAGCCAAAAGCACTCCCGTCAGCAGCAGCGCTGCCAGTTTTTTCAGTTCTTTTTTCATCATGTAATCCCCTTGATTTAAATGAAAATTATCCGGTATCTGTTTCTGTCACGCGTATATATGCTTTATAACACGCCTTTATTATACATGAAAGTAAAAAATAGTCTATAGGCGATTCTTAAGATTTTTGTGGTTTTTTTATGTCTTTTTTATTGAAAATCATAATTTCTTCCCACACGGCTCTCAGAATCAATACTGTTACAGGACCAAGAAAAAAGCCTCCAAAACCATATAAATAAAAGCCTCCGTAAACCGAAACCAACATCACAGCAGGATGAAGTCCGATCTCTTTTCCCAAAATTCTCGGCTCCAGAAACTGTCTGGTCAGATTTGCCGTAAGGTACAGAATGAAATATCCAAGGGCTGTCAGATATTCCCCTTTCAACATCCACAAAACAGCCCAGGGAATCAATATCGTACCGGCTCCAATCAGAGGAAGTGCATCCAATATTCCCACAATAATACCCGCAATTGCAAAATAAGGATTTCCCAAAATCCAGAATCCAATCACACACACAACTGAAATAATCATCATCAGAACACACTGTGCTTTCAGATATCTTCCCCCTGCATGACATATTTTTCTCCAGACAGAAGCAATTTTACCTGTAAATTTTCCTCTGTTGATGTTATCCCGAAATGACTCCATATCTTTTATTACCAATGTTCCAAAAATAATCATCACCAGAATTCCGCCAATCAGGACAATAATTCCTCTAAGCATGGTTATCAGATAATCAAAACAGGCGCTTCCCAGTTTATTCTGTACTTCTTCCTGCATCCTGCCGGTCTGATACAACAAAAAATTTCTTGCATCCTCTGCACAGATTCCTGTATAGGTTTCAATCATACGGCAACAGGAATTAAAAAATCTGTCCATCTGATTTTCCCACGCCCCAATGTTTATCATAAGATTTTCCACCTGTGAAATCACCATAACAGATAATTTCCATATCCCCCAGGCAGACATAGTCACTATGATTCCAATTAGAATCCCACCAGCCATCCCTCTTCTGATGTGCAGTTTTTTCTCCATCCATTTTGCCGGTGAGAGTACCATAGATGCAAGAAACCACCCCAATAAAAAAGGAATCGCCGGCGGCAGCAGATACTTCATACCTGCATAAATCACCACTCCGATTCCTGTCATCGTCACTATTTTTTTCCAATCCACTACCGTCACCACACTCCCTATGAAATAGATCCAATAAATATCCCTTTCATAGTATCTGTTTTGCGGTTACTAATATGCTGACAGTTTTTTGAAAATCTCCCCTTCCGGCTCTATCCGGAATTTCATTTGTTTTCCTGTTTCAGGATGCTCAAACTCCAATCGATAAGCGCACAAACCTATCGCTTGTCCTTTCTCTTCTTCTGAAAGATAATGATTATACTTTCCATCTGCCCATAAAGGCATTCCATGATGTGACATCTGAACTCGGATCTGATGATGTCTTCCTGTCAATAATGTCACTTCAGCCAAGCCTGCCGTCTCGGTTATTTTTAAAATTTTATAAAATAAAACAGATTTTTTTCCCTGAGGTGTTCCTTCAGGCACGACTCGTGATGTATTTGTTCTGCCGTCCTTTAGTAAAACATCTTCCAGTTTATTCCCCTCTTTATCGGCTTTTCCGGTAAATGCCGCCAGATATTTTTTCTTCATTCTCCCGTCTTGCTGCTGACGATTCAGATTTGCTGTTGTCTTAGAGCTTTTTCCAAAAACCAGAATCCCCTCCACCGGTTGATCCAGTCTCTGTACAATGCCCACAAATCCACCTTGCAGATAACTTTTAAGCGCACTCTCCATATCCATCTGTCCGATTTTGGCATTCTGAACCGCCATACCGGCATGTTTTCTGCATACCAGAATTTGTTTATCCTCATACAAAATGTCTTCATTGCTCCACTTCTTCATA
Source organism: Oliverpabstia sp. (assembly GCA_051888835.1). GTDB lineage: Bacteria > Bacillota > Clostridia > Lachnospirales > Lachnospiraceae > Oliverpabstia. The sequence goes on along the minus strand of JBJFCH010000133.1, from coordinate 5,479 downwards.
CATACACTCCATCATATAGTATCCAATATATTTATCGCTATTATACCTATTCGTATGCAAAAACACAAGTTCAAGTACGCCTCAGCGTGCTTGCTGCCAGGTACGCGTCATGCTTTGCATGACATCTCCTTTCAAGACAAAACTGAACAACCGCTATATCGAATTTTTTTGATATAACGGTTGTTCTAATGATCTTCTTTATTCAATTGTATATTCCTCTTCTTTGTTATTTTTATTCTGTTATGTTAATAAGTTCTTTTATATGTAATGTTTTTAAGTTCCCTATTCAGTTATCTATATAAATTTTATATTTTATTCTTCCCTGCTCGTAAGTTTTCTTTCTTACTTAGAAATGTTATATCTATATTAATGATAATAGGAAGTTTCCAAATCTATAATTCCGGTTATAAATTTTTCTAAATACTTTTTCTACTTTCATTTCCTATATAGACGTTTGATTTTTTATCTGATTTTGGTTTTTATTTTCAAATACATCTGCTATCCTGTAGTAGATACATCTTACTTTATTAACCTTATAATTCGGATTATTTCTCTTTTATTCTATATAGTTACAATCAATAGATTTGATATTTTTTTAAAAAATGTTTCTTTACACATCTTCTAAAATCTTACTATTACTTTTGTGGTATTGTATTCAATGTAAGGATCAGCTCTTTTTACCTTTCATCTATTCATTTTCATATCCTATGTATGATTTTCTTTTTCTTTTCATCCTTCATGAGAGGTCTTTCTTGCGGGGAATGCTTTATCATACCACTCTTACATTGATTATTTTAAAATTATGTTCCCACTGGACTCTTCCTCCTTATTTTTTCGCTCCTACTTTTTACATCCCATCTTGAATACTGATTCTATATGATAAATTTTGATTTAAATAATTATTTGTTTTTGATTTCTTTTCATGTTTGAATAAGATTTATTGCTTTCCGTTCAATCTTACCACCCAAACTTTCTGGAAATCCGATTCAATTAATTATTTAACTAAATTATCTGTTTGAATTCAATTTCTTTATGGTTTATTTCCATTCTTCTTATGATGATTTCTCGTCTCTATCATAGAAAATGGGGGTTGATGTTTTGAAGTAAGTGTTTTGTTTTTTGTTGAGATTATAATACCAAATGGTTCTTGATTTGTCAACACTTTTTTCAAATTATTTTTAAGTTTTTTTATAATGCATTATCTTTATTCTTTTAAACTGTCTATTTGTCTGATAATTTCAAAATTGTATTGTCAATTTGTAAAATGCGTAAAATTCAAACATTTTGATAAAAAGGATATGTTCCCATCACAACTGTCATAGGCAATACAACCTGACTTTCATAATGGGAACATATCCTTTTTATCTATCAATTCGTATTCACTATTATCCTCTGTAATAGTTGATCAGGCATCCTTTCAGGATAATGGTCCTTTCATCATCCGTAAGATCCCCCAGCTTCATTTCAAACGGAATCATTCCATCACCCACAACATACGCCGTCACAGTATCCCATTTTTCCTCAACTGCTTTTCGTACATCAGGTATGAACAGATAATCACCGTTTTTAAATGGCAGATCACCCGCTGGAATCAGGAATGGGAGCATACCCCAATTAATCAGATTAGAACGATATCTCTTAGTAGCATATTCGTTGGCAATATTTGCCCATCCTCCCAGTACTTTCTGACAGGACGCCGCCTGCTCACGTGCAGAACCATCCCCAGGTTTCACTGCAAAGATAGTTGATCCAACTCCTACATTTGTTTTATCCACATCCGGATATTTTGTATGAATCATTTCAAGTACCGGTTTTAATTCCGGCAGCGCATCTACCGGACATTTTCCTTCCTGAATTGCCTTTTGCGCTTTTTGCACTTCTTTTGCTCTTCCAACATATGCAGGATCTTTTCTCGAAAGAGCAAATTCAGCAAGCCCCAACGGATTGGAACGATAAGAAGAAGTTTCACCGGACGGAATCAACTCATCTGTTGTTGTTACCGGATCATGAATCTCAGAAACAACTTTAAGGATCAGATTATCCGCCAATGCCGGCATCGTTGGCCAGTCTTTAATATTCGGTCCAAACTGAATCTCCACAGAAGGATCAGCTACACCCTTGCTGTCAAAAACGCGATTCTCATAAATTGTTTTATCAAAATAATATTTCGGATTCGTATAAGTTCCTTCGAACTCTGTGGCCGGTGTCAAACGCCCCTTATTGGCTGCTGTAGCAGCAATAGAGCGGGCATCCATAAGTGCAACAGAGGAAATCTGACCATTCTGGATTTTGGATCCTTCTCTGTTCGGGAAGTTTCTGGTAGAATGGCGGATACTGAATGCATTGTTAGCAGGAGTATCTCCAGCTCCGAAGCAGGGACCGCAAAATGCAGTTTTTACAATAGCGCCGGTTGCCAACAACGTAGCCAATGCGCCATTTTTAGCAAGTTCCATATAAATCGGTGTACTTGCCGGATAAACGCTCAAAGTAAATGCATCGGAACCAATACTTGCACCTTTCAGTATATCAGCTGCCGCACAAATATTTTCAAATCCACCGCCGGCACAGCCTGCGATAATTCCCTGTTCTACATATAATTTTCCCTCATGTACTTTATCTTTTAACGTAAAGTCAACTTTTCCGTCCAGACTGACCTGTGCTTTCTTTTCCACATCATCCAGTATATCCATCAGATTTGCATTCAATTCATCAATGGTATAGGTGTTGCTAGGGTGGAACGGCATAGCAATCATAGGACGGATTTTATCCAGCTCTACAATAATCATACCATCATAATAAGCAACCGGGCCCGGATTCAGTTCTTTATACTCTTCACTTCTTCCATGAATCTCATAAAACTCTTCTATCTTTTCATCTGTTCTCCAGATAGAAGACAGACAGGTAGTCTCAGTAGTCATAACATCCACACCGATACGGAAATCAGCACTCAAATTGGAAACTCCTGGTCCTACAAATTCCATCACCTTGTTTTTTACAAATCCATTTTTAAACACTGCACCAATAATAGCCAAAGCCACATCCTGAGGTCCTACTCCAGGAATCGGTGCTCCGGTCATATAAACGCCCACCACACCCGGCATATCGATATCATAAGTCTTGGATAAGAGCTGTTTTACCAGCTCCGGACCGCCTTCACCCACAGCCATCGTACCCAATGCGCCATAACGGGTATGGCTGTCGGAACCAAGGATCATTTTTCCACCCCCGGCCAGCATCTCTCTCGCAAACTGATGGATAACAGCCTGATGAGGCGGTACATAAATACCACCATATTTTTTTGCACAGGTAAGGCCAAACATATGATCATCTTCATTGATAGTTCCCCCTACCGCACATAGTGAATTATGGCAGTTGGTAAGAACATAAGGCACCGGAAACTTTTCCAGCCCTGAAGCTCTTGCGGTCTGAATAATCCCCACAAATGTAATATCATGAGATGTAAGCTTATCAAATTTGATCTGCAGCTTTTTCATGTTTCCGGATGTATTATGTGACTCCAGAATTCCATAAGCCATTGTCTGTTTTGTTGCTTCATTCGGTGCCGGAAGTCCCTGAGCCGCCGCTTTTTCCGGTTCTACAATCTCAGTCCCGTTCACCAGATAAGTTCCGCCTTCCAATAATTGAATCATAATAATCTCTCCTCTGTTTTTGATTCATTTTGTTGACAACTATAATTGTTTTTAATCATTCTTTTCCATATATTTCATATAGCTGACTACCATCATAGCAATCTTGAATGTAAGAGCATCGTCAAAGACACGAATATCCAATCCTGTACTCTTCTGCAGCTTTTCCAGACGGTAAACCAACGTATTACGATGTACATAAAGCTGTCTGGATGTCTCAGACACATTCAGATTATTCTCAAAAAATTTATTAATTGTTGTCAAAGTCTCATCATCAAAAGTATCCGGAAGCTGTTCTCCGAAAACTTCTTTCATAAACATCTGACACAAAGGGATTGGAAGCTGATAAATCAACCGTCCGATTCCCAGATTATTATACGGGATAACCACTTTGTCAGAGTAAAAAATTTTTCCTACTTCCAGAGCCATTTTTGCTTCTTTATACGAGCGGGAAACATCCTTGATCTCATGGATTACATTTCCATAAGAAACCCTAACCTGAGACATTGCCTCCGCATTCAGCATATCTACCAGTGTTCTCGCTGTCTGATTCAGTTCTTCATATCCCTCAGACTCTTTCAATTCTTTTACTATAATAATGCTTTTTTCATCAATAGCAGTAATATAATCACGCGGTTTTGATGCAAATAAGCTTTTTACAGTCTCCATGGCGTTATTATCTTTTTCATATTTTGTCTCCACCATGAAAACTACACGTTTGGCTTCTGTATCAATCCTGAGTTTTTTCGCCCTGTTGTAAATATCCACCAAAAGAAGATTATCCAGAAGCAGATTCTGAATAAAATTGTTTTTATCAAGACGCTCTTTATACGCAATGATCAGATTCTGAATCTGGCTCACTGCAATTTTACCTATCATATAGGCATCTTCGCTGCCACCGCCGGTAACAAGTACATATTCTACATTCTGGTCATCATACACTTTAAAAAAATGATACCCCTGCAGTACCTGACTGTCTGCCGGAGAATAAGCAAATTCCCGAATATGATCCGGATTGGGCCCCCCTTCGTTAAAAGTGGATGCCAACATCTGACCTTCTACGCTGAGCACACACAGATCAATTCTGGTAATTGCTCTCAATTCATCGATCGTTTTTTGTAATACCTGGCTTGAAACCAAGCTCTCACTCCCTTCCTGATCCAGTCCCTTTTTCTTTCCTTAAATCATATCGTATTTTTCTGCAAAAAGCAACGAATTCTAATAACTTTTCTGTAACATAAAAAGGCACCAACCCTGCCTCAGGTATTGGCGCCTTTGATTTCATTATGTAATTAGTTGGTGATTGTAAGTTCTGTCTCTTTGTCAAATACATGAACTTTGGACATATCCAGACCAAATTTAACGGTATCACCAGTTCTGGAAGTTGTATGAGGATTAACACGTGCTGTCATGCTGAATCCTTCAACATCGAAGTACAGGAATACTTCAGCACCCAGAAGCTCGTATACGTTGATAGTAGCTTCAACTGTGCTTTCCGGGAACAGAGAAGCGTCATCTGTTACGTTCTCCGGACGAATACCCATAACAACTGTCTTTCCAGCATATCCGCCGTCGATCAGAGCTTTTGCTTTTTCAGCCGGCAGTCTCAGTGTATATTTTCCAACAACCAGATCTACATCTTTTCCTGTAACTTTAACAGTTGCATCCAGGAAGTTCATCTGCGGAGATCCGATGAAACCAGCTACAAACAGGTTTCCAGGAGCATTGTACAGATTCTGAGGTGTATCAACCTGCTGTACGATACCATCTTTCATAACTACGATTCTGGTTCCCAGTGTCATAGCTTCTGTCTGGTCATGTGTAACGTAGAT
>JBJFCH010000132.1:0-12139 GCA_051888835.1 Oliverpabstia sp. | reverse complement strand
GATCGCAAAAGCACAGGAGCAGAACATCTGGCTTCCAATCGAGAAATAATAAGAAGCAGCGAAGCATAAGTAAGGCTTGAATTTAAGGGCGTTCCGGAAGCGGAGCGCCCTTTTTGGAAAGAGATGATACATGATTTTGGCAACAGAAAATGCAAAGAGGACGCTGGCGTATGAGGTGTATGAAAAAAGGTTTGGAGAGAAATAAAGTGCTGCAGGGAATATTATGCGCGGTAATGCTTGTGATTTCTCTGCATGAGGTTCATATCAGCCCTTCCTTTACCGCTATTTTTATTGCAGTAAATTTTACATTGTGTCTGCTTGGGATGCTTATGTGGTGCATCGGTATTTGGGTGAAGAAAGGCAAACATTTGCTCAGATATGTGGAAGAAATTTTGTTTCTTACAGGAATGCTTTTCTCCTTTCCGGCGGTTTATATTTATGCGGTGGGAGATGATCGAATTGACCTTTGGGTGAAGTTTACATTTGTTACCGGGACGGCATTGGAACTGATTTCATTTGGAATAGCAAAACAGATGGGAAAAAGAAGAGGAATGCTCCGGGAGTGTATTCTTTGGATTTCGTTTCTGGGCGCGTGCTTTGCATTGCTGTGCGCAATATCCAGCCCCATGCTTTTTCCCTATGGAACTGCACTTCTGTTGTTGATGGTGTTGAAGGGCTGCGAGAAAGGTGAGGTGTCCGACAGCAAGAAAAATACCTCAAGGAAACGCTGGGGAAAGGGTGTGGCTGTGGTACTGGTACTGACATCCCTGATTATCCTGCTGGAAAATCCCTACAGGGTGGCACAGGCTTTTTTCGTGCTTGGGAAGGGGCCGGATTTCCTATACGAAAACAGTGAAAAGGAAATGAATAACGATTCGAAAGAAATTCTGCCCGGAGCGAGGTGGGTGGACACAGACGGGAATCTCATTCAGGCTCACGGAGGTCACATCCAACGTATGCCCGTCCCCGACATTACCGGCAAAAAAACAGAAAAATACGTGTGGATAGGAGAGAACAAGAGCAGCGGACACTTTGGAAATTCTTTTTCTGTGTACAGCTCAGAGGATTTGTATAGTTGGGACTGCGAAGGTGATGTGCTGCGTTCCGTGGAATCCATGGAACAGCTGAAAACGGATCCTTATTTTACAGAAATTTACGGGGATTACACAGAAGAACAGTTAGAGAATGTGTTTCAATGCATAAACCGGAATACGGTAATGGAACGTCCGAAGATGCTTTATAATGCAAATGCGGACAAGTATGTGCTCTGGTTTCACAGTGATGACAGCACGGAGAAAAATACGTACAAATATGACGTGGGAATGGCTGGAGTGGCAATCAGTGATTCTCCTTTTGGACCGTTTCGCTTTCTGGGAAGATATCGCCTGAGCCAGTGTCCGGAGGATCAGATTGACTGTTTTCCTTCTTCGAAAGGAGAAGCGAGGGATCTGAATCTTTTTCAGGATGAGGATGGCACTGCTTATGTCGTTTATACCAGTGAAAATAACAAAACGCTGTATATTTCCAAACTGAATGAGGAATATACAGGGCTTTCGGCAGACCCGGAGAAGGCGGTCTATAAGGAAGACTATATCAGGCTGTTTCCCGGAACTATGCGGGAGGCTCCGGTGCTTCTGAAAGGGGAGAATGGACGGTATTATCTCATGTCCTCCAGTACTACCGGATGGATGTCAAACCAGGCAAGAGTCTGGTCTGCAGATGAGATTTTCGGGGAATGGAAAAACGATGGAAATCCCTGCGAAGGCGAGGGGGCATCGGTTACCTTTGATACCCAGAGCACCTGCATTTTCCGTACAGAAAGCGGACAATGGATTTATTATGGAGACCGCTGGAATCAGAATGACCTGTTTGACTCCAGATATGTGTGGCTTCCGGTGGAATTTAAAAAGGATAAGCTGGTTATTTCCTGGTCGGAAAGATGGAAGCACGAACTATAAAGGAATAAAAAAGAGGAGGTACGAAATGAAGAAAACATTATTTACCGTAATTTTGGCAGGTGTGATGTGTTTATGTGCATCAGGAGCTGTACATGCAGAGGAGCCAGAAGTAGAAGGGGCAGTAGTCCTATCTGCTGCAGATGCGGAGTTTACAGAAGGGGAAGGAATATCAGCCGCAAACGAACCAACGGCCACTGCGTATGAGGAAGAATTTCAAATGATCACAAACCTTGCGCAGGACGGAAGCATTACATATACAGTTCCGGAGGGAACAGAAGGAAATTTCGATGTGTATCTGACGGTTTCCAAAATCCTGGCTCAGTTTACATCACAGCCGTTTGCTTTTCGTATTAATGATGGGGAAGTATTTTCCGTGCCTGTTGATTGTCAGGTATCATTCGATTCATCGGCAGCATTTACCGGGGATGGAGAGCAGTACAATACCGGAACACTTATGGACACGGGACGCTTTCAAATCCTTTCTGCAGCAGAAGTGAAAGGCGGAGATACGATAGAAGTGATCGCATCTTTTGGGGCGAGAGCTCCGTCTCTCAAAGGAATTGTATATCCTTCTGTCGGGGATATTTTGCTGGCACCTGCGGGAACAGAAGTACCGGTGGGCTATGAATATACAGTTGCAGAAAAAGAAGAGACAGATCCGAAAGACCCATTATCAGGACTTAATATTATCTGGCTTGGCTCCTCTGTGACATACGGTGCGCAGGCAGGAGGCCATTATTCTATGGCAGATGCCATTGCAGATAATCATGCGGCAACTGTCTGCGAAAAATATGCTATCAGCGCTACAACTCTGGTAAATCAGTCAGAAAGTTCCTACGTGGCAAGGCTGAAAATGATTCCCAAAGAAAAGACACCGGATTTGGTGGTGGTACAGCTTTCCACAAATGATGCCACCACGAAAAAGCCGTTCGGAGAGATTGCAGAGGGATTTGACGCAGCAGAGTTCGATGATACTACTATTGCAGGCGCTATTGAGACAATTATTTCTTATACGGAGGAGACCTTTGGCTGTCCTGTGGTATTTTACACAGGTTCCTATTGCGAAAAGGAAAACTATGCAGAGATGGTAGAACTGCTTCTCAAAATCCAGGAGAAATGGGGAATCGGCGTGATCGATCTCTTTCACAATGAGGATATGACCGCAATTTATGGAACGGATGAATACAATTCCTACATGAGTGATGAAGTTCACCCCACAAGAAAAGGATATGTGGAATGGTGGACTCCGGTTATCGAGGAGGAGCTGTGTGAGTTTCTGGACGGCGTGCCGCAGACAGAGACCTCTTTGGAGGAAAAATAGGGAGCAGTAATTGTGTGTGTTGGTGCCTGTATAAATAACAGATATAAAAAGAAACGTGTAAAAGAGTCTACTGAGAAAGAGAGCCGCCTTAAGGGCGGCTCATTATGAAAATAAAAAAAGATATTATTTTGTACAGTGATAAGGCAATCAGACCGACGGAGAGGAATCTTTGTCAAAAAGACCATATTCTTTGAGCAGCTCTTTTTGGAAATCTACATCGGAAAAGGACTTCAGTAAATCTTCCTGACGTCCGTCACGGAGAAGAAACTGGTTTAGTTGCCGTACTTTGTTCCTGGCATCTAAGAAAGCCTCTCTAAAACCTGAGCTATAGCCAGAACTGTAACCAGAGCTATAACCTTCTTTCCATGCATCACGGGCAATGTCCCTGTACATTATCTTAGTAAAAATTTCATCATCGTGTTCGTCTAGAAACATAGTGACAACCTCCTTATATAGAATTGTTAAAATTTAGTTTTGTCCCGGAAAATAAAGCGGAACAATTTATCATTGTGTGTTTTCTGCATGTAAGTGCCTTTATCGGGAGTATAAGGAATCTGGCATTCCGGTGTCACATATTCAGAAGTATTTTCTGACAAAATGTTTCTCGTGTTTATACATTCCTATTATAAGCTTGTTTATTGTATTTTTAAAGTGAAAAAGTGAAAAAGTTAGACAAGTTTCGACCCGATAAGGCAGTTTGCGCCTTATATAAAACAAAGGAATCATGTGGACCGGATATCCGGGACAGGAAGGTATTTCCTCCATTGCTAAGACAATTACCGGGGAAGTGAATCCATCCGGACGTTTGGTAGACACCTACGCATCTGATTCTATGAGTGCACCTGCGTCTCATATTTTCGGAGCAGGACAATGGAATAACACGGAGCGGCCCAGAATAAAGGAATGTACTGTTATCTGAAACATCTGGTGCTGAATGATCAGGAGGTACGCCGTTATGGTATTTCCACATTTGTAACTGAGCAGGCACTTCGTGAACTGTATCTGACACCTTTTGAGATGGCTGTAAAGGATGCAGACTGTCACGGTATGATGGCAGCGTTTAATGGAATCGGCAGTGTGTGGTGCGGTTCGAATAAATCTCTGCTAACAGATGTTCTTACGAATGAGTGGGGATTCCACAGAATCGTGGTAACTGACTATGCTTCTGCGAATACCGGGTATATGTTGATTGATGCAGGACTTCAGGCAGGTTCTGACCTGTGGCTGAATACAGATTCAGAAGTGTATAAGATGGACGACGCAGCAAGCAGTCCAACCATCGTAAACGCTTTGAGAAATGCAGCTCACGACATTCTTTATACAGTCGTAAACAGCTCTGCGATGAATGGAATTGACGAAAATGTTGTGGTACAGAAGGTGCTTCCGTTATGGCAGAAGTGGCTCATTGCCTTTGATATCGCAATGGCTGTTGTTATTTTGGGCGGGGTGATTCTGGTAGTACGCAGATGCAAAAAGAATCGTGTGAAGATTTTTATTGAAAAATAATGATGGGGGAATTGCTGTTACGAGCAGTTCCCCTGTTCTGAATAGAAAGCAAAAGATTCTATCTATTTTTTTTATCGGTGAAAATTCAGCTCCCTGAAATCAATGGAGAAATCGCTGTAGATTCCTACAGGAACTGTATCTTCGAAGGTATAGCTGGAGATTTCATCATTTGTAAGATCATATACAATAATGTTTTCTTTGGCAGGATCTACAATCCAGTATTCACGGACACCGGCTTCGGCATATTTGTTTAGTTTCCGTACATAATCCATTCTTCTGGAGGCTGGGGAAACAATCTCCAAAACAAAATCCGGAGCACCATGGATACCATCGTTTTGAATCCGGTTATCATTTTCTTCATGTGGACAGAGGATAATCAGGTCGGGTTCCACATAATTGAGGTTGTCTTTCAATGGGAAGACTGCGCAGGGAGCAAAAAATGTCTCGCATTTGCCTTGATGCTGCCGCTGATACAGGCAAAAACTTATCGTAAGTTCTCGCAAAAGACGCTGGTGTGTGATACCGGGGGCAGCCATATAAAAAATATCGCCGTCAATAAGCTCAGCCCGTACTCCGTCTGGCAGGGCAATGATATCCTCTGTTGTGTAAAGTTGTCTGGTGTCTAAAGCCATAGATCCATGCACTTCCTTTTGCAAAGTTGGTGCAAGAGCACCGTTGTTTAAAGGTTTCATTATGATTTCTCCTTTCTTATTATACAAAAAATGGGGAATAGTTACAATCATGTAATATGGGAAATGGCTTTTTGAAAAGATTTATCGTAAAAGGGAAACATATCGGCGAAATGCCGAAAGAATAATAGATGTTATTTATCATAAACGGTATTTAACGGATTGTAAAGGAAAAGATTTCGACAGGATTCGACTTAAAAGACAGCTTGCGTTCAGACAAAGGCAGCTTGCGAAGACTTTGCCAGTTATGGAAAAATTGCAGTATAATATAGGTATCCTTGAAAAGGAAAATAATTTTACTGGAGGAAGAATATGCGCATCAGAAATAAATATGCGATTTTTATTGCGGCAGTTCTGTGGATTCTGGGAGGAATTCAGATCATTCGGTATATCATGCTGGGAGATATAGCGGCATTGCTCACCGTGCTAATTCTGGAACTGTGTTTTGGTCTGATTACTTATGCTGCATATAGAGGAAAGTGCCCGGCTTTTCTGATTTTGGTGGGAATCGGTGCCGGCATCTGCGGATTTTTTACGAACCATGCGGAAACGACCTGGTTTAATGTGATTTATTTGTACCAAGCCGTGGCTGCAATACTGGGCGGAATTATTGGGACTTTTCAGATGGTCCGGAAAAAGGAGAAACCAAACAGAAAATGGATTGCACCTACTGCAGCAGTTCTGACTATGATTCTGGTATTTCTGTCAGTCTGGGGTGTGAACTTTTTGCGTGTACGTGGGAAACAGGTGGCAGAAGGAGAAATCTTGGGAGTGCCGGGGAAAGTTGACAGTGCCCCTGCGCAGTCACAGGGAACGGTGGAGGAATTTGTTTACCAGACGAAAGCTTATGCAACGGATATGCGAGATGTGAGCAAGACAGTTATGGTATATCTTCCGTCAGGGTATGATCAAAATAAAGAATATAATATCCTCTATCTGATGCACGGAACGGGAGATGATGAGAAATATTGGCTTGTAACCCATCCCGAAAATAAGACTATGCTGGATCAGATGATTGAACAGGAGATCATTGAGCCGCTCATCGTGGTGACACCTACATTCTACGTTGAAAATGATTGCAAAGATGATTTAGATGTACTGACTTATTCCTTCCATGAGGAACTGCGAAACGACCTGATGCCGGCTGTAGAGAACCGTTATTCCACATATGCAGTGACTGCCGATGAGAAAGGATTTTCTGAGAGCCGGGATCACAGGGCATTTGCCGGGCTTTCCAGAGGTGCAGTGACAACCATCCATTCTGTGATATGCGGAAGTCTTGACTACTTTTCCTGGTTCGGTACCTTCAGCGGAAGCCGGACTGATGCGGAATATTTCCGGAAAACGCTGCAGTCAGAGGAATTTCAGGATTTGCCCATTCATTACTGGTACATCAGCAGCGGTACCTTTGACTTTGCTCTGCCGGGACAAATTGGGGATTATAAGGGATTGCTTCGGACAGAACCGAGACTGCAGGAGGGCGTGAACATCTCCTTTGATACATATCCCATGCGGTACCATTCAGCAGGGAACTGGCATATTTCCCTGTATAACTGTCTGCAGAAAATATTTACTGATTGAGTCGCAACAACTCACGCTGAAAATTGAACATTTTGCGTAAAAAGAAGTACGGATAATTTTTCAATGGTATAATATTGCACAATGATATCGGTTGAAATTTTCGGATTGTGATCTAAGGAGGAAGGCAAATGAAGACAAAACAGGCATTTAATCCATATATGCCAAGCTGGGAATATGTACCGGACGCCGAGCCCCACGTGGTAGGAGACCGGGTGTACGTATATGGCTCCCATGATATTTTTAACGGACTGAATTTTTGTCTGGGAGATTACGTGTGCTGGTCCGCACCGGTGGATGATCTGGGAAACTGGAAGTATGAGGGTGTGATTTTTAAAAGAGAGCAGGATCCGGCAGCGCCCCGCATCCGCCTGACCAATGGGCTGGCAGCACCGGATATGGTGCAGGGACCGGACGGAAGGTTTTATTTGTACTATTTTATGGGCGGAACGAAGATGATTTCTGTAGCAGTCTGCGATGAGCCTGCAGGAAAATATGAATTCTATGGTTATGTAAAATATAATGATGGGACACCTATTGGAAAAAAGAATGAGCCTCTCCAGTTTGACCCGGGGATTTTTATGGACGACGACGGACGACTTTACCTTTACACTGGATTCGCGCTGACCGGAAACCCCATTCTGCTGGATGGTTCCAAACCCACGGAACACGGTGCAATGTGCTTTGAACTGGATCCTTCCGATATGCTGACTGTCCTGACCGGACCGGAATATATCGGAATTGCCGGCGCAAAAGAAGCACCGGGAACTCCCTATGAGGGGCATCCTTTTCTGGAGGCCAGTTCCATGCGTAAATTCGGGGATACATACTACTTCATCTACAGCACGCTGAACAGCCATGAGCTGTGCTATGCCACCAGCGATAACCCCAGAAACGGATTTCAGTTCGGCGGTGTTCTGGTGAGCAACGGGGACATCGGACTTCCGGGTGTGACAGATGTAAAGCATGCGAAAAACTGTACCGGGAATACCCATGGAAGTCTGATTGAGCTCAACGGAAAATACTATGTTTTCTATCATCGCCACAGCAATCGCAAGCAGTCCTCCAGACAGGCGATGGCGGAGGAAATCCGCTTTGAAAACGGCAGATTTTATCAGGCGGAGATGACGTCCTGCGGATTAAATGGCGGTCCGCTTCCGGGAAAAGGAACGTATCCTTCATACATTGCGTGCAATATTTATGGAAAAGACGGAACCCGCTTTCTGAGCATGATCAAGCATCCAAAGAAGAACAGCCCATTTCTGACGCAGGATGGAGGAGACCGGGAGGAAGGCCCGGATCAGTATATTTCCAACATGTGCGACGGCGCAGTTGCAGGCTTTAAATATTTTGACCTTACCAATACGAAGAAAATCCGTGTCAATGTAAAAGGAAAAGCTGAGGGGCTTTTATATATCTGTACGGAAGAAAATGGCAGTCCTGTTGCAAAGGTGGAAATCAAGCCGACCAGAAATGTGCATGGGTTTGTGACAGAGCTGCATGCTCCAGGGGAAAGGCAGGCACTGTTCTTTAAATTCCAGGGAAAAGGAAGCTTTGATTTCCTTTCCTTTGAACTTAGATAAAAGAAAGGAAGAGAGAAGATGAGCAAACAGAAAAAGAGTATCTGGGACAGCCCGCTGACAAAATCCCAGATTAAGACCAGCGAAGTGAAAATGCCGGAAATGCTGCTGGGATATCTGATCGGTCCTTTCGGTGCACTGCTTTCATCCGGTATTTTTACCAGTATTCTGCAGAGCTATTTTACAGATGTATTGAAGCTGAATCTTTCATTCCTTACGACACTGCAGCTGTTTTCCACGATTCTGATCGTTGCCGCAAACCTGATCGTGGGACAGCTGATCGAACGGACCAGAACAAAGGCAGGAAAAGCCAGACCATGGATTTTACTTTCTGCCTTTACCCTGTCTGTGGCAAGTGTGCTGATGTTTATTGTACCTTTTGAAGGCACAGCCAAAATGGTGTGGGTGGCAATTGCGTATAACCTGTTTTATTCTTTTGCATACCCGATTTACAACACAGCAAATTCCACACTGGTTCCGGTCTCCACGCGAGACAGCCAGAAACGTGGAGCACTGGCTTCCTTTACCAATATGGCCGGTCTGGGCGTCATGGGAGCCGGTTCCATGGTATTCCCGATTCTGGTTTCCTTTGCTCTGAAAGAAGACCAGAGATTGTGGTTTGTTGCCATGCTGGCCATCGCAATTTTCAGTGGCCTGACGATTTATCTTCAGTTCCGATTTACCCGTGAGCGAGTGACCGAGGAACTGATGGATAAAGGGGATTCTGATCAGAACGGAGAACAGAAAAAAACAGCATCCATCGGAGAACAGCTTAAGGCCGTCACCAGCGAAAAAACGTGGTGGATCGCCATTTTCTTTTATATGTCTTTCCAGTGGAGCGGTGCCCTGAAAAACGGTTCCATGGCATACTTCTGTAAGTGGGTTCTGGACAATACCTTTTTTGGTTCTGCGGATGCCTGGGGAGCTTCTCAGTCTCTTCTGGCAATCATGGGTGCGATTCCCATGGCGGTGGCTGCTGTATTTGTGGTTCCGCTGGCAAATAAATTCGGAAAAAGAATGGTGGTATTCTGGGGCATGGTCCTGGGCGTGATCGGCGGTGTGATCGCAGGCTTTGGCGGCGGAAATATTGTCATCACTGCCGTTGGCGTGGCGATCAAATGTCTCGGTTCCGCACCGGCTGCCTATCTGATTCTGGCGATTCTGGCGGATGTGATCGACCACATTGAATTTAAACGGGGGCTTCGTACAGACGGTCTCACCATGTCCATCTACAGCTCCATTATGGTTGCAGGAACACCGATCATGAACGCTGTTTTCAGCGCAATCCTCAATGCATGCGGATACGACCAGATGGCAAGTGTTTCCATGGGTAAAGCAGGGCAGACGATCGGAACACAGGTGGCCATCGGAGTCAGCTATATCTGGGTGGAAACAGCCGCTTACGCGCTCTGTGCAATCCTGATTTTTATGTTTACCATAGAAAAGAATCTTCCCGAAGAGCAGAAGGCACTGAAAGCCCGAAAAGGGCAGCGGTAATTTATGGCCGGACTTCAGGAATCGTTGCATTTCCACAGGAAAAATGCTAAGATAAATCCAATAGGATGATGAGGAAAACAAAGCTGCTTCATGAGCATCTGCCTATTGGGCAGATGCTTATTTTAGCATTACGGAAAAAGCGCTTTTGAACGTGAATATTCCCAAAAAAGGGAAGGTGTGAAGGAGGCCAATATGATAAGGGTTGCAGTTGTGGAAGACGATAAGGGTTACGCGGAGAAATTAAAAAAATATTTGAACCGATATCAGGAAGAAAGCGGTAAGAAATTAAAGATTGAGTATTTTCAGGATGGGGAAGACATTGCGGAAGAGTACAAATGCAATTTTGATATCATCCTCATGGATATTGAAATGCAGTTTATGAATGGAATGACAGCCGCGGAAAAAATCCGGGAGAAGGACGATGAAGTGGTGATCATTTTTATTACCAACACGCCGCAGTATGCAATGAAAGGCTATACAGTCGATGCGTTGGATTATGTGCTGAAGCCTCTTTCCTATTTTGCATTTTCACAGAAAATCGAACGCGCGCTGACCCGTCTGGAGCGCCGGAAAAAGAAGTATATTTCCATTTCCATAAAGGGCGGAATGAAAAAGCTGGAGATTCCGGGAATCCATTATGTGGAGGTTCGGGATCACGATCTGATTTATCATACAGATAAGGGAAACTTTGAAAACAAAGGTTCTATGAAGGATGTGGAAACCACCCTGGAGGCGGAACATTTTTTTCGCTGCAATAAGTGTTATCTGGTAAATCTGGAGCATGTAAACGGAATCTGCGGAAACGACCTGATGGTGGGGAATGATGTGATCCAGGTAAGCCGTTCCAGAAAAAAAGAACTTCTCAACAGGCTCAATGATTATATGAACGAGGTAAGTAAATAATGGGAGAGATGTGGATAAATCCGCCGGGAATACTCTACGCGGTTTCCTATGTACTTGCTGCTTTGGGCTTTACATTTTTAAAGAAAAAGCATCCCTGGAACAACAAAAAAAGGATACTGTCTATTCTTCTGGGGGCTTTTCTGATCCTGTTCATGGCGGTTACAGACGGGGTACCAACGCTGTTGTTCTGGCCATGCCTGTTTGTAGAGTTTGCATCTTTATATGCTCTTATATATTTTGCCAATGATATGAATCGGATCAATACCTTGTATTATACCATTCATATGTTTATCATCGGGGAATTTTCCGCTTCTCTGGAGTGGCTTCTGTGTTTTTTTGCAATAAGAGGAACTGCATCGAAGCCGTCCGTTTTACAGATTTTATATCTGATTGCCACATATATTCTGGTGCAGGGTATTTTGTTTCTGGTCGGGCGGAAAGTATATCGGGCTTCTATTGATGTGCACATTAACAGCCGGGAATTGGCTATGGTAGCGGTGATCGGGATTGCAGTTTACTTCATGAGCAATCTCAGCTATGCATCTGTTAACACGCCTTTTTCTGCACAGCTTCCGCGGGAACTTTTCAATATCCATACCTGGGTGGATCTGGGTGGGCTGGCGATTCTGTTTGCCTATCATATACAGCTGATCGAGCTGCAGCTTAAGGTGGATTTTGATAATATGCAGAACATCCTGGATATGCAGTATGCGAATTACCAGATTTCGAAAAAAAGTGTGGATATGGTAAATCAGAAATATCATGATCTGAAGCATCAGATCAATCTGCTGCGTGAGGAATTTGACTCCAAGGATGCACTGGAATATCTGGACAAAATGGAAAGCGAAATTGAATCCTATGAGGCACAGAATAAAACCGGAAATAAGATTCTGGATACGATCCTGACTGGAAAGAGCCTGTATTGCCAGCAGAACGATATTAAGCTGACTGTTGTGGCAGATGGAAGTCTTCTGAATTTCATGGACATCATGGATATCAGTGCTCTGTTTGGAAATGCCCTGGACAATGCCATTGAGAGTGTGATCGCCATTCCGGAAAAAGAAAAGAGACTGATTCATCTGACGATTTCAAAGGACAAAGGCTTCG
>JBJFCH010000131.1:0-12157 GCA_051888835.1 Oliverpabstia sp. | reverse complement strand
GGGACAGACTCATCTCCCCACTGTCTCATTCAATCATAAAAACTGTGCCATATAAACAGGTAAGCAAAAAACATCTGCATCCTTTGTATAATCTTTTGTATAAATCAAATATCTCCATAATATCCTGTCAGAAAATTTTTCAGTAAATGCATCCAGAGATTTATGTGTTTTATATCCTGATGATTTTACCTCAATAGGACAGATTTTATTCTTTCTTGTAATCAGGAAATCCACTTCATAATTGTGTTTTGATACTTCATTTAACATAGTGAAGTAGAACAGTTCACTTCCATTTGCTGCAAGAATCTGGGCAACAACATTTTCATACAAATATCCAAGATTGGTACTAAGTTTATCACTCAAAAGCTTCTCATAAATAATATTTTCCGTAAAATCCTTATCTTTGAACATAAGTGTCGTAAATAATCCGGTATCACATAGGAACAGCTTAAATCTACTCAAGTCTTTGCTATTTGCCATTCCAACATCCGGATTATTTGCATGATAAGAAACAAGCACCGTCTTAGAGTCTTTAAGTTCAGCTATCAATTCCAGAATATTATCAGGTTTCGCCCCTCCAAGTACAGAAGATGCCTGATATCTTGCAGCATTCTTGTTTAACTGCGCAGGAATTGCATCAAACAGCATTGAAATTCGACCAGTCGGATCAATCTTCATAAAATCATCCTCATACAAATTCAGGATATCTCTTTTCACCTGATCCACAAATCTGAAATTATTAGTCCTGATGTATTCGTCTACTGCCTGCGGCATTCCACCTACCAGCATATACAGGCGGAAATCTCTCATCAGTTTCCTGTTCATCTGATCACCCAATCCCATTGATGCATCATAGCATTTTCTTAAAAGCGGAATCGTTGTTTCATCACCCAATGCCCAAAGAAACTCTTCATAATCCATCGGATACATCGCAAGCTTTCTTTCCTCACTCGGAATCAAAATATCCTTTACATTTTTCTTTATGGAAATCAGAGAACCTGTTTCCATATAATCATATCTATGATCCTGTACTAATGCTTTGATTGCCTGACGGGCTTTCGGGCACAACTGCACTTCATCAAAAATAATCAGAGATTTTCTTTCATGAAGATCTACTCTATATCTCAATTGTAGCTGTAAGAATAAATAATTCAGATTTGAGACATCTTCAAAAAGATCCCTGACTTCTTTTGATGCTTTTGCGAAATCAATTATAATGTAACTCTCATATTCATTTTTAGCAAATGCCTCTGCCACTGTGGATTTTCCAATTCGTCTGGCTCCTTCAATCAAAAGTGCACTTCTTCCCTCAGAAGTCTTTTTCCATTCAAGCATTTTGTCGTATATTTTTCTTTTAAACATATAGCGCCCCCAAAAATCGCGTTTTTTATTAGTCCAAAATAGTTGGTTTTCGCATTTTCTTTTTTATTATTATATCATATTTCCGCATTTTTTATACAAAAATTTTGCGTTTTTTGGTTCTCCCATAATAATTTAACTTCTGTTTAAAATTATATGCTATACTATTAAAACATTCTCGATTATTCTGGAGGTATTACAATGATTCAGATTTTAGTGATAGACGATGATAAACATATCCGCCGGTTTCTCCACGCAGTACTTACGCAGGCCGGCTATAAAGACTTTTGTGCCTCCTCAGCCAGGGAGGCGCTGGGCATTATGGAAGAATCCCGAATCGATCTGATTATTCTGGATATTATGATGCCTGAAATGGATGGCTGTTCTTTTGCCAAACTTCTTCGCGACTGTAAAAACAATGTGCCGATCCTTATGCTTTCCGCCAAACAGATGCCGGAAGATATAAAAAATGGATTTCTTTCAGGTACAGATGATTATATGACAAAACCATTTGATGAAGAAGAATTGCTTCTGCGTGTAAAAGCGCTGCTCAGGCGTTCTCGGATCGTGGCAGAACGTAAGCTCACCATCGGCAGCACTACATTGAATTATGATCTTCTGACTGTAACAACCGGCTCCGAAACGCAGATTCTGCCGCAAAAAGAATTTTATCTGTTATATAAACTTCTGTCCTATCCTAATCAGATATTTACACGGATTCAGCTTATGGATGATATCTGGGGTCCTTCATCCACTTCTACGGACGCTACTGTCAGTGTACATATTAACCGCCTTAGGAACCGTTTTGAGAACTGCCCTGATTTTTCCATTATCACGATCCGTGGGTTGGGGTATAAAGCACAGATAAAGCACGAGGAGGATATTTTATGAAGAAAAAATTCTCTGTTTCCACAACTATGGTATTTATAAGTACAGGCATTGTCTTTCTTCTTTTATGCCTGACCATGTTCCTGAGCAATCTTCTGATTGTATTTTTATCCGGTCATGATCTCCTGCCGGGTCAACCGCCGACCGCTCCTCTGGGACCTTTCCTTGTACAGATGGCCTTGATCAGTATTCTGATCGGAACCGTACTGACACTGTGTATCGGACATCTGCCTCTGCGTCCGATCAACAAACTGATGCACGCTATTCATGAAGTATCTGAAGGAAATTTTGATACGAAGATTCACCTGGAACATCCCCGGGAATTCAAAGAATTGTCTGTCTGTTTTAATCAAATGACCGAAGAACTGGCCGGAATCGAACTTCTGCGTTCTGATTTTGTAAATAATTTTTCCCATGAATTCAAAACTCCTATGGTGTCGATTCTCGGTTTTGCCCGATTATTGAAAAAGGGGAATTTGACGAAAGAGGAGCAGGAAGAATATCTGGACATCATTATCGATGAATCCCAAAGGCTGACATCTCTGGCATCTGACATTCTGAACTTGTCTAAAGTAGAAAGTATGTCCATTTTATCGGACTCTTCTTTTTTCAACGTCAGTGAACAGATCCGGGAATCTGTTGTTCTTCTGGAAAGCAAATGGAGTAAGAAAAATCTGTCCTTTTTTCTGGATATGGATGAACTGAACATTACAGGGACTGAACATCTACTAAAACAGGTATGGATGAATCTAATCGATAATGCCATCAAATTCTCCCCTTCAGACAGTGAGATCCACATCACTGCTCATCAAGAAGGCTCTTTTGTGAAAATCACCATCAAAGACAATGGTATCGGCATTGATCCCAAAGCGCAGCACCTGATCTTTGACAAATTTTATCAGGGAGATCTTTCTCGTTCTTCTGAAGGAAATGGATTGGGTCTCCCTCTTGTGAAAAAAATAATCGCTCTCCATCATGGAACTATCTCTGTAGACAGTCAACTGAAAAAGGGAAGCACATTCACCGTTGTCCTCCCACTGTAATCTTATACAGCTGCCCAATCGGAATGGAGTATCCAATCGGCCGTACAGACCGGATAATATCCTCCATTCCGGCTTTCTTGCGAATACATTTTATATGCGTATCCACATTTCTCAGCGAATTTCTTTTTCTCGGTGGAAGAGACTGGTTGATAAATTCCCTCGGAACCACATCACCTGCATGTTCAATCAGCATAAGAAATATATCGTATTCATATCCCCGCAAATTCAGTTCTCTGTCTCTGAAACAAATACTTCTTCCCACTCTGTTAATCCGAAGGTCCCCAAAATATAGGGTTCGATTCTTCAAAATCTCCGGACTCACATAATCAGCCACACATTTTTTAAAATTTCTTATCCCAAACGGAAAACCTGCCAGTTCCGTAACACAATCTTTCCTTGTACGAAGTTCTGCCATATCCTCCATGGATGCCGGTACCAATATAATCGGACAGCTCATAAACAGAATATTCATCGTATCTTTTGACTGCTTTCGGATGCCCTCCGAATCCATAAACAGCATAAGTCCATCTGCAAGACTTCTGTTTTCAAGATACTGATGCAGATCACAAGTTAAAAATCCTTCCACAAAAGCATACTGTTCAATATTCTCATGAATTTTCCTGTTTTCCGTTCCATTTATAATCAAATACATTCTACTAGCCCCCTGAATTTGTGAGATTTTACCACGAAAGTCCCGTCGTGCAGCCATGAGAAACGCATGTTTTACATGCGGCGAATCATGGATAAAGAATAAAACACGAAATTAAACTCTATTTAAACACAGCTTATGCCAAATATGAAATAACTGTGAAATGAATATTCGGGCGCAAAAAAGAGGGAGAAAATCTCCCTCTCACAATCATTTTATTATCAGGTCGAACGAATCTCCTGTCTCATAAATCCCACATAGGAACCGGCAAATGCCGCCAGCATCAGGGCGATCAGCCCGGTCAGATGAGGCCATACCAGAAGCAGACTCTGTCCCAGTGACAAATATCCGGAAATAGCGCCATCCAGCTGACTTACGGTAACTGCATTTACCGAACGGACTGTCGGACTCATGATCGTCGAAACCGCCTCACTGTACAGATAATATGGCGAAATACGATTCAGATTCAGTTCCAGATTATAATTACTTAAAGAGTTCATCATCGCTTCATACTGGTTGTTTATAGGATATATTGCATTTGCGATAATATTTGCCAGAAGGCTCATAAATATGGCAAAGAAAATCCATACGGCAATCACTGCCAGCGCCGATGTTGCGGAATGCCTGCATACAACCGAAAAAAAGATCGACAAGCCCAGCCAGAAGGCAATATAAATTACCGTAAAAAGCAGGAAGAAGAAAATCCTGAATATTTCCTCGCTTTCCGGAATAATACCTGTACTCAAGATACCTATGGTTCCGATCAAAATCCCCATGGAAAAAATCATAATGGCTATCACAGCGGTTCCTGCCAGAAATTTTCCTACAATAATAGAATCCCGGTAAATGGGCTGTGCTACCAGCCGATTCAGAGTTCCGTTTGACCGTTCACTGTTGATGGCATCAAACCCCAGCGTCAGTCCCAAAAACGGTCCTAACAATGCGATAAAACTCATAAAGGAAGGGATGGAATTACCGCTGGAGGTATATAATTTTAAAAATATAAAGTTACTGTCGTTTTGGATTGCGTCATTGATACCGGAAATCGCTCCATAAAGACTCGCAAAGCTGGTAGCGTAAATCAAAATCAGAATAATGATAAAACGTCTACTTCTCAGATGATCTGCTAATTCTTTTTGAAACAGTGCTTTTAAACCGGTATCCCGCTCAGTCTTTCTCTGACTTTTTTCCAAAAGGAAACGTAAAATGTCTCCTGGTTTTTGTTTCACTGCTATTCTTTTCATCATTTTGTCCCGCCTTTTCAAAATATAATCGGTAGATTTCATCCAGATCCCCGCCTCGCTGATGGAAATGAAGAATGGTATAACCATTTTTTCCCAGATATTCTGTCAGCATTCCACGAATATCTTTTCTTGACTGTACCGTAATCATATCTTTATCTCTTTCTATACTGTCCACTCCCGGCTGACTTTCTATCTTTTCCATGATTTTCTCATCCAAAGGAGTAATACTCATTTCCAGAGTGTAATGATTTTCTTTTTGTACCTGTTTTCCCAGATCTTTAATGCCTCCGCAGGCTACCAGATTTCCATTTACAAAAATGCCTACCCGGTCACAGACCTGCTGTATCTGATAAAGCTGATGAGAAGAAATCAGCAGTGTTCTGCCATCTTTAACGGACAATTCTCGCATAAGTTTCAGAAGCTCACTCATTCCCTGGGGATCAATACCCAAAGTAGGTTCATCCATAATGATAATTTTCGGATCTTTTATCAAAACATCTGCTACACCCAACCTCTGTTTCATACCCTTCGAATACGTTCCCGTCTTCTGATCGGCGGCCTGTGTCATGCCTACTCTTTCCAGAAGTATATTAATTCTTTCTTCCAGCATTTCCCCATCCAGCCCGTTCAATTTGCCGGTAAATCTGAGATTTTCTCTTCCGGTCATATCCGGATAAAATCCTACATTATCCGGAAGATATCCTACTATTTTTTTAATATTGATGGATTTTCTGGTACAATCCATTCCCTGAATCTCAGCTTTTCCTTCAGACGGCTCCGTAAGACCGAGCAGCATCAGAATCGTCGTCGTTTTTCCCGCACCATTTGGGCCCAACAGCCCAAATATTTCTCCTTCGTTGATCGATAAATTCAAACGGTTAACTGCAATCTTCTCTCCATATTTTTTTGTCAAATTTGTGGTTTTGATGATTGTACGTTGATTCTGCGCCATATTTTACCTTCTTCCGTATTTCTTGAAAATAAAGTTCAAACCTGCCAACAGTGCAATAATAACTGCTACAGCAAATACACCCCATACCGTATGGGTTTTTACCGAAACACGAAGTTCCACATCCGATGAAGTTTCATCATTGCTAATGGAAATTGTCGCCATATAATCACCGGTCAGTGCATCGGAATCCGGTTTGATATATGCTGTCACTTCTTTGGAACCTCCTGCTTCCAGTGTTTCGATCGTAGACTCTTCAAATCTTACTTCCCAGTTTGAAGGTGCAGAAGAGGTCAGTTCCAGATTTTCCAGATCTACATTGCCTTCATTTGTAACTGTAAGTGTTATGGCTTTCTCCGTATTTGCATAAGCATCCACATTCAGATTTTCACTTTTCGTGGACAACTTAACATCATAAGTACCTGTGATAATGACCTTCAGTTCTGTCGTTAATGTTTCTGTTGCGGAAGCTGCTGTACAGGGAATGGTATACTCTCCCTTTTCAATATTTTCCGGCGGAACAATATCTATCGTAAGATCCTGACTGCTGCCTGCATCCACAGTCATGCTGGCAACCTGGGTACTTTCTCCCGATGGTGTAAAAGAAACTGACCAGCCGCTTTCTGCCTCTGCAGATAAACTGTAGGACTGTTCTGCCGCTCTGTTATTTGCAATCGTCATATCGAAGCTGAAACTGGTTCCCGTTGCACCCTGCTGTTCCGGATATTCGGAAGTAAAAGTTCCCTGTCCGGTCACCTTCTCGTTAACCGCAATCTCCAGATCCAGAGTATCTGTATTTCCATCGCCTCCATCTGCTTTCAGCACTACATGGTAAGTACCCTCTTTTGCCTCATCCGGAAGAGACAGTTTAAATGTTGCCAGATCCTGTCCTCCATCTACAGCATCTCCATCCACATGCACTTTGCTGATCTGTCCGTTATTCCCCTGGAAATATCCTTCCCACTCCTCCGGAATGGATACAATCGAAAGTGCCGCATCACAATTCTCGCCTTTTGCCGTTGAAAAATCCAGATCAAAACTTACACTTTCTCCTGCCTTCACAGTAATCCCCGGATAATCCGTACTCATATCCAGACCTCCTGCCGCATAGACATCCATTGGATTCTGAGAAAAAAGACAGCCTGATAAAACTACCGCCGCAATTCCCGCACCAATTTTTCCTTTACAATTCCTTACTTTTTTCATAAACTATGAAATCTCCTTTCGTTTTTCATAATTTTATTTTTTAAGTGTGATTGATTCTTGGTGCGGTTGTGTTTCTTTTATAAATTTTTTATAAACAATGTTATTTTTTTGTAATCGTTCGTTATTGTCATCTGTTCTAAATGGAGAAGTTCTGTTTTCCTTTCAGAACCACTCACATATCCAATCTTCGAAAATCCAAACCGAAATCATTTTTACAAACTGTATTTTGTCCCTCGTCCATTACCAATAATCTTGATATAATCCTTTTCCCTCAAATGTTCCATCAATCTTAAAACCTTCGATTTCGTATAGCCGGTTACCTTCGCAATCTCGCTGCTTGATAACTGTTTTCCATTCTCAAGTGCACTTATGACTTTTGCTTCATCATTGGTCACCTGATATTGATCTGCTGTCACAGGCAATATTACGCTTATCACATTATCCGTGATTTCAAATTTAGGCTTTATTTTTGCATCTTTATATGCTAATAAAATACGTCTTACTCCCGTTCCAAACATTTCTATATAATGCAATCTAAAAAACACATTCCCCAATATAGGATTTCTTAAACAGGAAATATCTCCCTTCATATATTCTTCTGCCGTTATCCCTCTGGGCAGACCCCCTGGAGACTTAATCTCTATCTTGTCAGAAAACAAAGATATACGAATATGAGAATTTATACTCCAGTCCCGATGTATCAAAGCATTTGCAATTGCTTCTCGATAAGCAGTTTCTGGAACTAAATCTACTTTTTTTCGTTCTATCTCAGATATTTCTTCATATTGATAATACCTTTTAATCATATTGAGTGCGGCATCATATTGTTTTAATGCGGATGTCTTGGATATCGTTTCTCTATCCATTATTTCATTTATGGAATTGCCAAAACGGGCAATATCAATTCCATAAAAATCATTCTCATCTGAAAGTAAAGCTGCTGCATTATTAAACTTTTTGTCTTTAGTGAAAAGTCCGAGAGTACGTAAAACATCCTCCGATACCTCTTTGATATCTAAATTTTTCATAAGCTTAGCGCTTAATTCTTGAAAGACTAAATCATCTCTTCCACAAGGTAATTCTTCAAAATATAAATTACTTCCCTGTAAAACAAGTTCCTTTAGCTCCGCCTGGTCCACCTCTATAGAAGCTGTATCACTTCTTCTATATGCTTTTCCTTTATATAAATAAGGTTTGTACTGTCCTTCATGGACGATTAATCTAATTATTTTTTTCGAATCATCAATATCTATTTCAAAATCCGGTTTTGGAGAAATGCTGTCATTTATTCTATTTTCTATATCTAAGCAAACCTGATCGGGATTATCGATTCCACATACCGAACCATCATCATTTACCCCGAACAAAATTTCTCCACCTCTAAAATTACTATAAGCACTAACAGTTTTTAAAAATGAATTTGTAATTGTGGCTTTAAATTCTAAACTTTTATTTTCTTTCATTTCTGTTTTCACCTCCAAATACGTTGCATTTATCGTATCATGCTTGATACGTAAATGCAACGTATTTTTTTTCGTTGCATTTACGTTCCGATATTTTATTTATTTTTATCATAAACGTATCTGCCACTATTTATACGGATTTATTTCCGTTTTTTCTCAATTTTTTTATCAGGCCAATAGCCCAGAACTCCATAATCTTACCGTTTTCAACCTTGAAGTTTTCCAGAGCCTCAAATGTGATATATTTTCCTGCAAAGGTGCTTCTAATTTGGTCAGTATGACGAAGCCACTGCATTGGAAATCGCACAGGAACTCTTCTACGGAAGTGCAGCAAAACTTTTTAAAGTTCAATAAGTAATTCATGATAAAGGACATGCATTTCATACTTACATGAAAATGCATGTCCTTTTGATTCCAACATCATATCTTTGCGAAAGAACTATAGATATAACAAGCAATTCCGACGGATAGCTCGTCGAATATTCACTATAGCGATGAAAAAATAGACGTTTATAAGATAGAAACTTATGAATCTCTTATTCTATCTGCCTAAAATAGCTCATTCAGCAGGATTTTATTATCTATATCTTTGAAAATGAAAGTTTCTATCTGCTCACATCTGCTTAAAATTATGATTTTTACTTATTTTTAACAGATATATTTTTGAAAATCTCACTATATCGATGCAACTTTAAAAGTTAGAATTATAGAATCTTGGTTTTTGGCTTCCCTATATGCCAGAAGAGCCTTGTTCTACGAAAATCAGGCAGATAGGGAAACCATTTTTTCTGTTTTATACAAAACAAACTTAATCCAAAAAAGTACTCCGGCAAGTGCCAATGCGCATCCAAGACCTGTATAAAATACAGCAATGAACGGATCCGGTACTAGTCCGGACGAGCGAAGCCAGATCCCGCCGCCCATCATAACCGCCATAATGCAGTAAGCTTTTATATCGAAGAAATGCCATACCGGCCGGAACTCTTCTTTGTATCCTTTAATCCGCCTGGTATGCTTGATACTCATTTTATAAAACATAAAACCGAACGCACAAAAAACAAAGACGGATAATAAAATATGTAAAATCGTAAATGGTATGATTTTCCTGTAGGAAAGCACCCCGAGTCTTGCAACATTAAAACCGGCTATCATCCAGACACATCCGGCTACGGCAAGCAAAGTACGTTTTTTTACATGAAAAATGGAGCGTTTACTCATACTATTCACCCTACACTCTCTGCCGTCTTTTTCAGAGATATCAAAAGAAGAACCAAACCGACACCGGTTAAGATATGTCCGATTCCTGCGATTCCCGAAATAGAAGCATTGGCTGCTGAAGATAACGATACATTCAGTACCTGTGCGATACCACGCACAGCCAGCATGACTGCGGTAAGCGGAACTCCTATATTATAAACCCATAAAAAAACCCTAAAGAGCTTTTGTTTCTGCAGATCATGGTGTTCTGCAAATAAAGATACGATCAAAAACATCAGCATACCCAGCAAAAACAAATGTGTATGTACCTTACCAAGTGCTGTCACCCCTGTAAATCCATTCCATTTTGTAAATTCCCGATAGAAAACGCCTCCTACCATAGCTGCAACCGCATAAATCAGAGAAATGTTCAGATATTTTTTCATTTTCACTTATTTCCTTTCATCGCATTATAACCAATCAGTACTACCCAGACATAGGCACAGGTCTTCGGTATCATCAGCATTCCCACCGGCGGTATCGTATCGGCAAACAACACTACCGGTATATAGCATGCAAAGCTGATCACAACAGCCAGCCACAAGAAACGGAACGGCTGATCCTGTGTATCCTTTGCGCTTTTATAAAACAAAACCACAATCAACACTCCCAGGATTGTAAATGGAATATTTCGATAGATTCCCCAGGAAAGTGGCGGATTGCTGCCGGTCCATGCATTCTGCGGCATGAGACATAAAACAATACGACAAACAGCCAGTACCCACACAGCTGCAGTTACATTCTTCTTTCCGTCAATCTGATAGCGGAAACGCCATACGTAGTACAGCAGCACATAAAACAATGTCATTGTGACAGATGTAATTAATTTGCCGATACCAAGAGCCGCTGTATAATTTTCCAGTCCGGTGGTACAAAGAGCGATTGCTCTCGGTACAAGGTGAAAGGCATCTCCGCACCCCAGCGTCACCGCCATCACCCCAAACAGAAAGTACTGTTTCTTTCCTTTACTGCCGCGTATCATAATGATTCCCAGTGTAATCACTGTGACCAGATACACAATGTCAAATAATGTTTCAAAAATTGCCTGCATAAGTTTTTCCTCCTATTCTGAACAATGTTCATTTTGATTATAAAAGAAATCCCGCCTGATCACGGGAAATCCTATTCATAGATTACATCTGATATACAGTTCTGCATATCACTTCAACGAGCGAGTCGCAGCTTGTTTTTCCTTTTACAAGCAGCAATAACAGATTATCAAGGACAAATTCCATAAACTCAGATTCTGTAAAATCCTCAGTAAACGCATCACTTTTTACGTTTCCATCCGCTTCCAATACTTCCAGCATACTGTTTTTCATATGCTGAAAATAACATTCCATGATACTTTTTGCCTGACCTTTTTGAGAATTGGCAATGCTGATGGAGTGGGCTGTAAAGAAATTCGGATATTCTTCCGCCCCTTTCTGAACGCACTCGAAAATATATCTCACATATTCAGGAAAGGAAAACTCTGTGCTGCACTTCTGGTTCATGTGAAAAATGTCCTTCCACACACTTTCTACCGTGGAAAGCAAAAGCTCATCCTTATCCGAATAATAATTATATAACGTCCCCAGTGCAATATGACATTCATCCGCAACCAATCTCATATTCAGTGCCGATAAACCTTTTGTCGCTACAATTTTCCTGCACACCAGCAAAATTGCTTCTTTCGATGTTATACTGGAATTCATTCTTTTACCTCCAAAAGGAATACACCGTGCTCATTATAGTATTCTCGTCCCCTCATGTCAACATCTGCACTGTCGCAGATGTTATTCTTACCGTTCTGCCATATATCTCGTAACTGCCTGTCGCAAATGCCAGTTTAACCGATGGGAAAAGGGTTCACTGTCCTGAAAAAAATCAAAAGAATCCACAGCCTTTTCCAAAGCCTGCTGACAATATAACACCAGCCCCAGATTCTGATATTGAGATGGTGCACGCTTTATACGATTGGCTGCCATCGGCAGATAACTCTGTATCAATCGCTCACGTGCAAGAGCATCTCCCTGCTTCATTTGCCGCGCACATTCGATCTCTTCCTGTCTGCTCATCTTAGAAAAAGAACGGGTTTTTTCATAAAAATCATCGAT
>JBJFCH010000130.1:0-12182 GCA_051888835.1 Oliverpabstia sp. | reverse complement strand
TGATGATGCAGATGCCATCTACAACGAAATGTGGAAAGAAATCAAGGCACAGTAACACGAATATGCGGAAACATCCCTCAAAAAATGATAATCAAAAGACCCTGAGATCTTCTGCCATAAGCGCAGAAAATCTCAAGGTCTTTTCTTATCAATAATTTACTTTGCACTTCATATCAATACAAATACATTCCTCATCTGAATCATTTCTTAACATATGCAATTGCTCCGGCATAATCCGAATAGAATCCCCTTTTCTCAGAAGATACTCTTCCTCAGAGGAAAACACAATATAAACCTCTCCCTCCACGACGAAAAGGCTCTCTTCTTCCAAATGCGACATAAGACCATCAACAGATTCGCAGTGGGCAGCCAATGTCAGCATAGAAACATCCAGACTGGTATGAAGAGGTGAATCCACCAGAAGATTACACATCATCTGTTTTTTCTCCTGCCCCATGTAACTGATGATACGGTCTTCACTGCGCAGAATAAGATCTGAATTCTTTACATCCTCTTTCAGCAGTTCAGATAAGGTAATTCCCATTACATTCGCCAAATCATTCAGCACTTTAATTGTGGGATTCCCAATCCCTCTCTCAATCTGGCTGATAATCGCAGTACTCAACTCTGTCTTTTGAGCCAATTCTTGTATCGTCATATGATTTTTTCGGCGATAATTTATGACTTTCTTCCCAAAACTAAAATCCAACTCCGCTTTCCACCTGTCTGATCAAACAAATATTAATTATAATTAAAAATATCCATTTACCTATTTTACAGGCAAATGGATACTTTTTCAATATTTTTTAAGTAATTCTTTTATTATGCTTTTTTAGAATCCAGACGCATAACACCATTTACACCCACATTAATATCCTCGTGTATTTTAAAAATAACAACAGTTCCCACCTTTCCGGAACCTCCATAGAAAGCATCCACTGCATCCTGATATGCCCGGATCAAGCGCCTTTTGTTATCCTCCGTTTTATTCGGAGCTGTATATACAAAGAACGTGATCCTTGGCTGTTCCAATTTTGTCGTAAATCCTTCCGGCATACTTTGAAGATAAACATCTTTGTACTGCGGAGCCAAATCCAATGAGGTAATTGTAGCCTCTCCAATAAGTTCGATAAGACGCTCTGCCTCATCCTTTGTAAACTGCTGTGCTGTTATTGCTGTAACGGTTGCCATAATATATCATCCTTTCTATATATAAATAATATTAATATGCTTATCTGCATATATCTAAAATGGACTGAGCCAGTATTTTTGCATTGAGTACCAGATTTTCCACATTCAAATACTCGTCTGATCCGTGGGTATGAACAGGTTCCTGATCCGGCCTCAATATACCAAATGCTACGCCGCCGTCTATATCATGAACATAGGTTCCGCCTCCCATGGAAATCGGATAAGATGTATTTCCTGTGTTCTCTGCATATGCCCGCAGCATAGCCTGTACATAAGGCAAATCTGGCTTCGTGTAATGACCTTCATTTCCTTCCATTTCAGAAATATAGATCTTCCGAGAACCACAATTGGTTTTCAGCATGTCTTCAATCTGTCTCCGTTTCATTGTCACCGGAAAACGGATGTCCAATTGTCCCCAAAGTGTACCATTCTCATATCCGGCCCGACTGTTAACTAAAGTAAGCTTACCGGACGCTGCGTCCTCACAAGCTACTCCGGAGGATTCTCCGTAAATCTCCCCATAAGGAAACAGCTGACTCAACGTACTCATTGCCTGACTTACAGCTCCAAGAGGTAGATTCGACAGAAGCAGATACAAAGCTGTCAGAGAATTTCTTCCCTCCTGGGGAGTTGCTGCATGAGCACCTTTTCCCTTGATCGTAATAGAAATATTTCCTTCCTTCGTTTCCTTTACCTGATATTCAAGTCCCTCCGGACATCGTGAAATAGCACATCGCACATTGGCAGCTTTAATTCCCCGAATCACAGCGGTTGCCTCCGAGGGTACCACATTGACAGCCTCCGCACCGCTTATTGATATCAACCGTTTTTCCTCATCTGCCACAGGCACTTCAAACCGGACCTTTAAATGCCCTTTCTCCACATTGATCAATGGATACATCCCGTCAGGGGACACCATCACCGGCGGTAGAGTTTCCAATGAGCGATAATACTTTAAATCCGAAGACCCCCGCTCTTCATCTGTACCTGCCAGAAAGCGCACTCCTTTTTTCAGTGTAATCCCAGCTTCCCTGATTGCCCATAGAGCATACAAAACAGAAATTACAGCTCCTTTATTATCACTGGTGCCACGACCATACATGCGCCCCGATTCTACGACTCCAGCAAAGGGCGGATATGTCCAGCCCTTCCCTGCAGGAACAACATCCAGATGACACAACAATCCGAGATAAGGCGGGCATTCATTCAAATCAATAACTCCCATTCTCCCATCCACTTCTCTGGTATGCAGTCCCAGTTTATCCGCTAATGATAAACATTCTTTTAATGCCCGATCCACTTCATATCCATATGGGTAAACTCCCTCTCCATCTTCAGCAACGCTGGGAATCTGAACCAGGGATCGTAAATCCTTTACCATAGCATCCTCCATTTTTTCTATAATGGAAAATACTATTTTCTTTTCATCCAAGCACATATTTTATCCCTTTCAGTATAAAAAGCATGCAACCTGATGATCATTTCCCACAGGCTTCAGTATTGGTTTTTCTTTTTGGCAGCGTTCAGAACATCTTGGACATCGACCTGCCAAAGGACATCCTTCCATCTCTCCGATCGGACTTGGGACATCTCCCTCCAACTCTATACGTGTCTTTTTTTCAAAAGGACTGACCGGAGGAATAGCTGACAGCAGCGCCTGCGTGTACGGATGGAGCGGATGCTTGTAAATATCCTGAGCTTCACATAGTTCTACTACCTGTCCAAGATACATGATAGCAATACGATCACTGATATATTTAATCACACTTAAATCATGAGATATGAAGATATAAGTAAGATTGAACTCTTTTTGTATACTTTTAAACAAATTTAACACCTGAGCCTGAATTGATACATCTAATGCTGATACTGGCTCATCACAGACGATCACATGCGGATTCATTACCAAAGCTCTTGCAATATTGATTCTCTGCCTCTGCCCTCCGGAGAATTCATGGGGATACCGATACACATGCTGCTCATCCAGTCCCACCGCTTTCATGATTCGACGTACTTCCTGTTCACGCTCATTCCTGTTCAAATCAAATTTATGGATCAGCATTGGTTCTTCTATCGATTGCAGACAGGTCTTTCTGGGATTTAATGAGGAATATGGATCCTGAAAGATCATCTGAATATCTTTCCTAACATCCTTAAAATGATTTTCCTTTGAACTGCATAAAAATTTCCCATTATAAATAATCTCGCCCTCAGAAGGCTCATGAAGACCGACAATGCACTTTCCCAGTGTAGACTTACCACACCCAGATTCTCCAATAATTCCCAATGTCTCACCTTCATAAATTTCCAAGGACACATTACTTAAAGCATGCAGCGTCTGTGCTCTCCCCAGAAGAGATTTTGACCGGATTCGAAAGCTTTTGCTTACATTTTTAATTTCCAGTAGTACCTTTTTCTCATCCTTCATATTGATTCACCTCTCCCCGCACAAGATGCTTTTCTCTGGTCTGAAAATGACAAGCCACAAAATGTCCCGGCTCCACTTCTACTGTATCAGGTACACACTGTGCGCAGACCGGCCTGGCATAAGGACAGCGGTTGTAAAAATTGCAGCAGGTTCCTGTAAGGCGCAAATCCGGAGGAGTTCCTTTAATCGTATTAAGCTGCTCCTGTGCATCCAATTCCAGGGAAGGCATGGAATCCAGAAGTCCCCATGTATACGGATGCAGGGGATTCTGATAAAGTACTCCAGTCTCAGTGTACTCTACCGTCTTGCCGGCATACATGACCATTACCTTATCACACATTTCCCATACAACGCCTAAATTGTGGGTAATAAGAAGCAGTGCCATATCTTTTTGCTCCTGGAGCTGCTTCAAAAGCTTCAGAACCTGTGCCTGAACAGTCACATCCAATGCTGTTGTCGGCTCATCCGCAATAATCAGCTTTGCACCGCTGCACAAAGCCATTGCAATAATAACTCGCTGACACATACCTCCGGAGAGTTCATATGCATAAGAATCAAAACGAACCTCCGGCTGCGGAATACCTACTGAACGAAGTGCCTCAATACAAATTTTTCTGGCATCCTCTCTGCTGATATCGTTATGAGCACGCAGATTTTCTATCATTTGATATCCTACTTTAAATACAGGATCCAGAGATGTCATTGGATCCTGAAAAATCATACTGGCATCCTTTCCTCTGTATTTCATCAGTTCTTTATCGTTCATTTTCAGGATGTCTTTCCCTTCAAATTCAATGGAACCGTCCACAATCTTCCCAACCGATTCCAAAAGCCGGATAATTGATTTCGCAGTAACACTCTTACCCGAGCCGGATTCTCCTACAATACCCAGTGTTTCTCCTTTATTAAGGCTGAAGCTGACACCATCCACTGCTTTTGCCACTCCGCTTGCCAGGAAAAAATATGTTTTCAGATTATCAACTTTTAAAATTGGCTCACTCATATATTTCCTGCTCCTTTACCGCTTCATTTTAGGATCCATTACATCCCGGATACCATCACCCATCAGATTAAATCCTATTACTGTGATGAAAATAAACAAACCTGAAAACGTGGCAATCCATGGTGCTTTAACCAGACAATTTTTACCGCTTCTTAAAATATTTCCCCAAGACGCAGTCGGAATCAGAATTCCCAGCCCCAAAAAGCTCAGGCTCGCTTCTGAAATAATTGCGCTTCCTATATTTAATGTAGCATAGATAATGACCTCTGACAGAGTATTGGGAAGAATGTGTGAAAACATCAGTCTCAATTTGGAAGCTCCCAGTACCTTTTCCGCATTGCAATATTCTTCATTTTTCGCAATGATGACCTGTCCGCGAACTACTCTGGCAAACCGCGGCACATTTCCGATTCCGATAGCAAGAATTACATTAAACACACCCGGTCCCAATATAGTAACCAGAAGGATACTCATCAATATAAAAGGGAATGCAAACATGCCATCCATACAGCGCATAATAACTGTATCTACCACTCCACCCATATATCCGGAAAACAATCCCAGAACAATGCCTATTACACCGCCTAAAAATGTACTTCCCAGAGCCACAAGAACAGACATTCTGGCTCCATAAATGATTCGGCTGAATAGATCCCGTCCTACATCATCTGTTCCAAAAAAATGACCATCTGTCATAGGAGAAAGGTATGGATGAATTACATCAATCGCATTGGGATCATGAGTTGCGATAAAAGGAGCCAAAAGTCCCAAAAACACCATAACCATGACAATAAGCAACCCGAAAACAGCAGCCTTATTGCGGCAGAATTTGTGCCAGGCATTATTGGCTATACGCTCTCTGCGTATCATTTCTGCCTGCGATTCATCAGAAATTTTTCCCTTTATTAAAACCTTTGTTTCAGTCATACTACATTCCCCCTTTCTGTGCCTCGCTGGCAACCTTAGGGTTGATGATCATATAGATGATATCTGTTATCAGATTAATAACAACAAATGCCAGTGCAATTACAAGAACAGTAGCCTGGATCAATGAATAATCACGGCTGTCAATCGCAGACTGTATCATAGTTCCCATTCCCGGCCATGAAAAAATATTCTCTGTCAGGACAGCACCCGCAAAACATCCTGCAAACTGCATACCGATAACTGTTATAATAGGCGGAAGCGCATTCTTTAAAGCATGTTTCCATACAATTGACTTCTCACTGATTCCTCGGGTACGCAAAGCACGAACAGAATTACTTCCCAATGCTTCAATCATACTGGACCGTGTAATACGCATAAATGTTGCCATAGGGATAACCGACAGACACAGACATGGAAGACAAAGATGTCTTAGGAATTCAATTATACCATCTGCTTCAATAGTTGCCATTCCGTAAGTAGGCAGCCATCCCAGATTAACGCTGAATAAAAGCACCATCATAATTGCCACCCAAAATACCGGAGCGGAAATTCCGAATAATGAAATTACTGTTAAAATATAGTCCCACATTGTTGATTGTTTCTGGGCAGATATAACTCCAAATACCATCCCTGTGATAATCGCAATAGTAAGGCTTAATACCGATAAAAGAAGCGTATTGGGTAATCTGGACGCAATCATTTTCAATGCCGACTCATGAAAATAATAAGACTGACCGAAATCTCCGTGGAGAATGCCGCCCGCATACCGTCCATATTGAACCAGGAGGCTTTCATTTAATCCCATTTCCTCTCTGAGTTCTGCCATCTTCGCTGCATCAAAATCTTCACCTACCATCGCAGTAACCGGATCACCCGGAATCATCCTGGTAACAACAAAGGTAATCGTAATAACAATCAATAATGTGGGAACTACCTGAACGAAACGCTTCAAAATTGTTTTTAACATCAGGCAGTCCCCCTTTTTCTATCGTATCAATATTTTCTTATACAAATCAAATTACTGTTCTTTCCAGATATTGATATTTGTACCCTCAGGTCCGCAGACTCTCAATACTGCATTATTCTGCTGAATATATCCGTGAACCTTGCTGTTTACGCCAAAGGAAAGATTCAGGCTCGCAAAAAAGATTCCCACATTTTCTTTACATCCGCGATCCATAATCTGATTGTACAGTTCGATTCGTTTTGACTGATCAGTCTCAGCCAGAGCCTGATTGATCAGTTTATCTGTTTCCTCATCAGAGTAGCCCCATGCATTATAGTTGGTATGAAGTTTCTCTGAATTAAAGAAATAACCGATAAATGTTGCCGGATCAGCTGAACCTCCCTGAGTACGGCGGAAAATCTGGAAAGTTCCGTTCTGAAACTGCTCCGTAATCTCTGCTGTAGAAGCAGTCTTAACATTTAAGGTTACACCTACCTGAGAAAGAAATGCTTCTAAAATCGTCGCCGACCGAATGGATTCATCTGAACCGTCTGTTGTCAGATCCAGAGTAAGCCCATTGGAATATCCGGCTTCAGCTAAAAGTGCTTTCGCTCCTTCCGGATCATACGCAGGAATAAGATCATTCATCGATTCACTATACCCCCATGAAGTCTGCGGAAGCGGAACTCGGTTTGGTGTGCCGGTACCTTCTGTAAACGTACCTACTGCCAGCTGCTCATAATCAACAGCTTTAATAAGCGCCTCTCTCACTCTGATATCCGAAAGCACAGGATCCTTTGTATTAAAACCAAACTCTGCAACACGATTATATGGACGCTGACAGAGAACTACATTTTCACTCTGCCTAACCTGAGAACACCCTTCAGCACTTAAAGACACTGCCATATCGATCTCACCGGTCAGCAATGCATTTACAGCCTGAGCATCATCACGAATATTCACATACTCGATTCCATCAAGATAAGGCTTAGGACCCCAGTACTTCCCATTCCTTACCAGTTTTGTACTCTGTTCCGGGATGTGCTCTACCACTTGAAATGCACCTGTACCGACTACATGCATGCCGTAATCCTCACCCCAGCCTTCAACCTCCTCCTTGCAGACCATAACCGTAGAAGAGTGAGTCAGCTGATAGAGGAATGTTGCATTCGCATACTCCAACGTACAGACAACAGTCTTATCATCTTCCGCCTGCACATCTTTTAAATAAGGAAGATAATTGCACCAATATCCTTTTGAACGAAGCAGAGAGTATGCCACATCCTCTGTAGTCAGCTTGCGCCCATCCTGAAATTTTCCGGGCTGAAAATAAACATCGTCACGAATGTGAAACGTGTACTCAAGCCCGTCCTCACTGACAGCCCAGTCCGTGGCAATATTAGGTACAAAGGCATTTCCTTCATCATTATTAAGAATTAATGTATCACCATAGTTCTGTACAATCTGATCAGCGGATCCACTGTCAATATAATATGGATCCAGTGACTGTGCGCTGATATTTCCGTTGATTGCAATTTTAAGAGTCCCTCCGTAAACCGGCTCTCCGGCGTCAGCTGAAGCTGTTTCCGCGGAAACGGAAGCCTCTGTAGCTGCTGTTGTTTCCGCAGCAGCTTTCGTCTCGGATGATACGCTTTCTTTTGAGCCCCCGCAGCCTGCCAAACTTCCTGCGACCATTGAGACTGCAAGTACTGTTGCAATAAATTTCTTCATAGTTGCTCCTCCTTCATGTTTCGGATATTAGTAAAGAAAAAAAAGAGGGCCGACCGACTTTTCGATTAGAAAAGCACCGTCGCTCTCTTTTAGGTCGTATTATGCATCATTCTGCATTTTTTGTCAATATATTTAACGAATTTAATTTTAATAAATTTTTGATTGACTTTTTATCATTTTTGTACTAATATTTTTTTAATTTCGTTTTATATTATATTTTGTCCGTTTATTTACGGTCTGTTTTTAAAATCAGAAAGGAGTGTATTAAACTATGATTGATCCAAGAATGACTGCCCTTGCCAGGCAGGTCATCAGCTATTCTGTAAATCTAAAAAAAGGAGAAAAACTATTAATTGATGCATGGGATGAGTCTATCGATCTGGCAGGCGAACTGATGAAAGCTGCTTACGCTGCGGGAGCACATCCCTTTCTAAACCTCCAGTCCACTGTGCTGAACCGTACCATGATCCTTGGATGTACAAAGGAAGGAATGGAATCCTGGGCTGACTATGAGGATTACCGTATGCGTGATATGGATGCTTACATTGTAATTCGAAAACAGCATAACAGCAAAGAATACATCGATATTCCCAGAGAAAAAATGGATATTTACAATCACTACTACGGAAAAGTCCATTATGGAAGCCGTATTCCGAATACAAAGTGGTGCGTACTGCGTTATCCCAGCGCTTCCATGGCTCAGTCTGCTTCCATGAGTACAGAGGCTTTCGAAAACTATTTTTTCAACGCCTGCTGTATTAATTATAAAAAAATGAATGAAATCGTAACACCACTGAACGAACGTCTGAAAAAAACCGATCAAGTCAGAATCACAGGACCTGGAACAGATATTACTTTTTCGATCAAAGGTCAGGCTCCGGAAGAACCTATCTGCGGTATTTTTAATATTCCCTGCGGTGAAATCGGAATGCCGGTAATACCGGATTCTGCTGATGGTATTATAACCTACAATATCCCCTCTAACTTTCAGGGTTTCGTATTTCATAATATTTCTTTCACTTTAAAAAAAGGTCTTATTGTTAAGGCCCAGTCTAACAATACAAAGCTTATGAATCAGATTCTGGATTCAGACCCAAACGCGCGCCGTATCGGCGAGTTTGCTCTGGGGTTCCATCCATTTATTACAACTCCTATTCTGGATACTCTATTTGATG
Organism: Oliverpabstia sp.; assembly: GCA_051888835.1. GTDB lineage: Bacteria > Bacillota > Clostridia > Lachnospirales > Lachnospiraceae > Oliverpabstia. The sequence continues at coordinate 2,781 of JBJFCH010000130.1, read as the reverse complement.
AAAAAATGGTTATGTCCCTGCATTTTACCCCGGGCAACAGCCCAATAAATCCCAGCAGCATTCACTGGGATATTGTTACGTCTCATGCTCCTGAACATGGAGGAGGAGAAATATGGCTGGATGGTGAATTGATACGCAAAGATGGACTTTTTCTTCCTGAAGATTTGAAACCGATCAATCCCGAACAAATATGTAAATCCATTGCACCGCCTTTTTAAAATATTTTTATTATATCTAATTTTATTATTTATAATTAATTTTTTATTGACAAGAGCAATATCGATGACTATAATGCAAGCTAAATACAGAAAACTTATCCTGTTATCCAGGAGGAAAGGAAGTCAGTATGGCAACAATTTTTGCAGTAACATCTTTGGACCTCAATGACAAAAAAAAGCAGGAATTAAGCGATGAACTGATCAAAGACATCAGCCAGATCTTCACCCACGCGCTTTCCTTCAATCTTGCTTTTATTCCACAGGAAGACTGTCGCGGACAATCAATCGATCAGATTACTTTTTTTGTGTGCGTTCCGCCCTATATCTCCTTGGAAAAAAAGCGCAGTGTCATTGAATGTTTCAACAATACTATGCTTCGTGTGGTAGGGTACAAGGGCGAATTAAAGGTAATTGTCCTGTTCCAATACCATGACGATGAAGGCGTTGGAAAAGACGGTGAGCTTTTTGCCGACATCAAGGCACGAAAAGCAGCGGAAGCAAAATAACAATAGAAAGGATGAGAAATTATGGCAACTATTTTAGCAGCAACATCTCTGGACCTGACCAGAAAGCAGAAGAAAGAGTTTTTAGATGAAATCGGAAAAAGTGTTGGTGAAGTATTTCGTTTCTATTCCATTTACTATGTTCCTGTAAATCCGGAATACTGCTCTGAGTGTGCAGTAGACCAGATTACTTATTTTGTATTTGTTCCTCCATACATGGAAATTGACAGACGGAGAACTTTGATTAAAAAGTTAAATGATGCCACTGTCAAAGCTGTTGGTTACAAGGGTGAATTAAAAGTTATTGTAATTTTCAAGTATCATGATGATGAGGCATGCGGAGTGGACGGTGTTCTGAGAGCTGACGCAAAAGCCGCTGCCTCCGCTAAGGAAGAAAAGAGCAAAAATTAAACAAATTGTGAGGTTACTGCCATGAAATATATGAAGATCGGTCGCTCTGATATAGAAGCATCTGTTCTCTCCCTCGGTGCCTGGTCCATAGGCGGAGGAAACTGGTGGAAAAATACTGAAGATGCTTTGTCCATTAAGACCGTACATACAGCCCTTGATATGGGTATTAATCTCATCGATACCGCTCCGATCTATGGATGCGGCCACAGCGAAGAAATCATCGGCAAAGCCATTGAAGGACGCCGTGATAAAGTCGTTTTATCCACAAAAGCAACCTTTGACTGGGATACAGGAGTTGGCCGGTACTGTTATGATGTAGACGGTCATAAAATGTATGTTGCCCACGGTTACAAAGACATTATCAAAGATTGTGAAAATAGTTTAAAGCGGTTGAAAACAGATTATATCGATATTTATTATACACATAATCCTGCCAAAGATACCTCCATGTATCCGGTAGAGGAAACAGTCCGTGCTCTTATGGATTTAAAAAAAGCGGGAAAGATACGTGCAATTGGTTCCTCCAATGTCCAGCCCTCCCACATAGAGGAATATTTGGCCTGCGGATGCGAAATCGACATTATCCAGCGCAAATACAGTATGCTGGAACGAAGTGCAGAATCCGAAATCCTTCCTCTTTGTGAAAAATATGGTATGTCTTTCCATGCATATTCTCCTCTGGAACGAGGACTTTTGACCGGAAATGTTTCTAAAAATTACACAGTTCCTGCCGGAGATGCACGGGATGGACAGCCTTGGTGGAAACCCGAGAAAATGCCGCAAGCCATTGATTTTGTAAACAACCTGGATGATATCTGCGAAAAATACCAGTGTTCCAAACTATCTTTGGCAATTGCCTTCCTGCGATCTTCCGGCAGCTACATAAATGTCATCTGCGGTGCCCACAAGCCAGAACAGATTAAATCTGATATTCCGGCTGCTGATCTTGTTCTGGACAAAAAAGATGTAGCAGAAATCCGAAAAAGAATATCTGCTCTTGAAGCATTATAAACGCTAAAAGTACAAATTTTATTAATTACAACCTAAAATTTTTTAAATTTAAAGCGAGGATAATAACTATGATTAATAATGAAACACACTCTCCAGTCTCTACTCACATTGAAGCTATGAGAAATTCTTTTGAATTTCGCGCTACCTGGATGGCACTTTTAATAGAAGCTGCCGAAAAAAGAGGTCTTGATATTTCTTTTGCGCGAGAAGCCATCACAAAATGCGGCTGTTTTCATGGTGTAAATAAATTTCATCCTGATCAGACCCTGGAACAATTTGTGGAAACCTTTGGACCTCAGGATATTCTGGATATCTTTGAAATGAATATAGAAACCACAGATAAATGTATGACTGCTACCTTCCATTACTGTCCTCTTGTCAAAGCATGGCAGAAACTTGGCTTTTCCGATGAAAAAATTGCAGAACTCTGTGATGTTGCCATGGATGGTGACCGTGGTATTGTAAGCCAGAATCCCGGCCTTCATTTTGAATTAGGCGAAACTATTGGAAAAGGCAGTGATAAATGCATTGTCAAAGTAAGCAAAGTTTGCTAACTGTACTTTTTCCTACATAGACCGAAAAATGATCGAGTAGGAGGCGGTGATTAACCGCCGTCCTCTCACACCACCGTGCGTACC
>JBJFCH010000129.1:0-12199 GCA_051888835.1 Oliverpabstia sp. | reverse complement strand
ATGGTTCCTTTAATGCAGCAGCTCTTACAGCTGAAGGTGCTGCTGGAAATTTTGAAAGAGGATATTTCCCACTTCCTGGAACAAATGGAGTTTATACAGCAACGTGCTTAGGTGCTGGATATAGTGTATATAGTAAATCAGAATATGTAGATGCATGCAAAGAAATTATTGATTACTGGATGGATGGTTCTTCTGATGTATGGGATGCTTATCTTGCAACTGGACGTGTAATTGCAACATATGGCGAGGGTGCAGATTCTACACCGAATTATGAACTTTTTAAACCATTTATTGATTTGATGAATGGTGGAAAAGGCTTCTACTGGTGCAACCAGGCATGGCCGGCTGGAACAGAGACAGAAATGGAATCTCTGTTCAGTGAAATGGTTGGCGGTCAGGGAACTGAAATCGATGATATCACTGAAGGAATGCAGGATAAATTCGAAGACCTTCTGGACGAATAATAGGGCTTAACCATTAAAGAAATAATATGATTATCACTGCCCTGGAACTTATGATAAGCTTCAGGGCAGTTCCATTTCATAGGAGGGAAAAGGAATGGCACAACCAAAAATGAAAAAAAAAGGTGCAAACACATCTCTGGTATTTACTAATAAGATGTATTTTTTCCTGATACCGGCACTGGCATTTTTCCTGATTTTCTGGATTTATCCGGTACTGCAGCTTTTTTATTACAGTATAACAAACTTCAACGGCGTCAATTATGATTTCGATTTTGTCGGAATGAAGAACTATATCAAAGTATTAAACAATGGTACATTGACTAACTCCATGAAGAATACACTGATCTATGCTGTTGTAACTGTCCTGCTCAGTAACGTAGTTGGTCTTGCTGTTGCAATGATTCTGAATACCAAAATCCATTTCAAGGGTCTGTTCCGTACCTGTGCATATTTCCCGGCACTGTTCAGTGCAATCGTAGTCGGATTTATCTGGTCATACGTTTATATGCCGAGTTCAGGTATGATTGCAAGCCTCCTGTCCATGGTTGGATTGGATGGAGCTGCATTTAATCCACTGGGAAATTATAAAACTGCTTTATATGCAATTGCGATCGTTGAAGTATGGAAAGCTTTTGGAACAACAATGATTATTTATCTTGCAGGTCTGCAGACGGTAGACGAAAGTCTCCTGGAAGCAGGACGTATTGATGGTTGTACAGAATGGCAGCTTATTAGAAAAATTAAGCTGCCTCTGATTTCATCTACAATTACCATCAATGTTATTCTTTCAGTAATTGCCGGATTGAAAGCATTTGATTATTCTTTCATTATGACAAATGGAGGCCCGGGCAAATCAACCAAGACTCTGATGTTTCAGGTGTATGAGACAGCCTTTACTGATATGAAAATGGGTCGTGCAAGCGCATTTTCTGTACTGGCTTTTACATTTATTATTGTGATTACAGTAATTATGCTTCTTTATATGAATAAGAGGGAGGTGGAATTATAATGGCATTCGGAAAGAAAAAAGGATCTCGTGAAGTTGAAGGATATATGAAGCTTACACCTAAAAGTATTTTGCTTTATTTGGTAATAATTATATTTTGCGCTATTGTAATTTCACCATTGATTATTGTTTTTTCCAGTTCATTACGATCTCCAGGAAATCAGACTTCGCCATTAGCTTTGTTTATCGAGTTTTCAGGAGCCAGTTATGCGAAGGCTTTCAGTAATATGAATTATCCTATGGAATTGCTTAACAGTTTTTTGACGACGGCTGGTTCTGTATTTTGTGTTGTTATTTTTTCCACAATGGCAGCATATCCAATCGGACGTATTAAAACCAAATTAGCAAAATTCCTGTATTTCTTCTTTATTTCAGGATTGATTATTCCATCACAGATGGTTATCGTTCCAATCGCTCAGACACTGAACAGACTGGGTATCCCGAACACTCGTTTTACTCCGATGATTATGTTCATCACCTGTTCCCTTCCATTCTCCGTATTCCTGTTCTCAGGATTTATGAAAGGTGTTCCAGTTGAGATTGAGGAATCTGCGTACATTGATGGTGCCAGCCTCCCTAAACGTTTTACATCAGTAGTATTTCCTCTGCTTCAGCCGGCAATTGTGTCCTGCGTTATTACACAGGGACTCTGGATTTGGAATGATTATTTCTATCCAATGGTATTTATTTCAAAGAAAGCACAGTATTCTTTGCCTGTAGGTATGCTTCAGTTCCTTGGTGACAAGGAAAATCCTGCTCAGTGGAATGTATTGTTTGCGGCATGTGTGCTCTGTGCATTGCCTTTGATTATCGTATTTCTTGCTTTACAGAAGCAATTTGTAAATGGAATTGCAGCGGGAGCAGTAAAAGGTTGATACTATAATAATCTTGGACCAGTAATTATGCTGGTCCATTAGTTTAAGAAGGAGATAAAATTATGACAAAGGGATTTTCAGATACATTTTTATGGGGTGGAGCAATAGCTGCTTCACAGGCAGATGGGGCATATTTAGAAGACGGAAAGGGAATAAATACGCAGGACTTAAGATATTTTGATTCTGCATGGAATCGTGAAAAAAGGAACCAGATGCGAAATATCAATATGACATCTGAAATATTTAAAAATGCGATTAATGACGATGAAATTAAACATTATCCGTTTAGATGGGGCATCGATTTTTATCATACATATAAAGATGACTTAAAATTAATGGAAGAAATGGGAATGAAAATTTTTCGTACCTCAATATGTTGGTCTAGAATATATCCAAATGGTGATGATGAATATCCGAATCAGGCAGGAATTCAGCATTATATAGATTTATTTACGGAATGCCATAAAAGGGGAATGAAAGTTTTTGCAACGATGCTACATTATGATGTACCAATCAACCTTATTATAAAATATGGTGGCTGGAAAAATCGTAAAATGATAGATTTTTATGTGAAATATGCAAAAACATTGTATGAATATTTGGGAGATCTGGTTGATTTCTGGCTTCCATTTAATGAAATAAACTGTAGTAAATTCAATCCATATAATGGATGTGGGCTGATTAAAGATCAGGAAGAAGATTATGAAAGTGCTATTTTTCAGTGTGCGCATCATCAGTTTTTAGCGAATGCCCTTGCAATAAAAGAAGCAAAAAAAATGTTGAAAAACCCAATGATGGGAGGTATGATTGCCAGATTTACCACTTACCCTGCTACATGCAAACCAGAAGATATGATGCAGACTATTTTGGATGAAGATTATAAAAACTACTTCTATACAGATGTAATGGCCAGGGGAAAATATCCGGCATATACGGAAAGAATGTTCGAAGAAAATAACATTCATATTCATAAAGAAGCAGGAGATGATGAAATTCTGGCTAATAATACAGTCGATTTTCTGTCGTTTTCTTATTATATGTCGATGGTGGCATCAACGGATGCGAATTATGAGAAAACCAGTGGAAATTTAGTATCCGGAAATCGAAATCCATACCTTAAAATGAGTGATTGGGGATGGCAGATTGATCCAATAGGTCTGAGAATATCATTAAATGAAATATATGATAGATATAATCTGCCGGTTTTTATTGCTGAAAATGGAATTGGAGCTTATGATAAAATTGAAGAGGATGGAAGTGTACATGATCCTTATCGAATTGAGTATTTAAGAGAACACATAGTGCAGATGAAAGAGGCTGTAAAAGATGGCGTAGAATTATTGGGATACACAATGTGGGGAATTATTGATATAGTATCCTGCGGAACTATTGAAATGAGTAAACGATATGGAGTAATTTATGTAGACAGAAATGAGGATGGAAATGGATCAAATAGAAGATATAAGAAGGATTCATTTTATTGGTATCAGAAATGTATAAAATCCCATGGGGAGGATCTCTCATGAAATTTGAAAAAACACTTGCAATAGATATAGGTGGAACTTTTATCAAGTTTGGAGTAGTTGAGGAGAATGGAGAGATATCCGAGCATTATAAAATACCAACATTAAAAACGGATGATGCTGGACAATTTTATGATTATGTTTATAATAATATTCGTGATATAAAGAATATTAAAAGAATAGGCATCAGTGTTCCAGGACTTATTGACCGTGAATTTAATGTCCGAAGTTCAGCGGCTCCGAATTTAACTGCAATCTATAATACCAATATTTCAAAAGAAATAGAAAAAAGAACACAGATTCATACAACGGCTTTAAATGATGGGAAAGCGGCAGGGCTGTGTGAAGTAAAGCTGGGAAGAGGAAAGGGAACATATTTATCAGCGTATTTAATCATTGGAACTGGCGGGGGCGGTTGTATTTGTCTGGGAGATAAAATTTTAGGAGGAGTAGATAATTTTGCAGGTGAATTCCATTTTATGGCATATCCATCAGACGACAATGTAGTAAAAGTGGGAAGAACTATAGGAATGATGGGGCTTATTAATAGCTATAATGAAAAAGTAGATGAAAAAAATAGAGTCACTTTAGGGGAAGAAATAACAAAAAGAGCACTGCAGGGCGAAGAGACAGCAGAAAAAATTGTTAATCAATGGATACATAGGATTGCTGTTCAGTGCTTGAATCTGATTGTAGTTTTGAACCCGGATATTCTCTGTATTGGAGGTGGAATATCAGAAGAAGACTGGTTTATAGAGAGAGTAAAAGCTGAATATTTTCGCATTTCATACGAACATTTTAATCACAATACTCCTTTTTTAACGACTGTCATAGACAGGTGTCAGTACCGAAATGATGCCAATTTATTAGGGGCTGCAATTAAAGCTAATGAATAAATACAAAAGAAATTAAAAGAATTCAGCGAAAGGAAGTATTTCAGATGAGTGAAAAAGCAGAAAAGAAAAAAAACATAAAGAACAACCTGGAGTACTTCTGGATGTATTACAAACTGCCTTTTGTGGCAGTCATGGTTGTTGTGGCGCTGATCCTGTATTTCCTGATCATATCCCTGACAGCAAAAGATACAGCGCTTTCGGTCATACTGATCGACTGCCATACAGAAGTGAACAGTGAAAAAATGGCAGAAGAGTATATGGAAGCTTCAGGACTTGATTCAAAGAAATATCAGGTACAGATCCAGAATAATCTGATGTTTCAGGGAACGGACTCCGGCAGTTATTCCATGACAAGTCTTTCAAAATTTATGGCAGATATCGGAAGTGAGCTTCTGGATGTATGCGGCATGTTGAAGGATGACTTTGTGAAGTATGATAAATCTGATACATGGATGGATCTCAGAGAATGTTTAAGCGAAGAACAGAGCGAAGCTCTTAAAGCACGTTTTCTGATATCAGATGATGGAAGAGTAATCGGCATTATGGCAGATGATCTTCCGGTCATGAAGACTGATGGATGCTATACCAGTACAGAAACAGAAGCGGCAATCGGCATTATTTATAATACACCGCACAAAGATGAAGCAATAAAATATCTCCTGTATCTTGCAGGGGCGATGTAGAATAGAGGAGGTATAAAGAAATGGGAATTTTTGCACCGGACGGGAAGCTGGCTAGATTTTTAAACTGTCTTGGAAATTTGATTGTGCTGAACATACTGACACTCATATGCTGTATTCCGGTAATCACAGCCGGAGCATCCATGACAGCGTTGTATACGATGGTCATGCGTATGGTAAGAAAAGAAGACGGAAAGATTATTAAAGGATTTTTCCACGCATTCAAAGACAACTTCAGACAGGCTACCATTTTGTGGCTGATCTTTGGCGGACTGATCGGATTTATGACCTTTGATATATGGCTTTTGCGTTCCATTACAGGAACTTTTGGAACCGTATATCGCGTGGTACTTTTTGTGATCATTCTGATCTTTGCAATGGTACTGATCCATATTTTTGCAGTACTGGCGCGTTTTGACAATACAATAAAAAATACAGCAAAGAATGCCCTGCTGTTTTGCGTAGGCAAGCTTCCACAGGCAATTCTGATGCTGATACTGACCCTGATTCCGGCAATTCTTTTGACCATATCCTACCGGTTCGTATCGGTGGACTTTTTGATCGGATTATCTGGACCGGCATATCTGGCGGCAATTTATTTTGCTGACTTATTTAAGAATTATGAAGAGGAGGAAACGGTGGAATGAGAACCATCAAGACGAGACATTTCACAGGTACAACAGATAATACAGTAACAAAAAGAGAACTGGAAAACCGTAAGGTTGCCAGAAAAGCAGCAGCAGAAGGAATGGTACTTCTGAAAAATGAAGGACATCTTCTTCCTCTGAAAGAAGGAACAAAGATTGCTCTTTATGGTGCAGGTGCGTCCCGAACGATCAAAGGCGGCACTGGATCTGGGGATGTTAACGAACGTGAGACAGTAAATATTCTTCAGGGAATGAAAGATGCCGGATTTGAGATTACGACAGAAGACTGGATCAGGGATTATGACAGACAGTATCAGGCCGCAAGATATGCATGGCGTGATGAGATTGAAGAGAAAGCATCCAAACTGGAGGATCAGGTATCCGGTTTCTTTAATGTTTATTCTACAACCCCGTTCAGAATGCCAGCAGGTGCCCCGATTACACAGACAGATGCGGAAACTGCAATCTATATTCTCAGCCGTGTTGCAGGAGAAGGTGCAGACCGTTTTGATGCGGAGGGAGATTACTATCTGACAGCAGAAGAAAAGCAGCAGCTCTCTGATATCTGCAGTATGTATAAACATGTGGTTATTGCGGTAAACACAGGCGGACTGGCAGATCTTTCTTTTATGGACGAGTACAAAAATATCGAAGCTCTTCTTCAGATTGTACAGCCTGGTATGGAGGCAGGAAATGCTTTTGCAGATATCATCAGCGGCAAGGTAACACCATCCGGAAAGATGCCAGACACATGGGCTTACAAATATGAGGATTATCCGAACAGTAAAACATTTTCCCACAACAATGGAAATGTGGATAAAGAATATTACACAGAAGGTATGTATGTCGGCTATCGCTATTTCGACAGTTTTGATATTCCGGTGAGATATGGATTTGGTTATGGACTTTCTTATACAACGTTTGAGACAAAGGTTCTTTCTACAGAATTGAAGGACAATAAGAAGATTACTGTAGAAACAGAAGTAGTCAACACAGGGGATACATACAGCGGAAAAGAAGTAGTTCAGCTTTATGCAACATGCCCGGCAGGAAAACTGGAAAAAGAATATCGTCGTCTGGTCGCATTTGGAAAGACCGGCCTTCTTGCACCTGGACAGAGCGAAAAAATGACTCTGGAGATTGCACTGGATAAACTGACATCCTACAACGAAAAAGAGGCTGCCTGGGTTTTGGAAAACGGTTCCTATGTAATCTGGGAAGGAAACAGCCTGGAAGCATCTGCGCCATGTGCAGTTCTGACACTCGATGAAGATGTGATTCTTACAAAGACACAGAATATCTGCCCACTGAAAGAAGAATTGGAGGAACTGAAACAGCCTTCTGAAAAAATGAACCAGAAACTCGAAACGCTTCTGAAGTCGGCAGAAGAAAGGAATCTTCCGGTTATGGAACTGAAAGCAGCAGACATTGAAACACGTGTGGTAGAATACCGTTCTAATGCAGAGTGTGTACCGGAGGAAGCACGTAAATTCGTAGATACTTTAAGAACCGAGAAACTTGTAGCACTGGCAAGTGGAGATCCTGGTAAAGGACAGGGAAGCAACCTTGGTTCTGCTGGAATTTCCGTACCGGGATCAGCCGGTGAAACGAATAACTGTGCACTGGAAGATGGAGTTCCGGGAATCGTTCTTGCAGATGGACCGGCAGGACTTCGTCTGATGAAACACTACAATGTTTATGAAGGTAAAATCGTAAACAAACCATTCAAATTCAGTCTGGAAGGCGGACTTTTCTGTGAAGGTGAGCCGGCTGCCCCAGGAGAAACATGGTATCAGTACTGTACTGCGATTCCGGTTGGAACTCTGCTGGCACAGACATGGGATACTGCGCTGATCGAAGAAGTCGGTGAGATGATCGGTGGGGAGATGCTGGAATTTTCTGTAACGTTATGGCTCGCTCCGGGAATGAATATTCATCGTAATCCACTATGTGGACGTAACTTTGAATATTATTCTGAAGACCCGGTTCTTGCAGGAAGAATAGCAGGTGCCCTGACAAACGGTGTCCAGAATGTACCGGGATGCGGAACTACCATCAAACATTTTGCATGCAATAATCAGGAAGACAATCGTATGGGTTCAGACAGTATCGTGAGTGAGAGGACGTTGCGTGAGATCTATCTGAAGGGATTTGAAATCGCAGTAAAAGAATCCCAGCCGATGGCTATGATGACCAGCTACAACCTGGTCAATGGTGTACATGCAGCAAACTGTGAAGACACCTGCACTAAGGCTGCAAGATGTGAATGGGGATTTCTGGGCGTGATTATGACAGACTGGACAACGACAGAAAAGGGACCGGACTGTACAGCTTCCGGCTGTATGCGAGCCGGAAACGACCTGGTAATGCCTGGTGCATTCAGTGACAGAGACAACCTGAATCAGGAACTGGCTGAGGGCACACTTTCCATGGATGACCTTAAGGCCTGTGTCAGTCGGCTGGTGAATATTGTATGGCAGTCCAATGAATTCGAAGACGCAGTTCCATATAAAAAAGTAAAATAATATTCAGTGATAAATAAAGAGGCAGAATGATGAGTGAGAAGAATTTTGAGATATACGATCTGAGGGTAAATCAGATCACAGAAGCTCTGGGTCTGGATGTGCAGGAACCTGTCTTTTCCTGGAAACTGAAATCAGAGAAGCAGAATACCATGCAGAAAAAGGCTCATATTCTGGTGGGAAAGAAACCGGGAGGTGCAGAAGTCTGGGACAGTGGTGTCATGATCACGGATCAGTCAGCAGGAATTACTTATGATGGAGAAGTGTTACAGCCGGAAACAAGATATTATGTAACTGTAAAAGCATGGAATCAGGACCAGGAAGAGGCAGAAGTCTCTTCCTGGTTTGAGACTGGCCTTATGAATGGTAATATGTCTGCATGGGATGGAGCAAAGTGGATCGGCGCACCAGAGTACATGGTAGCATCTGAAAAGCTTGGAGTCTTTGTGCTGGAAAGCACTTTTCGCATCAAAAAAGGTACAAAAGCAGGTGTTGTTTTTGGTGCCAACGATGCAAGACTTATGGATATCAGTAAGAATGAACTCCAGGTAGAAGGACCAAATGATATCCGTTTTGTACTGAATATTGAAAAAAAACCTGCAGTGGTCGAAATTTACAGACGAGGATATTGTAGAGAAGATGTGGCAGATGTTCCACTATACGAGCTTCCGATAAAGGATCTGAAGACAGGGAAAGAACTGATCACAGTAGAAAACAAACGTGATTTCCACAAACTGACCATAGAAGTAGAAGGAAATGGAGCCTACACTTATCTGGATGACTGCCGGATCGATGAATCGTACAGAGAAAGACCGTCCGGTGACAAAGTAAAAATGCCAAGACAGCTGAATCCTCTGGGGGCTTTTGATGTGACTACGTTCCCGCGTCTATGCGAAACGGGATATTATGTAGGCCCGGAAAGTGAGGCTGAATATCAGGGAATCCGTGTACACAACTTGAGAAAGCCGTGTGCAGAGATTCTTGCTGTAGACACCGAAAATGGAAAAACACTGAAAGGTGAATGTCTGGAAGTTTCTGACCCGAGTCGTTATTCGCTTCCGATGCTTCGAAGAAACTTCACGGTAAACGGGAAAGTAGTAAGCGCAAGACTGTATGCGAGTGCACGTGGTATCTATGAATGCAGCATGAATGGAAAACGAGTCAGTGAAGATTATTTTGCACCGGGAGCAAGTCAGTATGACAGCCATCTGATGTATCAGACCTATGATGTGACGGATCTGGTACAGGAGGGCGAAAACGGTCTGGGATGCATTCTGGCTTCCGGATGGTGGAGTGATTCCTTTAGTTTCCGTCTTTACAATTATAATTACTGGGGGGACAAACCGTCATTCCTTGGAAGATTGGTACTCACTTATGAAGATGGGCATAAAGAGACAATCGTTACGGATGACAGTACGTGGCAGTATTTTGGTGAAGGACCATACCGCTATGCTGGATTCTTCAACGGTGAAACCTACGATGCACGTCTGGAAGATCGTTATTATGATTTTTCAAAACCGGATTTCCATGCAGAGGGAATGAAGAAGCCGGAAGTAATTATGCCTGTTGTTATGGATGAACAGGAAGGTATCTTTCCGGGAGCTGCATGCTGGCCTGCTATGAATGAAAAAGAGCCGGAGATTGTCGGCAATTATCAGGCACCGGTACATGAAGTGGAAATCTTTACTGCAAAATCTATGACAGAGCCGTTACCGGGAACCTACATCTATGATCTGGAGCAGGAGATTGCAGGGGTGCCTGTTCTGAAACTGAAGGGAAAAACTGGACAGAAGATTACGATTCGTTACGGTGAAGTTCTGTATCCGGATCTTCCGGAATATGAAGGACTCTGTGGACAGATGCTGCAGGCAAATTTACGTGAAGCATCTAATGAAGATACTTATATCTGCAAAGGAGAAGGTGTAGAAATCTATAAACCTCGCTTTACATTTCACGGATTCCGCTATATCGAAATCAGTGGTGTAGAGGAAGTTCCGGCACTGGAAGATGTACAGGCAGTACTTCTTTCCAGTGTGGATAAGATTACCGGAAAATTCCACTGTGATAATGAACTGATCAATCGTTTTACGCAAAATGTTAAATACAGTCAGTACTGCAATTTTATCAGCATCCCAACTGACTGCCCACAGAGAAACGAGCGTATGGGCTGGATGGGAGATACCCATATCTTCTGCCGTACAGCGACCTATCAGAGCAATGTTAAAAACTTCTATCTGAGAAATCTGCAGGCAATGAAGGATATGCAGACAGAGGAGGGCAGACTTCCGAGTATTGCACCTTTTGGTGGGGGATTCGGCGGACAGACTTATGAGAGTGCCATGATCCTGATGGTATGGGAACTGTATCAGCAGTATGGAGACGCATCTGTCATTGAGGAATATTATGATTCCATGGATCAATGGATGGACAGTATGAAAGAAGTTGGACTTCCGGGAATGCCTCCGCTTCATGAGAGTGAGTGGCTAGGTGACTGGCTGGCCCCGAATCCGGCTGATAATTATGTGATCTTCAATGCATTCCATTACAGAAATGCTGTTCTTATGGAAAAATTTGCAGATCTGACCGGAAATACAGAAGGACAGAAAAAATATCATCAGATTGCAGAAGAAACCAAAAGATACTGGAATGACACCTTTACGGATAAAGAAACCGGTATTACGAAGAATGCAGATGGAAACACCTGTGATGTACAGGGAAGTTATTCGATTGGATTGAACTGCGATGTATTTGCAGATGAGGTAAAAGAAAAAGCGTTTGCACATCTGGAACGAACTACGAGAGAAGGAAATTATACGATTCAATCCGGCTTTTTCGGAACAGGGCCAATCAATCCAATGCTCAGTGCCGGTGGATATCAGGAAGCTGCACAGAAGACGATAACACAGACGGCTTTCCCGAGCTGGCTGTATCCGGTAACACAGGGGGCAACAACAATCTGGGAGAGATGGAACAGCTTTACACGTGAAAATGGTTTTGGCGGAAATAACTCCATGAACAGCTTTAACCATTATTCCCTGGGAAGTGTTTTAAGCTGGCTGTATGAAAATACACTCGGTATTCAGAGAGATGAAAAGAATCCTGGATATAAGCATTTTACACTGAAACCGGAAATGGGAACTTTTGCATTTGCTGAAGGCGGAATTGATACACCTTATGGAAGAATCGAGAGTGCATGGAAGAAGAGCGCAGATGGATATTCTTACAGCTGCCGAATTCCAGAAAACACAACAGCTACATTACTCCTTGGAGGAGAGACAAGAGAACTTGGAAGTGGAGAATATACATTCTCATTATAAAAAACTGGGTTAAGTAAAATGGTCTGAAGGATAGTTTTCATAAACAAAGATGAAAAGCTGCCTCCAGGCCTTTTGTCTGTTTTGAAATAATGCAAGAGCAGATGAGTGCTCAGCGTTTGCGAAAGTGTGAAAACATGTAGCAAAGCATACCGACAATGATTGCAATCGGAATCAGGATACCAGGGAACGCAAATAAAATAATGATTACAACTACTGCAAATTTCCGATAACATTTTATACGTGTATCTGCAATCTCTTTTACACAATCT
>JBJFCH010000128.1:0-12221 GCA_051888835.1 Oliverpabstia sp. | reverse complement strand
CCCCCGGTCGTCAAAAAAGAAAACGTATAAAGTATTGTGAGATTTGGAAAAATCATTTATAATAAACATAAATTCCTGCCCGATGGAGTGATCCGGCAGAGAATAAAATTAAATGATAGGACGTGAAGAAGAATGAAAAGGATAGGTTTATTGACAAGCGGAGGCGACTGTCAGGCACTGAACGCTACTATGCGCGGTGTTGTAAAAGGTTTGGCCAACAATCTGGAAGAGCTGGAAGTGTACGGATTTATGAACGGCTATAAAGGTCTGATCTACGGTGATTACCGTATGCTTACTTCAAAAGATTTCTCCGGTATTCTGACAAGAGGCGGCACGATTCTGGGCACATCCCGTCAGCCGTTTAAATTGATGCGTACACCGGATGAAAAAGGTCTGGACAAGGTAGAAGCTATGAAGCAGAATTATTACAAGCTTCGTCTTGACTGTCTGGTGATTCTGGGTGGAAACGGTACCCAGAAAACAGCGAATCTGCTGAGAGAAGAAGGATTGAATATTATTCATCTGCCGAAGACCATTGACAATGATATCTGGGGTACAGATATGACTTTCGGTTTCTACAGCGCTGTCAATATTGCGACAGAGGCGATCGACTGTATTCATACTACAGCATCTTCTCATAACCGTGTATTCATCGTGGAGGTTATGGGGCATAAAGTTGGCTGGCTGACATTATATGCAGGTATTGCCAGCGGCGCTGATGTAATTCTGATTCCTGAGATTCCTTATGACATTGATAAAGTGGTGGATGCTATCGAGAAGAGAAGAAAAAGAGGAAGCGGATTCACGATCCTGGCTGTGGCAGAGGGCGCCATTTCCAAAGAGGATGCAAAGTTATCAAAGAAAGAACTGAAGAAAAAACAGGAAGAGGATGCAAAAAAATACCCATCCATATCCTACAAAATTGCAAAAGAAATCGAGACACGTACCGGTATGGAAATCCGTGTTACAGTTCCCGGACATACACAGCGAGGCGGAAGCCCATGTCCGTATGACCGTGTACTTTCTACCCGTCTCGGTTCTGCTGCTGCAAAACTGATCATGAACGATGATTATGGATATATGGTTGGTATTGTAAACGGAAAGACCAAGAAAGTGCCTCTGGAAGAATGTGCCGGAAAACTGAAAGTAGTTACTCCTGACGCACAGGAAATCAAAGATGCAAAGAGAATCGGAATCAGCTTCGGAGACTGATCATAAAAAGGCATTTTTTAGATAAGGGGAGATTCCATGAGCTATACTGCTCTGTATCGAAAGTTCCGCCCGAATACTTTTGAAGATGTAAAAGGGCAGGAACATATTGTAACAACCCTGAAGAATCAGATTCAGGCGGAAAGAATCGGGCACGCATTTTTATTTTGCGGTACCCGTGGAACAGGTAAGACGACCGTGGCCAAGATTTTGGCCAGGGCCGTCAACTGCGAGCATCCCGTCAATGGCAGCCCATGCAACGAATGCGCAACCTGCAAGGCAATCATGGCGGGAACATCCATGAATGTAATTGAGATTGACGCCGCTTCCAATAACGGCGTAGATAATATCCGTGAGATTCGGGAAGAGGTTGCCTATCGCCCGACTCAGGGAAAATATAAGGTTTATATTATCGACGAGGTTCATATGCTGTCAACAGGAGCATTTAATGCCCTTTTAAAGACACTTGAGGAACCTCCGTCTTATGTTATCTTTATTCTGGCGACAACAGAAGCACACAAGATTCCGGTTACGATTCTGTCCAGATGCCAGAGATATGATTTTCACAGAATTTCCATCGATACCATTTCCGGAAGACTGCGGGAACTGATGAATAAAGAAGGAGTGCAGGCTGAGGAGAAGGCTCTGCGTTATGTGGCAAAAGCAGGGGATGGTTCCATGCGCGATGCTCTCAGTCTTTTGGATCAGTGTATTGCGTTTTATCTGGGAGAAGAATTGACTTATGATAAGGTTCTTGAAATATTGGGAACGGTGGATACAGAGGTGTTCAGCAAGTTGCTCAGGCAGGTGCTGGCTGGGAATATTACCGGTTGTATCCATATGTTGGAAGAGTTGATTGCCGGAGGAAAAGAGCTGACTCAGTTCGTAGCGGATTTTACCTGGTATATGCGAAATCTTCTTCTGGTAAAAACATCCGGGGATGCGGAGGAAGTGCTGGATGTATCTTCAGAGAATTTGAAAGCATTGAAAGAAGAAAGTCAGATGGTAGATGCGGACACACTGATGCGGTATATCCGTGTACTTTCGGAATTATCCAATCAGCTTCGCTATGCTTCTCAGAAAAGAGTCATGGTTGAGATTGGATTGATAAAGTTATGTAAACCTGCTATGGAGACCAATCTGGATTCTGTTTTGGATCGGATACGGGTTCTGGAAGAAAAAATGGAGCAGGGAATCCCTATGGTTCCCGGAGCCAATACAAATCCTGGCAATATGCCGGGAGGAGCATACCCGAATCCGGATGGTCATTTTGAAAAGGTGGAGTCACTGAAGCCGGAAAAAGCAGCACCGGAAGATCTGCAGCGGGTAAAAAACAACTGGAGAAGTATTGTGGGGCAGACTGAAGGGATGTTTAAATCATTTCTGAGTACTGCGGTTCCCAAATACAATGGAAGTACCGGTGAAAACAAACTTTATGTGGAGTTTTCCAATGATCTGGCACAGACTTGTGTGAACGATCCGGGAAAAAAGGAACTTCTTGAAGCAATTATTGCTCAACAAATAGGAAAATCGGTGGAAGTCGAGCTGGTTTTGAAAAAGGGAGAAACTCATAAGAATCTGGCAGAGATTTCCGTTGATGATATATTAAAACAGTCGGTTCATATGGATATTATAGTAGAAGATGAATCGGATGACGAATTATAAAGGAGGATACCCTAGTGGCAAAACGCGGTGGTTTTCCAGGCGGAATGGGAATGCCTGGTAATATGAATAATTTGATGAAACAGGCCCAGAAGATGCAGAAACAGATGGAAGAGAATCAGAAGGCCCTGGAAGAAAAAGAGTTTACGGCAACAGCCGGAGGCGGTGCAGTGGAAGTTACTGTAACCGGTAAAAAAGAAGTAACAAAGGTGAAACTGGCGGAAGAAGTAGTGGATCCGGATGACATAGAGATGCTGGAAGATCTTATTATGGCAGCGACCAATGAAGCACTTCGTAAGATGGAAGCAGAGACACAGGCTGTCATGTCCAAACTGACCGGTGGTCTTGGCGGTATGGGCGGAGGCTTACCATTCTGAGATGGAATATTATAGTACTCATATCAATAAACTGATTGAACAACTGTCCAGATTGCCCGGAATCGGCGCTAAATCTGCACAGCGGCTGGCATTTCATATTATCAATATGCCGCAGGAACAGGTGGAGCAGTTGGCCGGTGCCATGACGGGTGCCCGTTCCAATGTGCGGTACTGTAAAGAGTGTTTTACGCTTACGGATCAGGATGTATGCCCGATCTGTGCCAACTCGAAGAGAAATCATAAGCAGATCATGGTGGTTGAAAATACAAGAGATCTGGCGGCATACGAAAAAACAGGAAAGTATGAGGGTGTGTACCACGTACTTCACGGTGCTATTTCTCCTATGTTGGGAATCGGGCCAAATGATATTAAACTGAAAGAACTGATGCATCGTCTTCAGGAAGATGTGGATGAGGTGATTATTGCCACCAATTCCAGTCTGGAAGGCGAAACCACGGCCATGTATATCAGCAAACTGATCAAACCCACCGGAATCAAAGTGAGCCGAATAGCCAGTGGAGTTCCGGTTGGTGGGGATCTGGAATATATTGATGAAGTGACACTTTTAAGGGCACTGGAAGGCAGAGTGGAACTGTGAAGATTCAAAAGAAAGGAAGCGTGCCATGGCCTCTAAGAAGAAAGCAACGTCCATGGATGTGGCCCGTGAAGCAGGTGTTTCTCAGGCTACCGTTTCCATGGTATTGAATAAAAAATATAATGTAACATTTTCCAAAGAAACCATCCGCCAGGTGACGGAAGCGGCAGAAAAGCTGGGTTATCAGCTTCCCAGGCAGAGAATCCGTAAGTCCGGAAAATCCCGAAAACTTCTGGTGGTTTTTTGCCCTACCCTGACCAATCCCTATTATGTGATGTTGCTTCAGGGGATTGAGGCAGTAGCAAAGGACTATGGCTATGGAGTCTTTGTCTGCAATACCCAAAGAGATTTGAAAATTGAAGAGAACTATCTACGTATGATGCGGGAAGTACAGCCTTTGGGGATTATCTATGCCTGCAATCCCAGTTTCGGAAAACAGGTGGAAGAGCTGTCCCGTGAAATTCCTGTGGTAGTCATCAGTAATCGGGAAGATGAATTTGAAATAGACGCTGTTGCCATTAATAATCGCAAACCGGGGATTTTGATGGCCCGACATCTTCTGGAGCTGGGTCACAGGGATGTGGCTTTTATTGCGCCGCCGCTGACAGCCCGCCAGCATCAGCGTCAGAAGAGAGTGGAAGGCTTTTTGATGGAGTTCGAAAAAGCAGAACTTTCTGATCGGGTAATTGTAAAAGCTTATGCGGATGAGGCGGATACGGTGATACCGGGTATTGAGTCGGAGTATCGGATGGGGTATGATCTGACGATGGAGCTTTTAAAAGAGGGTCATCCGATTACGGCCATTGCCGCCTTGAATGATATGATGGCTTTCGGAGCCATGGATGCACTGATTGAGAAGAAATATCGCATACCGGGAGATATGTCCGTGGTCGGATGTGATAATACATTGTTTTCCCGGTTCCATACGATCGGTCTTACGACGGTGGAGCATTTTGTGCCTCAGAAGGGTCGGGATGCCTGTGATATCATTCTGAAAAAAATAGAGTCCCAGAAAACGTATCGAAACGGTGATGAACCCACCAGCATTTTTCATATAGAATATGAGCCGAAATTGATTGTGAGAGGCAGCAGTGGATACCCATCTTTCGGCGGAAAAAGAAAAAGTAATTTTAAATGAAAAGAGTAGAATTATTATTAATAATTTTGCTCTTTTTCCATCTAACCGAATAAAAAACATGAAATATCAATCCTATTTTCCCCTATAATTTCGTAAATTCAATACTAATAAAATAATATTATTAATAAATATAACAATTAATAAAAATGGAAGGAGGTTGACCTGAAGAAGTTTCCTGTTATACTGTAAACGTAAACAAAGGGATTCGGTAAGATCTAAATCAAGCGGGAGGTAAGCAATGAGATTTTTTATTGACACAGCAAAAGTGGAAGACATTAAAAAAGCGAATGATATGGGTATCATCTGTGGAGTAACTACAAACCCATCTCTGATCGCAAAAGAGGGAAGAGATTTTAAAGAGGTTATCAAAGAGATTACATCTATCGTAGACGGACCGATCAGCGGGGAAGTGAAAGCAACGACCGTAGATGCGGAAGGCATGATCAAGGAAGGAAGAGAAATCGCTGCGATTCATCCGAATATGGTAGTGAAAATTCCTATGACCGTAGAAGGTCTGAAAGCGTGCAAAGCTTTGACAGCCGAGGGTATTAAGACAAATGTAACTCTGATTTTTACAGCCAATCAGGCACTTTTGGCTGCACGAGCAGGAGCAACTTACGTATCTCCGTTCCTTGGAAGACTGGATGATATTTCTGTAAGAGGTGTGGATCTGATTCGTGAGATTGCAGAGATTTTCGATGTGGCAGGCATTGATACGCAGATCATTGCTGCCAGCGTAAGAAACCCGATTCATGTAACAGACTGTGCTTTGGCCGGAGCAGATATTGCAACAGTTCCATACTCTGTATTGGAGCAGATGACAAAGCATCCTCTGACAGATGCAGGAATTGCCAAATTTCAGGCGGATTATAAAGCGGTATTTGGGGAATAATGTAACTGTACTTGAAAATGTACCGGAAAAAACAAACTTGAATATTGCATCAACGGAGAAAATATGGCATACTGATAGCGTTTGATGTTAAAAAACAAATGGAAGACTGGCAGGAGCTTTCTGCACGGTCTCGGCAGGGTAACTGAGAAAGGAGATCAGAATGAATAAACTGGAACTTCAGAAAACAGCAGTTGAAGTCCGTAAGGGTATTGTAACATCTGTCCACTCAGCAAAAGCAGGACATCCGGGTGGATCTCTCTCTGCGGCTGACATCTTTACATATTTATATTTTGAGGAAATGAATGTAGATCCGAAAAATCCGAAAAAAGAGGATCGTGATCGCTTTGTGTTATCAAAGGGACATACTGCACCGGGTCTTTACAGTACATTGGCTGTGAAAGGATATTTTCCTGTGGAAGACCTTGTGACTTTGCGGCATATCGGTTCTTATCTTCAGGGCCATCCGGATATGAAGAATATTCCGGGCGTGGATATGTCCAGCGGTTCTCTGGGGCAGGGAATTTCTGCGGCAGTAGGAATGGCGATTGCAGGTAAAATTGACCATGCGGATTATAGAGTATATACACTTCTTGGTGATGGTGAGATTGAGGAAGGGCAGGTTTGGGAAGCTTCCATGCTGGCTGGATTCCGTAAACTGGATAATCTTGTAGTGATCGTGGATAATAATGATCTTCAGATTGACGGACGGCTTGATGATGTATGTTCCCCCTATCCGATTGACAAAAAATTTGAGGCATTTAATTTCCATGTAATTACAATTGACGGAAATGATTTTGACCAGATTGATGCTGCATTCAAAGAAGCCAGAGAGACCAAGGGAATGCCTACAGCTATTATCGCAAAGACTATCAAGGGAAAAGGTGTTTCTTTCATGGAAGACCAGGCCGGATGGCATGGAGTGGCACCGAATGATGAACAGTATGCATTAGCTATGGAAGAACTGGAAAAGGCAGGTGAAGCATTATGTCAGAAGTAAAGAAGATTGCAACCAGAGAAAGTTATGGTAAAGCATTGGTAGAACTGGGAAAAGAGCATGAAGAAATCGTAGTGTTGGATGCCGATCTTGCAGCTTCCACTAAAACAGGTATGTTCAAGAAAGTATTTCCGGAACGTCATATTGACTGCGGTATTGCCGAAGGTAATATGATGAGTGTGGCTGCAGGGCTTGCGGCATCAGGAAAAGTTCCGTTTGCCAGTTCCTTTGCCATGTTTGCAGCAGGGCGTGCTTTTGAGCAGGTGAGAAATTCCATTGGATACCCGCACCTGAATGTGAAAATTGGGGCAACTCATGCAGGAATTTCTGTAGGGGAAGACGGAGCAACTCATCAGTGTAATGAAGATATTGCTCTGATGCGTGCAATTCCGGGAATGGTAGTGATCAACCCGTCTGATGACGTGGAGGCTCAGGCAGCGGTAAAAGCGGCTTATGAACATGACGGACCTGTATATATGCGTTTCGGAAGACTGGCAGTGCCTGTAATCAATGACCGCCCGGACTATAAGTTTGAGCTGGGAAAAGGTGTAGTTCTCAGAGAAGGAAAAGATGTGGCGATTATTGCCACGGGACTTTGCGTGACATCTGCGATGCAGGCGGCAGAAAAGCTTGCACAGGATGGAATTGAGGCAAAAGTGATCAATATTCATACGATTAAACCATTGGATGAAGAACTGGTTGCAGAAGCTGCACGGGAAACCGGAAAAGTGGTTACCGTGGAAGAACATTCTGTGATTGGTGGTCTCGGAAGTGCAGTATGTGATGCACTGGCTGCAAAAGCACCGACACCGGTACGGAAGATCGGTATTCAGGATGTATTTGGTGAATCCGGTCCTGCATGGGATCTGCTGAAATTATACAAACTGGATGGACAGGGCGTATACGAGCAGGTAAAGGAATATCTGGCATGACAGTGTTACCGGTTCCGCGGCCCAGAATATCGCCGGCGGACGTACGAAAAAAAAGGCGTGAGACAGCGCAACTGAATCTGGAATTTTACGAGTGTATAAAGGATATTGTCACACATCCGGTTGTGCTGCAGATGAAAGATTATTATCAGCACTGTGAGACGGACTGTTATGAACATTGTCTTAATGTTGCTTATAATAATTTTCGTATCTGCAGATATTTGGGCCTGGATGCCAGGTCAGCTGCCAGAGGAGGTATGCTCCATGATCTGTTTTTATATGACTGGCGGAAGCACAGAAGGCTGACAGGTGATCGCCTTCATGCTATCACACACCCGGTTGCGGCATATCTGAATGCGAAAAAATATTTTAAGCTGAACAAAATAGAAAAAGAAGTAATAACAAAGCATATGTGGCCGGTGTCTGTGATTCCGCCCCGTTATCCGGAGACTTATGTAATCTGTCTCACGGATAAATACTGCGGTTCAAGAGAGATTGCGGAACACTATTCCCATGTTTTAAAGAATAGATTCTGGGGACGTCCGGCTGCGTGGCTTATGAAGCAGGTATTTGCCAGAATCCCCAGGGCAGATGCTATTCAGGATATGATTCCAGAGCTGGATTCGATGGATAACGCAGCAAAACCGGTATCATTTGCCCAGCAAAGGCGCCGACCGCATTCCTCGGGCTGGAACCATGTGTCCGGAAGAAGACGTCGCTTTTCGTAAGGATATGCGAAGGTTTCTTCAATTCCTGCTGTGATGATTTCGGCCATCTGAACTACCGAGGACAATCGGGTGGTCTGAAGAAGAAAATGTTCGAGAGTACCGGATACATTCAGAATACCAGTGATAAAAATATCGCCTACAGGAGGCAGAGATTTATGAACACCGGCACCGGGGCAGATGGAACCTGTGCCTACAGATATAAAACCTACATGTTTTTGAGAACCAAGAGAGGCATCCACTGCGATATAAAGCGCAGAAGGATGTCTTTCTTTTATGTGTTTCAGGGTGTTTTCAAGATTCAGTGCATGAACAGGCTCATCCAGTGTGCCGTATACATAGATATTTTTCCAGTGATATCTGGAAAGTTGGTGACCGACCAAAGGCCCAAGACTATCTCCGGTGATTCGGTCACTTCCGATACATACAAAGACAATTTCGTCCCATGGACGATCTACTTTTCCAATGCATTTTCCTAATATATGTGCGAGCTCGCTGCTGGCCGTCTCTTTTTTCTCATCTATATAGAATACCGAACGTTTTAAGGTCATGGGATGCTCATCCTTTCTTATTATTCCTATGTTTATTTTACCCATTCTTTACCTGGAATATTCAGGAAATTCAGGGAAAATTTGTCGCCAAAAAAAGCGTGATGACTTTCATAATCTGATAAAATCTGCGGAAAAACCATGGTATGCTGATGTCCAAAAGGGGTGAATGATATGATAGAGATTATCTATAAAGAGGATCAGAAACAGGCCGAAGGGAATGAAAAATTTTTCCGTATTCCCAATAACATCAGACAAATAGGAGAGATTAAAGGACAACAGAAAATCTATATCGAAGATTACGCCTATACTTTTTTGAAAAAAATATCCCGTATACCGGAGGAGGGAGGAAAAGCGGCTATACTTCTGGGTCAGTATCACTGGGCAGAGGGAAGTGCCTATTTATTTATTAAGAGCGCGCTGCAGATTCAGAACATGGAAGTGTCACCGGAACATATCGTGTTCAGTGATAAGGTCTGGGGTCAGGTTTATGAAGACAGCAGAAAGTATTTTCCTCAGCAGGAAATTGTGGGATGGTTTGTAAGCTTGCCGGGATTTAATATGCAGATCAATGAGGTACTTTTGAAGACCCATCTGAATCATTTTGCGGGAAATGACAAGGTGCTTTTTGTGGCTGAGCCAGGTGAGTGGGAAGAAGCATTCTTTATTTATGAGAATAATCAATTGAATCGGCAGCCTGGGTATTATATATATTACGAGAAAAATGAACCCATGCAGGCTTATATGATAGAAATGAGCCAAAATAAATCTATTGAGGAGACAGAAAAAGTACCGGATCGGGCAGTGCTGGACTTCAGAAAAGCAGTTAAGCAGAATCATGAAAAGAAGGATAATTCCAAAAACAGAAAAACAAATAAAACGACAGATCGAGAAACTGAGAAAGTTGTAGTTGGTAAAGAAAATCAGAGAAATAGTCGTATGGCATGGACTTTGGGAGGATGTACAGTTGCCGCTGCCCTTGCTCTGGGGATTACTTTTTTTAACAGTTATCAGAATATGAGTGAGACACTGGGAATTTTAGAGACCGGTCAGGGAGTGGAACAACAGGAAGAAGTTACAAAAGAAGCCAACGCAAGCGCGCAGGCGGCAGAAACAACGGAAATAAATGATGAACCTTTGATTTCTATGCAGGATATGAATCCGCAGCGGAATACAGAAGAAAACAATACAGAAGATGCACAGACAGAAACGGGGACAGATATTACAGGAGGGCAGGATGTGAATCGGGAGAATGTCCAAAGTGATACAGCAGATCAAAATTTGGTCGGAGAAAATGAGCAGGCGCAGATGACAGAAGAACAATCTTCATCTGAGACAGATACATCGGCAGCGATGATGACGGAGGGACAGGCAGCAGGAGGAGAGGAATATATTATACAAAAAGGTGATACCCTTACCAGCATCAGTAAAAAGTATTATGGAACAATAGCGAAGGTGGAAGAAATCTGTCGTCTCAATGGTATTTCGCCGGAGGACATCATATATGCAGGTCAGAAACTTATGCTTCCTGAGTAGAAGTGGATGTAATATTGAGTACGGAATTTGTTGCTGTTTGTTGCGACGGTGCTTAGGAATTGGAATTGCCGAGTATTGGACAATGTGCTATGATATACAGAGTAAGATGGGTATAAGGATGGAGCGGTAAATGTTCCGGATTTTAGAAAGGATTAACAGATAAGGGGAATATATGAAAATCAAACAGAAGATGAAAGCGGTAAGGGGAAAAAAGGCAATTCTGCTGACGACAGGTATTATGATCGGATGTGTACTTCTGATTGTAGGGGGAAAATACCTGATGGATCATTGGACGTATTCCGGTTATAAAGTGGTGACAGAAACTGTTCAGGAGGATACCATTTCCACAAATTATATAGAATTTGGCGATAATATATTGAAGTATGGCGGGGATGAGGTTTCCCTCCTGAGCAGACAGGGCGAAGTTCTGTGGAATGAGCCACAGACGATTGATAATCCGATGGTAGATATCTGTGGAGAATATTGCGTAGTGTATGGTAAGAACGGAACAACTATGAGCGTTTTTAATATGTCTGGAAAAAAAGGCAGTATACAGACCAGTATGCCTGTTTTAAAAGCAAAAGTTGCCGGCCAGGGAGTGGTGGCGGCCGTTTTGGAAGATGGAGAGACAACCTGGATCAACCTGTATGATGTGGATGGGGAAGAAATCGTTACGGGAAAAACCCGAGTAGACAGTCCTGGTTATCCTGTGGATTTGGCAATCTCTGATGATGGTCTTCTTCTGTGTGTATCATATCTGAAAGTTGAGAATAACAAACCGGCAAGTTATGTGGCATTTTATAATTTTGGCAATACAGGTCAGAATCAGATGGACAATATGGTGAGTGGTTATACTTATGCGGGGACACTGGTACCGGACGTGGAATATTTGGGAAATTCCCGTGCAGTTGCATTTAGAGATGACGGATTTGAAATTTATCAGGGGAAACAGATACCGGAAGAAGTGAAAACGGTAAAAGTGGAGGAGGAAATCCTGGCTGTATGCAATGATGATTCTTACATAGGTATAGTATTCAGAGAGACGGGGAAATCGTCTGATTATCGGATGGATATTTATAATAAACGTGGAGAATTGGAATGCAGTACAGGAGTTGATATAGCTTTCGATCATATGACAATTAGTAAAGACCAGATTTTACTTTATAATAATAATGAGTTTGCTGTTTACACAACAAAAGGGGTATGCAGATATCAGGGAGCTATGAAAGAAGGGAATCTTCGGAGCTTCTTTAAGGTCGCCAGAAACAGATATATGGCGGTTCTGGATGGCGGAGTGGAAACGATAAAACTGAAATAAACAAAAAATCCGACTGTGAAAACAGACCGGAATAGACAGGAGTATGAGACATGAACTGGCTGTTTTGGATATTGCTGATCGTTCTGACAGTATTTGCTATTCAGGGATTTCGCAAAGGAATGGTAAGGACTGCTATATCCATGGTATTTTTTATTATTGTAATTGGTGTGACATCCTGGCTGAATCCCTATGTGGGAGATTTTATCAGGGAAAAGACTAGTTGGCAGGAAGAGATACAGCAGGGATGCAGGGAAATCCTTATTCAAAAAAATGAAGAGCAGATGGAGGCATCTATAAG
>JBJFCH010000127.1:0-12386 GCA_051888835.1 Oliverpabstia sp. | reverse complement strand
ATTGTGCTGTATCTAAAGCATTTCCTCGGGCCCAAAGGGACAATCCGATTTGCCGGATTCCGGTTCAGCTTTGCGGTAATATGGCGCCAGATACAGAATGGGTTCTCGTCCGGTATTACGGAGTTTTCGGGTGGAATGATCATCTTCTTCTTTAACCAGGCCATACTGGCATTTATAGGAGAAGAAGCCTTGGTAAGTTATACGATCATTTCCTACGTGAATACGATTGTGGTGATGTCAATGACCGGAATCGCTCAGGGAACACAGCCGCTGATCAGCTATTATTATGGTAAAGGGGAGCGGAAAAAGTATCAGAAGTTGCTGAAATATGGGATTGTGGCGGCTATGGTATTTTCGGTTGTAGCAACGTCAGGCTGTTATCTGGGAGCGGAAGGAATTGTAAGAGTATTTCTGGAAAATGACAATCCGCAGCTTATAGCGTATACTGTGCGTGTATTTCGCATTTTTATTCTGTCCTTTCTGCTGGCAGGATATAATGTAGTGATTGGCGGGTATTTTACATCGATCGAAAAGGCAGGATTTGCAGCGGCAATATCATTGACGAGAAGCCTTGTTGCGTTGGTGGGAAGTCTGGTGATTCTGACGGCTGCATTCGGCGGAGAAGGAATCTGGTGGTCACCGCTTTTGGCAGAAACAGTATGTCTGATCCTGGCCCTTGGAATGCTGAGCAGGTACAGAAAAAAGCAGATGTGAAATGTCTGAAAAAAGAAAGAAAAAATACAAGAAAACTTTCTTTAAAAAAAATAAAAAAAGGGGTTGCATTTCATGAAAGTTCTGGTATAATAACATTGTTCGCTGATGAGAGCGGCTAACAAACACCAGATAATGCGGATTGGTGTAATGGCAGCACAGCAGACTCTGACTCTGTTAGTAGAGGTTCGAGTCCTCTATCCGTAGCTCCTTAACTGAATAAGGAAACCGGATGTTCTTTAAAGAATATCCGAAACACATCGGAGTGTGGCTCAGCTTGGTAGAGCGCTACGTTCGGGACGTAGAGGTCGCAAGTTCAAATCTTGTCACTCCGATTTTTTGTTGGAAAATCAAGGGTTTTAGGCTCTTGATTTTTTTTGTTGCATATAGGGGACTTGATTTCGCTTATCCTCCAGTGTATAATGAACTCAGAAAGGTACTCAGATGCAGAAGATCTGATGCTCTCAGTCAAGTTAATTATCTATGTAAGTTAAAATCTGATCATAATAAGAACAAATAGTGCAAAATAAAGATATAAACAAGAGCTTTCAAGTGTTAACTTATAAACACAAAGAGAGCTCTTGTTTTTTACGTAAGAAGAAAGATGAGATGATAGAGATTTTATTATTTGCCAGAAAGGGACGTAAATGATATGGAACGAAAATATCCAAATTTAAGCAAACCGATTACTTTGGGAAGGGTGACTTTCCGCAACAGAATGTTTTCAGCGCCTATGGGTGGAACTGATATTACCAATGATGGATGTATAGGGCCGAAATCCACCGCTTTTTATGAATTGCGCGCCAAAGGTGGTGCGGGGGCGGTTACAGTCAGTGAACTGATGGTACATCCAAAGACAGACGCATCCCATGCGTACCATCTGGATACTGCTATTTTAAATTCGCTGTCATCTGCGACCTATACAGCAGATGCAATTCGTCGTCATGGAGCAATTCCGAGCATCGAATTGTCTCATTCCGGTATGTATGCGGGAACTTATATGACAGATAAGTCAAAACAGAGATCGATGAATCAATGGGGACCTTCTGATACAACAAGACCAGATGGCATAGAAGTGAAAGCACTTACTAAAGAGATGATAGATGAGATCGTGGCTTCCTACAAAGAAGTCGCAGGTCTGGTAAAGCGCGCCGGATTTGAGATGCTGATGATTCATGGCGGACATGGATGGCTGATCAATCAGTTTCTGTCCCCATATTTTAACAAGAGAACAGATGAGTACGGAGGGGCGCTGGAGAACCGCTGCAGGTTGGCGGTGGAAGTGTTAAAGGCAGTTCGTGAAGCAGTAGGACCTTTTTTCCCGATTGAATTCCGTATGAGTGGATCGGAATTGTTCGAGGGAGGATATGATCTGGATGAGGGATGCCGGATTGCGCAGCAGATCGAGCCGTATATCGATCTCTTACATGTGTCGGCTGGAACATATCAGAGAGGATTTGGAGATACCCATCCGTCTATGTTCAAAGAACACGGATGTAACGTATATCTGGCAGCGGAGATTAAAAAGCATGTGTCAGTGCCGGTAGCAACCATTGGAGGATTGAACGATCCGGCTCAGATGGAAGAAATCATTGCAAGAGGCAAAGCGGATGTTGTCTACATGGCGCGAGCACTTCTGGCGGATCCGTATCTGCCGAGAAAGGTTGTAGAAAACCGTGAGGAAGAAATTGTAAAATGTCTGCGCTGTTTTACCTGTATGGCGGAACGTGCAGCAACATCTACCCGAAGATGCACGGTAAATCCACTGATTGGACGTGAGATGGAAGGGGACGAGATCCTGCCGGCTACGGTAAAAAGGAAAGTTCTTGTTGCGGGTGGCGGTCCGGGAGGATTGTATGCTGCTTATACGGCTGCGAGAAGAGGACATCAGGTTATTCTGTGTGAGAAAGAATCTGAAGTGGGAGGAATTCTAAAAAGTGAGCAGGCGCTGCCTTTTAAACATGAGATGTATGAACTGGCAGGCACGTATAAGCTTCTGGCAGAGAAAGCCGGTGTGCAGATTCGTCTGAATACGGAAGTGACGAAAGAGTATGCAGAGAAAGAAAAACCGGACGCCTTGATTCTTGCTGTCGGGTCTAAACCGTTGATTCCACCCATTCCAGGTCTCGACGGAGAGAACGTGGTGGTTGTGAATAACTATTATATGGAAAAGGAAAAAGTAAGTGATCATGTGGTCGTATTTGGCGGCGGGCTTGCGGGATGTGAGTGTGCGATTCATCTGGGGATGGAAGGAAAGACGGTACATCTGGTTGAAATGAGAGATGCGCTTGCGCCTGACGCAAATGTGCGCCATCGCCCTCTACTGTTAAAAGAGATAGAGAAGTATGCGGTTGTACACACTGGATATAAAGGCATGAGGGTTACGGATGAAGGAATTCTCTGTGAGGACAAAGAAGGGCAGGAGATATTAGTCCCGGGAAGTACGGTGATTTGTGCGTTGGGACAGCGTTCCCGTACGGAGGTAACAGAGGAACTTATGGACGCGGCCCCATATGTGAGAGTGATCGGGGATGCGGCAAAGGTATCTACGATTACAAATGCTGTTTACCAGGGATATCATGCAGCATTAGATGTTTAAGGAAGTACTGTAAAAGGCCTTTAAGAAAAAACGTTTGGATTTAGTTTTCCAAACGTTTTTTGCAATTTTCTGGTAATTTTGTTTATAATGAATATGTGAAACATAATGCATGATTGGAGTTGAGGATATGGAACAAAAGACAAGAGATATTCTAATCAAAATTTCAAAATTATCGAAGCTCGATATGTATCTTATGAAAAATCAAAATATAGAAATAATTCGGGAATATGCAGGCAATAATCCCCTTTATTTATCAGAATCCTTACGGACAGAACTGTTGGCGATAAATCAAGAGGATGCGCTCCCAAAAATCATACAGGATAAAAGAAATATTTTATTTGCAGCTATAAAAGGCATGGATGAAATCCTTTTCTGTGGCCCTTTTTGCATCCATAGTTTGAATAAAGTGGAAATACATCAGTATTATATGGCACATGGAATTAAGATTAAGGAAGAACAGGATTTTCCCGTGTTAGGCTTATCAAAATCGTTAATGATTATTTCATTGGTCTGCTCGCTTTTTAATGGTCATGATTTTTCAGAAGAGGAATTAATGAGTGGAAATCATATGGACAGGCAGTTGGAAAGGAATCAGATTTCAGAGGAAGAAATCATTTTTGATATGAGACTTGATATGGAAGAAGAATATCACCATACCTATCAAAAGGAGCGGGAACTCCTTGACTGTGTGAGAGAAGGGCAGGTAGAGGCGGCACTCAGCAAAAATATGGGATTGGATATCGAAACAGGCAGGCTTTCCGATAATGAAGTGACCCATTGGCATAATCTTGTGGTGGTTGCGATTACACTGACTACACGAGCTGCGATTGAAGGCGGTCTGTCTCCGTCAAAAGCGTACCAGATCAGTGATTTTTATATTCAAAAATCAAATCATTGTAAAACGATCACGGAATTAATTGTATGCAGAAACAGAGCGGTAGAACAACTGACAACTGAAGTGGCGAAGGTAAAGGCAAGCAAAAGAGTGACTTATGTGGATGGGGTTATGGAGTATGTTCAACAGCATTATAAGGAGAAAATTTACCTGGAGGATGTGGCGGACAGGCTGGGAGTCACAACGACCTACTTATCCCGTCTTTTTAAACGTGAAACGGGGGAGAGCTTTGCGGATTATGTTGTCAGGGTAAGGGTAGAGCGTGCTGCCAATCTGCTGATTTATTCAGAAGAGTCTATTTCTTATATTGCCGAATATGTTCATTTTCCAAATCAGAGTTATCTTGGAAAGGTGTTTAAAAAGGTTAAGGGGATGACTCCAAAAGAGTATCGTAATAAGTTTAAGCCAAAGGAGTTCAAAACTTATACTTAGAACAAAATTTAATCTTAGAAGATTGTGCAAAATCGGAATAAAAACAGCAAAATATGAACATCCAAATAGAAGGGTTTCTGGTAGATTATACTTGTCACAGAAAGTAGAAGGCTATGAAAGCCGGAGTAAAAAAGGAGATTAATATTATGAACAGTTTAGCGACAAAGCACAATGATCCTAATAAACCATTAGGATGGGGAGAACGTCTTGGTTTTGGTGCAGGACAGCTTGGTATGAATGCAATTAATGCAATTATCGGGTCCTTCCTCACAATCTACTTCACAAATGCAGCATTTCTTGATGCTGGTATTATTGCAACGATTATTGCAGTTTCTAAAGTATTTGATGGTGTTTCAGATGTCATCGTAGGTAACTTGGTTGACCGTACAAAATCCAAGTATGGAAAGGCCAGGGTATGGCTTATCAGAATGTGTATACCATTTGCCATCTCGACGATGCTGCTTTTCTATGTACCGGCAAATTTGCCTGAGTTTGCAAAATATGTATATGTTTTCATTTTCTACAATTTAGTAAATGCAGTATTCTATACATCCATGCTTGTTCCTTACTATTCAATGATTTCTTTGATGACAAAGAATCCGTATGAGAGAGGACAGCTTGGAAATATCCAGCAGATTTTCCAGACAGCTGCGAATGTTATTATCAACTCTGTATTTATTGCGTTACTTACATATTTTGCTGGTGAAGCAGAAACCATTTATACACAAAAAGCATTTTCATGTACGATTGGAATAATCTGTTTTGCAATGGTTGTTTTCTCGCTGATCTGTGTAGTATTTACAAAGGAAAGAGTAAAGGATGAGGATAAAACTGAGGAAGAGAAGAAGATGGATGCCGGTGCTCACCCGATTGAATCATTGAAGTCACTTCTTACCAATAAATACTGGATTATCATTTTCATCGCAAATCTGGTTGTTTTCTTTGCAATTATTATGTATGCAGTAGGAAATGTATACTATAGCCAGTATGTATTGTCAGATATGAGCTTCTATCCAATTATGAGCAACTCCATTTCCATTGCGCAGTTTGCAATTATGTTCGTTACACCATTCTTTATGAAAAAGTTTGGTAAGAGTAATATCTATAAGATTGGTATGGGTCTGCTTACTTTTGGTTTTGTTGGGTTTGGATTGTTTGCGAATAATATGGTTACCGTTTGCCTTTTCAATATTATGAAAGGTATCGGCCTCGGTATGAGTGGCGGAATGGCAATGGGTATTGTTGCTGACACCATTACATACAGCCGTCTTAAACATGGAATTGATCCGATTGGTATGGGAAATGCAGCAATTTCAGCAGCTCAGAAGATCGGTTTGGGACTTGGTACCGCAGTATTTGGATGGTTTATGTCAGGAGCCGGATTTGATCCAATGCTTGATGCCCAGGGAATTGCCCAGCCGGAATCAGTCATTGAAGCAATCAAGTTTACATACAGTTGGCTTCCGGCAATCTTAAGCCTGATTGTATTGGTACTTTTAGTTGTATTCTTTGATCTCGAAAAGAAACTTCCAAAGATGATGGAAGAGGTTGAAGAAAATAATAAATAATTAATCACAATTTTAGAGGGAATTGCATCAGCAATTCCCTCAATTCTCACGGAGGCTTATCTATGAAAATATCAGATGTTAAAATAAATGGAATCAAAAATCCGATTGGATATGGGTTTGATAGAATTGTTGTTTCCTATCTGGTTACGGAAACCAAGGGGAAAAACAGCGTGTTTTCAAGAGTAGAAATTTCAAAAAATGTGAATTTCACAGAGATTGTAAAAACAGTAGAGGGAGAACAGTTATCTTCGGCAGCAACGGATGTGACTTTTGAGACGGAAGCCTGTACCAGATATTATGTCAGAGTATTTGTAAAGGCTGATAATGGAGACGAAGCGATATCTGATGAAGTTGTATTTTTTGAGACTTCAAAGAAAGATAATCCATTTGTCGGAAAATGGATCAAGCCGTCCGGAGAGGACCGGTTCCATCCTGAGTTTATGAAAAATGTGATAATTTCAAAAGAGATTGAATCTGCTCGATTGTATATCTCAGGTCTGGGGCTTTATAGTGCTTATATCAATGAAAAGCCTGTGACAGAGGAAGTTCTCACTCCTTATTACAGCAATTATCATTATGAGGTTCAGTATCAGACTTATGATGTAACATCCTTATTAAGCCAAAACAATAATGTAATTAAGGTGGATCTGGGAAATGGATGGTACAAAGGATATTTTGGATTAGCACATAAGAATGAGAACTTTGGTTCCGAGTTTATGTTATTGGCAGATCTTTGCATTACCTATAAAGATGGCACGACGGAAACCATCGGAACGGATGACACCTGGAGATATCAGGGCTCTGATATTGAGCTTAGTGACATTTATAATGGAGAATGGGTAAATAGAAAACTGTTTGCAGATCGTGAAAATCCTTTAAAAGAACCGGTTTTTGGAGAAATTGAAGGGACGCTTGTCCCAAGATACAGCATTGCTACGACGGAAAAAGAAACCATGACTGTACAGAAAATCATTAAAACTCCCACGGGAGAAACAGTTCTTGATTTTGGACAGAATTTTGCGGGATATGTCTGCTTTAGCACGAAAAAGCTGGTGGATGGAGAAAAGGTCGTTCTTGATTTTGGTGAAATTCTTCAGGATGGGAATTTTTATAATGAAAACTATCGGTCTGCCGCATCACAGTTTGTCTATGTATCTGATGGCAGGGATGAATGGATCAAGCCCCATTTTACATATTTTGGATTTCGATATGTGAGGGTTACAGGTTTTTATTCTGAAATATGTCCGGAAGATTTTATAGGGAAAGCTGTTTATGCAGATATGGAAGAGACTGGGTTTATTGAAACAGGACATAAGAAGGTCAACAGGCTCTTTCTAAATGCAAAATGGGGACAAAAATCCAACTCGGTTGATTTTCCAACGGATTGTCCTCAGAGAGATGAAAGACTTGGTTGGAGCGGAGATGCGCAGGTGTTTTCAGGTACTGCATCTTATAATATGAATACAGCTGCGTTTTTTAATAAATTTTTACATGACTTAAGACGGGAGCAGGTGGAACTGGATGGAATCGTTCCGGGGGTAATTCCCGTTTGGGATAAGGACGCAGCAATTTTCTCATGTGTTTGGGGAGATATTGCTACATTCATGCCAATGGTTTTATTTGAACATTTTGGTGATGAAAAAGCATTGGAAGATTATTATCCAATGATGTCTGACTGGGTTGACAAAATTGACAGAGAAGACGAAAAAAGAGGCCATAATTATCTGTTCAACTTTGAGAATCAGTTGGGTGACTGGCTGGCACTTGACGGACGAACGGAGCAGAGCAATGAAGGTGGTACAGATACCTACTTTATTGCATCCTGCTATTATGCAGCATCCGTAAAGAAGACAGCGGATGCTGCCAGAGTTCTTGGGAAAAATGAGGATGTGAAGCGTTATGATGCTCTGTATGAAAAAATTTATTCGGCAATTCTGGACGAATACTACACAAAATCGGGACGTCTTGCGATTGATACACAGACAGGATATCTTGTGGCTTTATACTTTGGAATCTATCCTGATAAAGAGCGCGTAATCGAAGGGATCAAGACAAGATTATACAAAGACTGCTATAAGCTGAAGGGTGGATTTGTAGGTGCTCCGATCATGTGCAAAGTTTTGGCCGACAATGGTCTTGTGGAAGAAGCCTTTTATTTCCTGTTACAGGAGGGATATCCCGGATGGTTACATTGTGTTGACTTAGGAGCTACAACGATCTGGGAAAGATGGAATTCTGTATTAGATGATGGAAAGCTTAGCGGTACGATGATGAATTCGCTAAACCACTATGCCTTTGGTGCAGTGATTGAATTTCTATACAAAAATGTTGCAGGTCTAAAGGCTGTTGAGCCGGGATTTCGGAAAGCACAGATTGCACCGCTGGTAAATCAGAAGCTTCATCATATGAAGATGAAGTACAAATCCGCATTTGGTGTGTATAGAGTAGAGTGGGAAATTCTAAAAGACGGAAGAGTTCATGTGGAGCTTGAAATTCCATTTGGAGCTACTGCCCTTGTAGGACTGCCATTCTATCCGGAATCCGAAATTGGAGAATTGTCAGCAGGTATTTATGAGTTTACTTATGTTCCTACAGAAGATTTGAGAAGCCGTTATACCAGAAAAACACTCTTTAAAGAAATGCTTCAGGATCCGAAGGCAATGGAAGTTATTGAGCGGGTTTCTCCACTCTTACAATGGTTTCTGGGAACAGGCAATCAGGATTATCTGTACGAAAGTCTGTCGACATTGGAAAATCTTTTTTATATGGGATTTTCCAGGGAAATGATCGATTCCCTGACTGAAGAATTAACTGCAATTTATGAAGTGAATGAGTAATAAACAGAGGAAAACAGGTATGTATATAGATTATTATAAAGCAGAAAAAATAAATGAACATATTACAGCAATCAGAAGTCTTTCTCACGAGATCATGTATCTGATTCAGGGAGAAAAAGAGGCTGTATTAATTGATACCTGTATCGGCCTGAAAGGATACAGAGAATATGTTGAAAGATTGATAAAGGGAAAGAAACTTACGGTTTTAATATCTCATGGACATGTGGATCATGCGGCGGGGGTCGCAGAGTTCGAAGGATTTTCAGACGTCTATATGAATTTTGCAGATATCGATTTTTATAAAACTCAGCTTGAAATCGAGGATAGAAGAGGATATGCAATGGCGGTATATGGACCGGAAGCAAAGAATTATAAGGATGAACAGTTTGCAGAAGGAAAACCCGACTTTCCATTTAAGGAATTAAAAGACGAAATGGAATTTGAATTAGGTGGCTTGACCGTTCAGACACTGGCTGCTCCCGGTCATACGAAGGGATGTATGGTGTTTCTGATAAAAGAAGAAAGAATATTGATTCTGGGAGATGCCTGCAACAATGCAACATTTTTGT
This sequence comes from Oliverpabstia sp., assembly GCA_051888835.1. Classification (GTDB taxonomy): domain Bacteria; phylum Bacillota; class Clostridia; order Lachnospirales; family Lachnospiraceae; genus Oliverpabstia. Next base: position 2,775 of record JBJFCH010000127.1, on the reverse strand, counting down.
TTGATGAAATTTGTGACTCTTTAGAACACTATTTAGACGGTATACGTCGGCTAAAAGAAAAGACAGATGGTTCCTACGACAGAGTTTTCCTGATGCACCATATCATTGAGGGAGCACCGGATACATTGGCACAAATGGTTGAAGTCTGTGAGGATGTTTTTGGTGGAAATGCGGATAATATTCCCTTTGAATTTATGGGACATAAAGGCTTGATTGCCAAAGCATGTAATGAGCAGATGGAAAGAATGGACGGGAAATTTGCAAATGTAATCTATAATCCAGAAAATATGAGGTAGAAGAGATGTTTCCAAAGAATTTTTTATGGGGTGGAGCTGTGGCAGCCAATCAGTGTGAGGGTGCATATAATGAAGATGGTAAGGGGCTTTCCATTCAGGATGTGCTTCCACGTGGTATCAAGGGTGCAAGAACAGCAAAGCCAACAGAGGATAATAAGAAACTTGTTGCGATTGATTTTTATCACAGATATAAGGAAGATATTAAACTATTTGCCGAAATGGGATTTAAAGTTTTCAGATTGTCCATCGCATGGAGCCGGATTTTCCCGCATGGTGATGAACTCACTCCCAATGAGGCCGGATTAGAGTTTTACGATCAGGTTTTTGACGAATGCATCAAATATGGAATGGAGCCACTTGTTACATTGTCTCATTATGAGACACCTCTTTATTTGGCTGAGCATTACGATGGATGGAAAAACCGGGAGTTGATCGGTTTCTATGAACATTATGTAAGAACGGTTTTTACAAGATATCAGGACAAAGTGAAATACTGGCTTACATTTAATGAGATTAATTCTATTTTAAATTCTCCATTTATGAGTGGAGGAATTAACACTCCTGCCGAAGAGCTCTCCCAATCAGAACTTTATCAGGCAATTCATAATGAGTTGGTCGCATCTGCGCTGGCGACCAAAATAGGGCATGAAATCAATCCTGAATTTAAGATCGGATGTATGATTTTGTCGATGCCCGTATATCCACTTTCACCGAATCCGGATGATATCATTGCAGCTATGGAAGAAGAACACAAGCATGATATGTTTACAGAAATCCATGTTCGCGGCAGATATCCGGGATACATGAAGCGTTATATGCGTGAAAACAATATTCAGATAGAAATAACGAAGGAAGATGAGGAAATCCTGAAAAATACAGTAGATTTCATATCGTTCAGTTATTATGTGTCTGTTTGTGCAACAGCAAATCCGGAGAAAAATGTAAGGGGAGAGGGTAATCTGCTTGGTGGGGTTCCCAATCCATATTTAAAATCGTCCCAGTGGGGATGGCAGATTGATCCTCAGGGCTTAAGATATATTTTAAATCAATTCTATGATAAATATCAGAAACCATTATTTATTGTGGAAAATGGTCTTGGAGCAATCGATGAGTTGATTATCGGTGATGATGGTGTTCCGACAGTAAATGATGAATATCGAATTGACTATCTGAAAAGTCATTTGTTACAGGTAGAGCAGGCCATTGAGGATGGTGTAGAGGTTATGGGGTATACCTCCTGGGGATGTATCGACCTGGTTAGTGCATCTACTGCTGAACTGAAAAAAAGATATGGTTTTATTTATGTGGATAGAAATGACGATGGAAGTGGAACTCTGAACCGGTACAAAAAGAAAAGTTTCTACTGGTATCAGGATGTCATTCGATCTAATGGTGCATCATTACACGAGAGGTAAGATTATGTATTTGGTAATTGATATAGGCGGAACATTTATAAAATATGCAATTATGGATGAAGACAGCAACTTTATACAAAAAGATAAAATTCCTACAGAAAAGGAATCCTTAGAACGATTTGTCGATTCTATAGTAGGAATCTATGACAAATTTGCTGATGAGTATGTAATAGAAGGCATTGCAATTTCATCACCGGGGATGATAGACAGCAATACCGGTTTTATGTATAACGGAGGTTCCCTGTTTTTTATCAACAAAATAAATATTGTTGAGATACTTCAAAACAGATGCAAAGTTCCGGTAACCGTTGAAAATGATGCCAAGTGTGCAGCTTTAGCTGAAGTTTGGAAGGGAAGTCTTGCGGACTGCCAAAATTCGATTGCACTCATTCTGGGAACAGCCGTCGGAGGAGCTGTCATTGTGGATAAAAAGGTTCTTAAAGGCGTTCATTTTATGGCAGGTGAGTTCAGTTATATTTTCACGGATGGGAAAAACTATCAAGACCGTTCGCAGCTCCTTGCCGAACAGGCGGGAGTTCCCGGATTGATCAGGCTTGTAGCAAAAAAGAAAGGTATTTCTGAAGAAGAACTGAATGGAGAAAAGATTTTTTCTATGGTCAATCAGGGAGACGCGGAAGCTGTGGAATGTTTGAGAACTTATTGTAGAGGACTCGCAGTTCAGATCAGCAATTATCAGTTCTTGATCGATCCTGAGAAGATTGCCATTGGAGGAGGAATATCAGTGCAGCCTATACTTTTGGAATTGATCAGGGAAGAACTTCGTAAACTGGGAGATGTGTTCCCGTATACCATGCCGATTCCAGAAGTAACCACATGCAGGTTTTTCAATGATTCAAATCTAATTGGTGCCCTTTATGTGCACCTGAAGTCAAAGGAAGAAAGAATCGATGTGGAAAAAGTCCGGGAGTTTATGCGGCTGGTGGCAGATCGGCCGGAGGGGCAGTATTTGCGGGAACTTTTTGTTAGGTAGGGACGTTTCTTTTGCCACGACCAGCGCCCATTGGCTCGAACACATTGGCTCGGGGACAGGTTCAGTGACTCAC
>JBJFCH010000126.1:0-12477 GCA_051888835.1 Oliverpabstia sp. | reverse complement strand
GACATTGACCCCGGGGACAGCAGCCAATGCTATCGTTACATTTTTGATTACGCTGTGTTTCGGTATGTTTGCTTACACTTGTCTTCTTGGTATGATCAGCTTTTCAGAGATTGCTGCAAACCGTATCAGTAAAGGGAAAAAATTCATCAATGGTGTTCGTATCGTAGCTCTTTTTGTAGCTGCATTTGGTATTTTGTGTAATATTGCTGGTCTGGAACTTGGAAATCTATGGGCGTTCTCAGATCTTGGTAATATTCTGATTGTGTATTTTAATGTACCGATCGTATATGTGGGAGCAAAATACGTTTTCCGTGCAACGAAGCATTATAAGCAGAATGATGGGACTGCATTTACTTCTTCTGTGATCGGAAGAGATGACTGCAAGTTCTGGGATGAACGGGCAAAAAATCAGTAAGATTAAAGGAAACAAAAATTGACATATGAACCGGTGATTAGCGTACAGGCGTGTGAATTTAAAGATATTGGCTGGCTGGCAGGTCATTCCTATACATTGATTAATATTTCCACACCGGTTCATTTTGAAGGAAAAGAGCATCAGGTAGATGGTGATCTGGTTCTTGTTATGTTTGAGAATCATGCAGATCCGATCGTAGCAGGCCGTGAAGGTATCGGATACAGCAAGATTTATGCGGATATGCCAAAGTTCTCCCATTATGAAGGAAAATATACTGCGAAAGCTTCCAGTTGGGGATTTGAATTTATGAAACTGCAGATTGATGTCAACACAGAAGCACCGGATGCACAAAGAATGATGAAGCTTGCAGCACAGAGCCAGGGTAAAATCAATTACAGATATGTTCCTATGATTGATGATGTTACAAAGGCAGAGATTTCTTATCCGGTATTTAATCCAAAGAAATGGGAAAAACCGGCGGATTATAAGTGGGAGATTCAGAAACCTCAGATGAAGTTCTGCAGCGGAACTGTTGAATTTAAAGAACCAAAATGGGAAGATATGCCAACATGGTACCGGGTAGGTAAGGGACTCGCTGATCTGGAAATAAAGAAATATCTGGGTGCACAGCATATTATTTACTCAGAGCCTTGCGATTATATGCATTCCTATAAGCTTCAGTAAAAGAATTATGTATAGTGTCTGTGAAAACAGGCATGTTAGCAGCATCTCCTATATCATATAAAATAATTTGTATGATGTAGGAGATGCTTTCTTTATCACAAAAAAGTCCTGTAATATAAAACCTTGCGGAATCTAAAGTTTATTGGTGTAAAACATCGAAATCAGGGAGAAAATAGAAGATAAACGGGTACGAATATTGTTTACAATCCCTACCGAATAAGGTATAATCGGTGAAAAGGAGGTGCATATATGAGAAGTAATATAAAATGCAGAACAGATGGCTTTACATAGCATTGGATTTCTATTTTTTACAGGCATAATTTTTAGCTTATCTGAAACAGTTCGTATAAACTGGTAAATGTGTAATTTACAGAACAATTCCTGAATCATTTCAAATATCTAAATCAATCCCAAGTAAAATCCTAATTGAATTTATCTTTATCACTGTTGATGTCAAAGTACGAGGAAAGGAGTGATAAAACATTAATGAAAAAGATCAAAATGGTACGATCTCTGCTTTTGGTATTGCTGCTGCTCTCTTTTTCTGCTTTTGTAAACTTTATTTATGTTAATGCAGATACTGTTGATGAAATAGTAACGGATGAAAGTGTGACGGAAATTATGGATTCACTGGAAGGTTTTGAGAGTAATGTGTCAGAATATCCTACGGTGGACGAAAATTACATTTCATATCTAAATAAGCCAAGTAAGACAAGAACCGTAGCAACTTCCAGTTTGCAGATGTCGCAAGGAGGTATTGTAGATTATGCTGATATCGTCAAATCTGATGGTTCTAAAGCAAACATATCTTTAAAGTATGTAGTGAATGATGGCTCCGGTGATATGATAGATTCTTCCGGTAATGCGAAATGGCGTATGGTTTATTGTCTGGAATATAAGAAAAATTATCCACAGGGAACCAGCACATATGATGGAGGAGCATCCTTAAGTAAATATATCGTATATTGCCTTACCTATGGGGTACAGTACTGGGGGGAAACCAGCACGTATTCTCCGTATAGTACAGGAGATTGGAAAAAAGATTATGCAGTAACACAATATGCTATCCATGCACTGAATTTGGAATTTGTTCCGGGGGGTTCGTATGAACAAAACAGGGATTGGATTCTTTCGCATATTACTTATGCAGATGTAAAGGCAAAGACGGCACAGTTGATCAATGATGCTCTGAATGACGCTAATTATAAAGGATTCAATGGAAATAATTATACAGGATATAAATACTTTCTATCACCAACCACTCAAAGTGAATGGTCAGTCTATACTTATAATGGTCAATCAGGATATATTACAAATAACTGGTATACACAGGATTTCAGAGATACCCTCTACACATCAAAGTCAAAACCCTGGTATATCAAATATGTCAGTAGTTCTGTAAGTGGAGTGGATGGAGCACAGATTGTTTGGGAAAATTCGAAAAGCTGGTCTGGATTTAAAATCTGGATTCCGAAAGCCGCATATGAGGAAGCACAGATAACCGGAGCTACAGTATCTGTTTCCCTGACGAATCAAATTCCCGGATATTTAAGTGCCTGGAGATATAATCCATCGGATACCAGCTTTCAGTTATCAACTTTATATGAAGCAGGAAGTTATTCCGGTCAGACAAATAAAGTTACAGCTACAATAGAAAAAGTCGTCTCGAAAACAGGAAGTATTTATTTGAAAAAGTCTTCTTCGGAAGCGGAATTTACGGATAACAATTCCATGTATTCATTAAAGGATGCTGTTTATACGGTATATGAAAAAGGAACATCTACGGAAGTGGGAACAATTATAACCGATTCCGATGGAAAGGGCAGCCTGGAGGGACTGGCATTGGGAGAATATGATGTAAAAGAAACAACAGCACCGGAAGGTTTTATTATGGATACCAATATATATTCTGTAGTATTGAGTGAAACGGATTCACTTTCCGTTTCCATTGATGTAGCAGATACTCCGCAGATGGCTCCTGTCACGGTTCTTCTGCAAAAAACAGATGCGGAGACTGGAAAAACATTACCACAAGGTACTGCTGTTTTGAACGGAGCAGAATTTATCGTTAAGTATTATGATGTTTTGAATGATAACGAAGATCCTGCAGTAACGGGTAAAACTCCGGTAAGAACGTGGATTTTTCAAACAAATGATAATGGATTGATTCAATATGACAGTTCTTTTTTAGTAAGTGGCGATGATCTGTACCTTACAGCTGCAGGGATTCCGGCAATCCCTTTGGGTACCATAGTGATTCAGGAGATAAAAGCACCGGAAGGATATCTTCTGAATGATGAAATATATATCATTCCTATAGATGCGAATAACACATCTGAAAATAGCATTTCTTATGCAGTTCCAATAATTCCTGAGAATATTTTAAAAATAAAACTTAAAAAAATTCAGTCCGGTACAGAAGAGGTAATACCGGGAGCTTTTTTTGAACATATAAGACCAAATGGCGAGGTGGAATCTGCAGCCACCGATGAGAATGGTGAACTGACATATAAAGGGCTTGAGTGGGGAGAACACAGGATAAAAGAGGTTTCAGCAGCTGAAGGTTATGCTGTTAATACAAATGAAATTAGGTTTTCAGTAAATACAGAGAATAAAGTCACCATAAACTCTGAATTCGTTGAAACAGATACAGACGGAAAGATTACACTTACTGTGAATGATGAAGGAAATATCGAGGTGGTAGTTGAGGATAAACCTTCATTATACTCGCTTTATGGAATAAAAAAGAATGATAAAGGCTCCATAATCGAAGGGGCAGAATTTACAATGTTTTCAGATAGAGAATGTACAGTTGTCATTGATAGACAAATTACGGATAAAAACGGTGTATTTATTTTGGATAATATGATTCCGGGTAAATACTATTATTTGAAAGAAACGAAAGCACCACAGGGGTATAGACTTCCGGAAAGCGGAAATCTGTTTGAGATTTATGTAGAATCGTCCCCTGTGGAGGGTGTGTTTGATTTCTATGTCAATGGAATTAAATATACAGAAAATGATACGGATGCAGCAAGAGAGATATACTTGGGCGGCACGAAAACAGACAGAGTAATTTTTGTAAATGTTGTCAATAAAACGGGTTTGTTACTTCCTGAGACAGGATCCTGTATGACGATTGTATTGATTTGTGCCGGGATTATTTTCGTAATATCAGGTTTAATTCTCACAAAATATAAAAATGAATGATTATCGTTGGAGGTATTTATATGAAAAATAGAAAAATGATGATATGTATGATGGCTTTGGCATTGACAGGTGCTTCGGTTATTTATCCTGCATCTGCCGCTGTAACTGTAATGGCAGATACAGTTAATACACAGAATGGAACATCTGTTACAACACCAGGTGGAACAGCGTCTCTTGGAACCGGAACAGCGGCTATTACAATCTATGGAAAGAATGCAAGTCAGGATCTGGTAGGAAAATCTTTTAATATTTATCAGCTTTTTCATGCAGAGAATTCGAAGTATGGGGAATCAATCAATTATACGTTTAATAATGCCTGCAAAGAAGCATTACAGAATGTAGTTGGTGATAAATTGGGAAAAAATCCCGAGGATGTTACGGAATATGAAGTAATCGATTACATCCAGTCTTTGAATCAATATAAAGTGGAAGGGGCCCAGACAGAGCAGGAGGAAAATGGATATTACTCAGATTTTAGATACTTTATTGAGGAACTGCGAGACGAACTGGTCGGCTTGGGAAATAGCGCAGCTGACAATATTCAGGTAACAGAAGTACGGGAAGATGGTTCCATATACATCTCTGGTCTTGAATATGGATATTATATTATTGACGAAGTGACAAATACTTCAGGAGATAATTCTGCAAGTTCTCTCTGTATAGTTGATACAGCAAATCCAGATTCGGTAGTGAAGATAAAATCTGATTATCCAAGCATTGATAAGTCAATCAGAGAAGATGATAACAGAGAAGGAGTTGGCAATGATGGATGGAATGATATGGCAGATTATGAAATTGGTCAAACCGTTCCGTTCAGGTTCACATCCAACGTTCCGGATATGAATGGATATCACAGCTATTATTATGCATGGCATGATGTAATGGATGAGGCGCTCACTCTTGATCCGGACAGTGTAAACATTATGATAACGGAAGGAGAGAATAAATATACGCTTTCTTCCAGTGAATATACTTTAACAGAAAATATTGGCGACGATACCTTCCGGGTGGAAATTGAGGATTTGAAGTCAATCGTAGATACAAATTTTGATCATATGGATAAAAACGGACATAATACCTATGGTCAGAACGTTATTCTGACTTATAATGCTACGTTGAATGATAAGGCAGCAGAAGATACCGGAATACCAGGATTTGAAAATAAAGTAAGGCTTGAATTTTCCAATAATCCAGACAGTACCGGTGATGGCAGTACAACAGGAGATAAAGGAGAGACTGGTGTTACCCCATGGAGTCCTGTAGTATGTTTCACCTACCGTTTGGACGGATTAAAAATAAATGATCATGACAGCAAGCTTGAGAATGCAAAATTTCGCCTATATCTGGATGAGGACTGTACCGATGAAGTGTATGTAAAGAAAACAGAGACGGGATATATTGTGATCCATGATGACTCGGTAACTGGCGATGCTCCTGAAAATGCAGTGGAAATAGTATCGGATGAAGAAGGTGTATTTAACATTATCGGTCTCGACAGTGGTACATATTATTTAAAAGAAACAGATGCACCGGATGGATACCGTGAAATTCTTGATCCTATTAAAATTGACATTACAGCAACTTTTGCGGATGACAGGAACAGTTATGTAGAAGGCGACGGTGCAAATGGGAAAGCGCTGACCGCTTTAGCATTTACCGCAGATATCAAACAATTTACAGACGGAATTTTGAATGAAGAAGAAACAGAACTGGAAACGAATCTTGAGACAGGTACAGGTAATCTGACTGTAATTAACAAAGTTGGATCAAAACTTCCGATTACAGGTTCCACCATGACAATCATTATGTTGGGAGCAGGATGTGTTCTTATGATTAGCGCAGGTATGATCAATAAAAAGAAAAAAGCTTTACGTTAAGAGGAATCCAATGCAGGAGAGCTTATGAAAAGACAGAAAAACATCAAAAAAATAATGTCGTTTCTCATTTTTCTTATGGGTTTTATCTTGTGTTCGTATCCTCTGATCAGCAGTATGGTTGAGCGGCAGTATCAAAAAGATGCTGTCGCTACCTATACGAAAGAAGTGGAAGGTATTCGGGAAGAAGATACGCGAAATTATTTTGAAGAAGCAAATCAATACAACAGTATTCTCTATCAGTCAGGAAGTATGCTGATAGAAGCACAGGGATCGGAACTATTAAGCGAAGAGTCTTACAATCATATTCTTAATATATCGGATACTGGTGTAATGGGGAGTATAGACATTCCAAAAATCAACGTAAACCTGCCAATTTATCATGGAATCAGTGAAGAAGTTCTATCTGTAGGTGTCGGGCATCTGGAAGGATCAAGTCTTCCTGTGGGAGGTAAAAATACAAGGACAATATTAACCGGACACAGAGGTCTTCCAAACTCGAAACTTTTCACAAGGCTAGATGAAATAGAGAAAGAAGATCTGTTTTTTATTCATGTTCTAGGGAATACACTGGCGTATCAGGTAAAAGAAATCGATGTAATAAAACCGGATGAAACGGATTCTCTGCATATTATACCGGACAAAGATCTGGCGACTCTCATTACGTGTACCCCATATGGGATTAATACACATAGGCTGGTGATAACCGGGGAGCGGGTTACTTATGAACAGAAGGAATATGATGAAATAATGGGTGAAATGATGTCGCTGAGGGAAATAATATTTGCCTTTATTCCGTTTGCATTTTTGATGATAGCAGTCATTTCTCACAGAAAGAATAAGAAAAGGGAGGGATAAAACGGTGAGATTAAAGAAAAGATTTTTATTCATCTTGATGATTATGATTGTTTTATTAGTTTCTGCGCCGGTATTTGCTGCTGAAAAAGGTATAGATGGTGAAATAAATGCAACTGAGCAACTCCAGAATAGCGGGGAGAAAGTTCTGGCAGTCGGTGATAAAGAAAAAATGGGGAGTATTACGATAAAACTACAAGACACGTCCGGACAGTTATCTAAGAAAGATGTTTCATTGGCACTCGTTCAGGTGGCAGAAGTTGAGGGAGGAGAATTTAAGGTAAAGGATATCTATGTAGCTGCTGGTGTAGATCTGAATCATATACAAAATGCCAATGAACTGGACTATGCCTTAAGTAAAATATCAAATGTGGTAAAGGATAAAGATAGAATTCTCATAACAGATGAAAATGGCGTGGCAAAAGCAGAACATCTGCCGGTCGGAGTCTATCTGATCTATACGACAGACATCAAAGGATATGAGAATATTTCCCCATCTCTGGTGTCTGTACCGACTTTTGATAGTGAGAGTGGACAGATGAATTATGATATTGAAGTATTGCCGAAGCACACTCCTCTTGTACAGCAGGAATCACGGTCTTTTCCCACAACGGGAGATAACAGTAGGATTTTTGAATACCTGCTGTTAGGTATTACTTTTTTGGTGCTTACCATTATTTCGATATTCGGTTGGCGTGCAGTGATACGCACGATCAAATAGTTTTGAGTAATAACTGGAATGATTAAATCCGCAGGATTGTGCTATACGGATAATGCTCCAATCTGTGTTGTCCAAAAGATTACGGCTGACCTCCAATCGGTAATGATTCAGAAAATCAACAGGTGATTGATGGATATATTTATTGAAAATTTGACAACATTTATTGCGGCATACATTACCTGCCTGTGCAATATCAGAAAGACCTATTTTTTCGGGATAATGCTGATAAATATAAGAAACCATAGCCTGATGTACGGTTGTGTCCGGATGATTGTCTTGCCCGGATGTTTTTATATGGCAGAATGTTATACGATAGATTTCTGCGACAAGAAGACTCATGATACCGGCGATTTGTAGTTCGTAAGCTGTCGGATGCTCTTTCTTTAAATACAGTATCCGGTCAAGATTATATCGGATAATTTTTGTTTCTTCCCGGTCAGCAGTATAATGATAATACTCAAAAGCTGTATTTTTAAACAGGGGATCCACATATTCATTGCGCAGCATCCTGTTATCTGAAAGAAGTGCCGGGTGCAAAATGATACAGGTGAAATTACAATCTTCGCTCTGATATGAGTAACCATAATGCATCTGCCGCGTGTTGATAAAAAGGCAGTCCCCTTCTCTTAATAATATAGTTTTTCCATTGATCCAATAGCACATGTTTCCGTTATGAATCCGGATAAACTCCAGATCTTCATGCCAGTGACAACGGGAACGCATATTAGTATACATAGAAAGCCAACCACTTCGTATGTAAATTGGGATACCAACCGTATCATAGGGGATTACCTCTGAATTGTCCTGCATAAGACAAATGTTTATAGTCTTTTCTTTCATATTTCTTTTCTCCATAGAATAATAAAATGTGCAATCGTTATATGTTTTAAAGATTATTTTGATAGACTATGTGATAAATAACTACTATTATTATATCTGTAAACAAAAGAAAAGACAAGCGCGGAGGTGGTGTATTTTATATCTATGGAAAGAAAGATATATTCCAAAGTATTTGCTATTGTATTGCCCATAGCACTCCAAAATTTACTGTCATCATTGGTAAGTGTTTCTGATGCACTTATGCTTGGCAGATTGAATCAAAATGTTTTATCTGCTGTTTCATTGGCTACACAGGTACAATTTGTTTTGAATCTGTTTTTCAGTGCATTGATTGCAGGTACGACTATTTTATCCGCACAGTATTGGGGAAAGGGAGATAACGAATCCGTAGAAAAAGTATTGGGAGTTGCCCTGCGTATTTCTTGCCTGATTGCTCTTTTATTTTTCCTTGCTGCACAGATATGCCCTGTATTCCTTATGCATATTTTCACAGCTGATGAGGAATTGGCTGCCATTGGGGCAGAATATCTGCGAATTGCAAGTGTGTCTTATTTGTTGATGGCTGTTCCGCAAATTTATTTATGTATTATGAAGAATAGTGGCAGAGTATTGAAAAGTACAATTTATGGATTCTTGACAGTTGTGATCAATATTGTGTTGAATGGAATTCTGATTTTTGGATTATTCGGATTTCCGAGAATGGAAGCAGCAGGAGCAGCAGTAGCGACAGTTCTTGCCATTGGAGTGGAATTGTGTCTGGTGCTGTATGAGAATGGTACAACAAATTCTGTACGTATGAAGTGGAAGTATCTACTGGCAAGGAATCAGGAATTCATGAAAGCATTCATTCGATATTCTTCTCTCGTACTTGCGGATCTGCTCGTATGGGGACTTGGTTTTACTGCATTTTCTGTTATCCTGGGACATATGGGAAATGATGCGGTAGCGGCAAATTCTATTGCAAATACTGCAAAAAATATTATTTCCTGTTTTTGTCTGGGACTGGGAACCGGTACGGGAATTATTGTTGGTAATGAATTGGGGAAAAATGCTCTGGATACTGCGAAAGAATATGGAAATCAATTACTTCGCATAGCTTTCTGGACAGGAATCATTTCCGGGGTTGTACTTATACTATCCATACCATTGTTCATGATGCTTGCATCCTCATTGAACAGTACTTCTATGAACTATTTGAAGTTGATGCTGCTGATCTGTGGGTTCTATATGATTGGAAAATCCATCAATGTCACGTTGATAGACGGTGTGTTTTGCGCAGGAGGCGATACAAGATTCGGTTTATGGTGTGATATTGTGGTCATGTGGCTGATTGTGATACCATTGGGAGCGTTTACTGCATTTGTTTTGAAATGGCCGGTACCTGTAGTATATCTGCTGCTGAGTATGGATGAAGGTATAAAGCTGCCTGCAGTTATAAAGCATTATAAAAAATACAGATGGGTTAAGAATCTGACAGAATGAAAACAATAAGAAGCGAAAAAGGAGGAAAACTAAAATGACACAAAAAGAAAGAAGAGATCATGAACTGGCTTACAGAGCAGATGAGGGTGTACTTGAAGAAATGAAAAATACAAGGGTACTGCTGAGGGAATTTAATACAGCGGATCCATGTGATTTTGATAAACAGGCTGAGATTGCCGGCAAACTGATTCCGCATGCAGATGGGCCTGTTGGTCTGACACAGCCTTTTTACTGCGATTATGGAACTCATATCTATATTGGAAAAAATTTTATTGCAAATTATAATTGCACCATTTTAGATGTAGGAAGAGTAGACATAGGTGACAATGTTCTTTTTGCACCGAATGTGTCCATATACACCGCAGGACATCCCCTTCATCCGGAAACACGAAATACAGGATATGAATACGGAATACCGGTAAAAATCGGAAATAATGTTTGGGTAGGAGGAAATACAGTAATCACACCGGGAGTCTCCATCGGTGATAATGTTGTGATTGGTGCCGGAAGTGTAGTCACAAAGGATATACCGGCAAATGTAGTGGCAGCAGGAAATCCTTGCAGAGTCATTCGTTCAATCACTGAAGAAGATAAGAAGTACTATTATAAAAAGAGAGAATTTGATATTGATGTGTTCGCATAAAAAACTTTGTTAGCGTATTGATGTAAAAACGGATTTATGGTAAAGTTCAATAGTGGAACAAATAAAGTAATGACAGTTTCTGATGAAAAAGATGACTGTCATTATTTGTATGACAAAATAATTAGAAGGATAATAGAATGAGAAAATTAGCATTAAGTGATGAAATACTGCTGCAGATTGAAAAACCGGCCAGATATATAGGCAATGAAGTAAATGCAGTGGACAAGTCAGAATCATCTGATTTTGAAAATATGATCCGTTTTTGCATGTGTTTCCCAGACGTCTATGAGATTGGAATGTCTCATCTGGGAATCCAGATACTCTACGATATGTTCAATCAGCGGGAAGATATCTGGTGTGAGCGGGTTTACTCCCCATGGCCGGATCTTGATAAAGTAATGAGAGAACAGAAGATTCCGTTGTTTGCACTGGAATCTCAGGAACCCGTGAAGAGTTTTGATTTTCTGGGTATCACGATCCAGTACGAGATGTGTTATACCAATATCCTGCAGATTCTGGATTTGTCTCAGATTCCCATGCTTGCCAAAGATAGAACAGAAGATGATCCGATCGTGATCGGTGGTGGTCCCTGTACGTACAATCCGGAACCGCTGGCACAGTTTTTTGATTTGTTTTATATTGGAGAGGGGGAAACCGTATATTTTCCTCTGATGGATCTGTATAAAGAAAACAAAGCGAACGGTGGAACACGTGCGGATTTTCTGAAAAAAGCCGCACAGATCCCCGGCATTTATGTACCTTCTCTGTATGAAGTTACGTATAAAGAAGATGGAACGATTGATACATTTACTCCTGTGGATGATAATATTCCCAAAACTATTCAGAAACAGATTGTCATGGATGTAACTAATACGTATTATCCGAAAGCACCGGTTGTACCTTTTATCAAGGCGACTCAGGATCGAGTGGTTTTGGAGATTCAAAGAGGTTGTATCCGCGGCTGCCGCTTCTGTCAGGCGGGGATGTTATATCGTCCAACAAGAGAACGGGATGTAGAGTTTTTGAAAGCAAAGGCCATGGAGATGCTGGACAGCACAGGCCATGAGGAAATTTCTCTTAGTTCATTAAGTTCCAGTGATTATTCCCAGTTACCGGAACTGGTGAATTTCCTTATGGAGGAATGTGGTAATAGAGGTGTCAATATTTCGCTGCCTTCGTTGCGAATCGATGCTTTTTCCCTGGATGTTATGAAAAAGGTACAGGATATCAGAAAGAGCAGTCTCACATTTGCACCGGAAGCAGGTTCTCAGCGTCTTCGTGATGTGATCAATAAGGGATTGACAGAAGAAGTGATCCTAGAGGGTGCAGGAAAAGCTTTTGAGGGCGGTTGGTCTAAGGTAAAGCTATACTTTATGCTGGGACTTCCCACTGAGACAGAGGACGATATGAAAGGAATCGCTCATCTTTGTGAGAAAATAGCAAAGCGCTATTATGAGATTCCTAAGGAACAAAGACATGGAAAATGTCAGATTACAGCCAGTACATCTTTCTTTGTGCCAAAGCCATTTACTCCATTTCAGTGGGCGCCTATGTGCAAAGAAGAGGAATTTCTTGACCGGGCACGTATTGTTCGGGAAGAAATTCATGCTCAGTTAAATCAAAAGAGCATCAAGTATAACTGGCATGAGGCTGATGTGACTGTATTGGAAGGTATACTGGCCCGAGGTGACCGAAAAATCCCAGGCTTTCCACCGCCTTCAGATCCTTTATAATGGCCTGCTCCTTTGCCATT
>JBJFCH010000125.1:0-12573 GCA_051888835.1 Oliverpabstia sp. | reverse complement strand
AATACTGTTTAAAATCCCGGAACAATCCGGATAATAATAGCCCGATCACACTTAATTTCTCATCAAAAGACGCATGTGCCACTTTTTTGCTCAGTATCGGATCTATTCTCCCTTCCAGTATTGCATCTATCTGATAATCTGTCTGATATTTTTTATAAAGTTCCAGATAATTTGCAAAATCTTTCGCAGCTTTTGGATACTGAATATACTGAAGCACAACTTCCCGATCAACAGGCTTATCCAGTTTTTCGTATACTTCCAGAAGACGGGACAAATCCTCCCAGCCTCTGGGTGTCGCGAACATTTTTCCGTCCACAGTTGTTTCCATAATATAAAAATATTGCCTGCGGATATTCAGATAAGAAATGACCGCCGGATGAACACCTGCCTGATATGCATACTCTTTCCATACAGAAAAATCAGCTGTAACATCAATTTTCTTTACTCTGTCCAGTGTCACGAGGTCAAATTCACGCACGGATTTATTATATTCCGGCGGATTGCCTGCAGCCACGATGATCCATCCCTGAGGAATTGCATGATTTCCAAAAGTCTTACACTGTAAAAACTGCAGCATAGCCGGTGCAAGTGTTTCCGACACACAATTGATCTCATCAATAAACAGAATCCCCTCCCTGAGCCCTGTCTTTTCCATTTCATCATATATAGAAGCCACAATTTCACTCATAGTATATTCTGTCACCGCATGTTCCACACCGCCATATTCTTTTTTCGATATAAAAGGAAGTCCAATGGCACTTTGTCTGGTATGGTGGGTAATCGTATAGGAGACGAGTCCCAGCTTACACTCCCTGGCAATCTGCTCCATAATCTGCGTTTTTCCAATTCCCGGAGGACCGATCAGAAGAATCGGCCGCTGCCGAATCACCGGAATTTCATATTCTCCATACTCATTTTTCAGAAGATACGCCTGAATCGAATCTTTGATCTCCTGTTTTGCCCGCTTAATGTTCATATACTATCTCGTCCTCCGTCAATATCAGTTTCATCGCCCAGGCCGGAACATCTACATCCTGATAATCCTTCTCCAGAAAAACAAATGCCACATCATAGGGAGGCATCCTGACCGGATAGGTTCCGTATCCGTCTGTAAAATAAAGCAGCCCTTTCAGTTTATGAAATACCTTCTTTGCCATCAGCTCCTGAACATACAGAAATGCCGGTCGAAAATCTGTTCCGCCCTGTCCTTTAATTTCCAGATGTTCCATGTATTGCCGAAGCTGCTCTCCATTTTCAATCTTTGTATCATCCTGCACTTTCTCATCACACTGCAGAATACGAATATTGATTCTTCTGAAAAAGCTCTCTGTCTGCGAAAGAATCTGATACGTTTGTTCCAGAAAAGTTTTTACCAATTCTCCTTTACAGGACATAGACGTATCTATCACAATCACAAAATCCTCAATTTTCTGTACTTCACTGGTTTCTAAAGGTTCAATCAGAGGCATATTTCCGTATAAATTCATTCCATAATTATAAAAAATGTAATCAAAAGTATCAAGGTCAACTTTCATTTCCTCTTTCAGAACAGAAAACTTTCTTAAAAATTCTCTATAATCATATTTTTCCCGATTCTCCACACGCAGCGCTTCTGTCAAATGTCCTGCTTCCTGGGATGCTTCTTTGGAAAACAATTCAATTTCCGACTGCATTTTTTCCCGAATATCATCCCATTCTTTCTGACTCTGTTGCCGATTTTGATTTTCAGGCGACTGATACCAGAATTGATGATCATCCTTTCGATACTCCTGAATCATGCGGCGGTATTCCGGTTTGGAAGGATCCATAGATTCCAATAACCCATAAACCTTCTGAGCCGTTATTACATGCATGTTTTCCTGCATTTTCCGGTAGCACTCTCTTTTCCAGGGCGACGGGGCCTGACGGACACAACGAAACTGCAGACTGTCAATCAAATATTCCGCTGCAATATCACAGGCAAGGTCCCAATCCGCTTTCCTCGTCTCTTGTAACCCCGCCGGTTGATTCCATATATGACCGAACATACAGTGAAAGATCTGATGCAGAAATCCACGATTGATCTGAACAGAATCCTCTTGATATAAAAACAAAAGATATTCCGGATAATAATGAAAACTTTTTCCATCGCATCCCCAGCTTTTTGTATTTCCGTCAGGTAATAACTCCAGAGAGGATAAAGCCACATCCAGAAAACGCATAGACAGATAAAGTTCATTTCTGGAATTAACCAGAATCTCTCTGCATAAATCGTATTTTTCCAGTTCCTGCCTTTGCTGCTCCTGTATAATCGTCATGTTATTCTCCTATCATAGATGCTAAAAATCAAAATCAGGGATACCCGCACTTATTATGTCCCCAAATTTTCGTTTTTTCCAGTCCATAAGACAGGCGGTACACTCTGCAATATGCAGTTTTCCGGATATTTCCAAAAGCTCTTCAGCCTGTCTTTTTTCCTCCAGATAATACTCCATAAGCCAGTTCAGCCTTACTGTATCATGCTTACTTACCAGGCGTTTCCCTGTCTCCACCAGATGTTCCTTAAGATATACCTCGTACTGCTGTTTGCCTTTCTCAGTCAGTTTGTACGGAAACATCAGCCTTCCCAGTACCATTTCCTGCAGGAATGTTTCAGACTCTACCGCCTCCGCATATGGAAAACGAGCATCATACTCTTCAAAGAGAAACTCCTTTTTATAAAAACAATTTCTATACTTTAAACCGGAACCGTGGATCTGCGTCATCAGTATCCTGGCCGGAGTATTTTCTACACCTTCCTCAAAATACTCCGGAAACATAAGTCTGGCATATTCTACTCCACGATACTCAACAACCATCTCTTCCGTCAGTTCCTGAAGGAAATCTTTCAAGCATGACGTTTCGCCTGTCATTATCGTCACATCCAGATGATGAACCTGATGGCATCCCGTAAAAGCACCACTTCCCACATCCTGAATATTACTGAAAAATGTTATTTTTCTGAGATTTCTACAATTGTAAAAGGCATACCTTCCAATCCGTTCCACCGATTCCGGAAGTATAATTTCTTCAAGGTCTTCTCTTCCGGAAAATCCATAATCGGGTATCTCCCGTATCCTCTCATATTCTTCTGAAAGCTCAAGCTTGTCCACCCGTCATTCCTCCTTCAAGTATACCCGCCGTCATTGTTTTTTATATCCTTCCAGAAGTTTTTTCAGCAGTCTTCGATACTCTTTTGCTGTTTCTTTTGGCTTTATAATTTTCACAGCACCACCCTGTGCCGTAAGCCAGCCATAAAAAGCATTCCCGGGGATTTCCGGGACCTCCGCGGTCACATGTTTTTCCTCTTCTTTTAAAATCCGGCAATTTTCTCCATAACGCCCTCGTAGATTGGGAACAGCACTTTTTTTACATCTAAGCTGTACTTCGATGTAATCACCCTCGGTCTTTTCCCAATTCTCCGCAACTACAGACTGCTTAATACTTTCATCGGTCTTTTCAGGCATCTCAGCCAATTCCTCAGTGCATGCAGTCTCCATCAACGGATCATATGTCCTATTTTCAGGACTTTGATTCAGATAATATCCGGTTGGTTTCCCCTTTCTAAACAAAATATTCATTCCTACATTTCTGAGCTCATCCAGGTCTCCATAAATACTTTTCCGCTCAGCCTGAATGTCCGCCGCAGCCAGCTTTTCAATAATGTCTCGCATTCCTATGGGATGATTCTCATCGGTTTGTTCCAATATTCTCTCAAGAAGCAATATTTTTCTTTTCTGATTTGCACTTTTCGCCATAAAATCCCGCCTTTCTTCTATAATTATAGTATACCACTGTCCAGTTTTTCGTACAATACAAGATTCATTACAACTCCGGAATTTCAAATGATATCTGCAATTCTCCGGTTGTGACATTTTGGATTCTATGATAAACTACATGTAAATCAAGCAGTTTCTGCTACAATTGCAGACTGCTGCTTCGTCTCTGACATACTTTTTTGAATCAGGAGTACAATATTATGAATCCACTTTTAATTGTTATTGATATGCAAAATGATTTTATCAGTCAGGCTCTCGGAACAAAGGAAGCTCAAGCAATCGTTCCGGCAGTAAAAGAAAAAATTCTGGCCTGGAAAGGACCGGTGATTTTTACCCGGGATACTCATCAGGATAATTACCTGGACACTGCTGAAGGAAAAAAGCTTCCAGTACCACACTGTGTTCAGGGAAGTATCGGATGGGAACTGGATGGACAGATCGCCGAATGTATAAAACCGGAAGACAAGATTTTTGACAAACCATCCTTTGTTCCCGAATTACCTCTGGCTGTTGATGCATCCTGCTGTGCCGGTGTCACACCTGAAAGTCATGAAAATGCCCTGAAGGCTATGGCTATGTGCCAGATTGATATTATTTAATCCAAAGAAAGGAATACGTATTATGTACATAACAAAAGATACTACCATCACAGAACTTCTCGCCATGGATGAAAGAGCTGCCTCTCTTCTTATGGAATCAGGTATGAATTGTATCGGCTGTGCTTCCTCTGACGGAGAAACTCTGGAACAGGCTGCGGCTGAGCATGGCATCGATCCGGTGCTTTTAGTTCGTAAACTGAATCTTCACCTGAACGGAACCCTGTGACCATTGTGAAAAACTCTTTTGATTTTCTATATCTTACTACTTAAGGAGCATCCCATGCTGAGTTATCGTCACGAAAATATACCCTATCACTCTGATATTGATATCCGTTTTCACATAAATGACTATTACCGTACCTACACTGCCCCTCATTGGCACAATAGTCTGGAAATTCTATATATTTTAGAAGGCAAAGAAGAATGGTGTCTGGGAGAAAATCGACATTATGTCATTGAAACCGGAGATTTTCTGGTTATTAATTCGAGAGAAATTCACAGTATGCAGATGCAGGATCATTCCAGGGAAATGTTGATCCAGATACCTTACCCGTTTTTGAAACGTTATATCCCTGATATGGACCAGATACGATTTGATTTTACGGGATTGTCACAAGATCCACAAAAACAGGAGGAGTATCAGCATATTCGGGAATATCTGCATACGATCAGTGAATTATACCCTCTGCAGTCTTCCAATTACATTCTGCGATTTCACAGTCTGATATTCGAATTGCTGTTTCATTTTATTAATTTTTTCCGGGAAGAAATCAGTCCCACCGAAAAAGAAAGTACAGTCAAATATATGCAGAGACTGGGGCATATTACTTCCTATGTAAAAGAACATTATGCTGAAGATATTACCCTGAACCAGATTGCAAATGAGGTATCTTTGAATCCGGATTACTTCACCCGTTTCTTTAAAAAATACATGGGCATGACATTTCTGGATTATGTAAACTCCATACGTCTGGAACATATTGCCAGAGATATTCTGGAAACAGATCTGAGTGTCCAGGAACTGCTGGAGCTGCATGGATTCACCAATTATAAACTATTCATGAAAATGTACAAAGAACAATTCAACTGCACACCGGGGGAAATGAGAAAGAGCGAGAACCACAGATATCTTTGATATCATTGGTTCCCGCTCTTTTTAACGCTCAGTCCTTATCACTTATTTCTTCAAAAACAGGATATTCTTCTTCGTATTCCACTTTATTCATTATATATCAGTGCCATAAACACCAGTTCTTCATCTGTCGGATTTTCCAGTGAATGACTCTGTCCCACTTCGATCACACACACATCCCCCGGTCCTACTTCTATACGGCTGCCGTCATTATCCACGAAAATCCCCTTGCCTTTTAAGATAAAGTACGGCTCTGTATTGCCCACATGCTGATGCCAGCCTACACTGCTGTGGGGACGAAGAACTGCCATGGCATAAAGGGAACCATGTCCATTCAGTTCCTCCGGTGATAAAATATGATGAAATTCTACACTTCCTTCTCCGCCTCTTGCATGTTCCACTACTGCTGTTTTTGTTTTTCTAACCATAATTTACACTCCTTACCTTCATTTCATCATTCTATTTTGACAGACGTATCATATTCCAGCTGTGTTTACCAAGTACCCCGCTCAGATGTCCATTTTCCACGTTAACTGTGTTGCCTGCATATGGAATTACAGCGTCCGGATGCTCTTCTGTATTTACCGCTTTCATATCCGGGTGGGACAGTACCACATGCTCTGACAGATGATAATCCGCAAACTGGCGAAGATCACAGGTCAATTCCATATCCTCATCCAGACTCTTATTTACTGCAAAAATCGTGAGTGTCTCTTCCTCTTCATTCATAATCATGACAGAATCCAGATAAGAAGCTTCTCCATATGACTTACTCTCATATACAGGCGCTTTTACTACAGTATTCAGAACTTTTCCTCTGCCATATTTGCTGGTATACATATAGGGATAAAATATCGTCTGACGCCATGCTCCGGTATCGGATGTCATGATTGGTGCGATTACATTGACCAGCTGTGCCATACAGGCAATCTTTACTCTATCTGCATGGCGAAGAAGTGTAATCAGCATACTTCCCACCAGAAGAGCATCCTCAAAATTATATACATCCTCCAGCTGATGTGGTGCCTTTACCCATTTTTCCAGTTTTTCATCCGCCTCATTGGAATGATACCACACATTCCATTCATCAAATGACAGATTTATAGTTTTTTTACTTCTCTTCTTTGCCTTTACGCAGTCACAGATAGAAACTACGGAACTGATAAATTCATCCATCCCTACATTACTTGCAAGGAAATCCGGAGTATCATCATCCCTGTTGCCATAATACTGATGTAGTGAAAGATAATCTGTCTGATCATAACTGATATCCAGAACGGTCTCCTCCCAGCTTCCAAAAGTATCCATCATCAGACTGGAACTTCCGCAGGCTACTGTCTCTATGGTCGGATCCATCATTTTCATTAGTCGGGCTGTCTCCTGTGCGACTCTTCCATATTCTTCTGCAGTTTTATGTCCCATCTGCCATGGACCATCCATTTCATTTCCCATACACCACAATTTAATATTGTGCGGTTCTTCATATCCGTGACTTCTTCGAAGATCACTGTAATAAGTTCCCTCTTTGAAGTTACAATACTCGAGGATATTTTTTGCGTCCTCCGGTCCCCTGGTCCCCAGATTTACTGCCATCATCACATCAGAACCTGCTTTTTTTGCCCAGGAAGCAAATTCATTCAACCCAAATTCATTGGTTTCAATCACCTGCCATGCCAGATCCACCTTTGCCGGACGCTGTTCTTTGGGACCTACACCATCTTCCCAATGATATCCCGATACAAAATTGCCGCCCGGATATCGTACAATCGGAACTTGAAGTTCTCGCACCAGATCAATTACATCTTTGCGAAGCCCTTCCTCATCTGCAAACGGGCTGCCCGGCTGATAAATACCTTCATAGACCGCCCTGCCCAGATGTTCGATAAAAGAACCATAGATTCTTTTGTCCACCTCACTTACAAGAAAATGCTTATCCACAATCAATTCCGCTTTTTTCATTTTATGTAAACCTCCTGCATAATCATTGTTTTATATTCCTATTTTAACGTGTCCGTGCTATTTTTACATTACCTTTCTTCCGATAAACTTGACTTTTCTTCCGGTCTTATACTATGATAATTTGAGATTCACCGGGTATGTAAAAAAAATCGATCAACCTGACTATAGCAAGAAGAGCCCACTTCCTGCAGCCTCAATTTTCGTTATATGTAAAAGGAGAATACAATGTTTCATTTGAATTACTGCGAATTTAACCGTACGAATTATGACTGTGACCGTATTTACCGTCCCGGCGGAAGCGGTGACTATCTTTTTCTTTTGTTAAAAACTCCGATGAAAATCTATCTGGACGATCAACTGATCGTGTCCCGCGAAAATGCCTGTATGCTCTATACTCCAGGCTTCTGCCAGCATTATCAGGCTGTACGGAAGTTCCGCAACAGCTATATGCATTTTTCTACAGATTTATCCTTTGAAAATCGGTATCACATACCTGTAAATCAACTGTTATACCCGGATAATTTTCAGAAATTAGACTCTCTTATGCAGGAAATACAGCAGGAATATTTGTCAAAAGAACCTTATTATGAAAAGCGACTGGAAAATCTGACAGAAGAAATCTTTCTCCGTTTAGCCCGTTCTCTTGTAAAGCCATCCTATGAGAATTCTCCGGAGTCATCTACGCTCCTGGAAAATTTCCAGAGTCTCCGTTTGCAAATGCTTCGTACCTGTGAAGATGAATGGTCCATTCAACGGTTGTGTCAGGAAAGTAATATGGCCAAAAGTCAGTTTTATCATTATTATAAACTGTTTTTTCAGTCAACGCCAAAAGCAGAGCTTCTGCAGGCACGCATGGAAAAATCCAGGACGCTCCTGACCAATGAAGCTCTGCAGGTTCAGCAGGTTGCCGCTCTTTGCGGCTTTTCCAATATTCAGCATTTCTCCCGATATTTTAAAGAATGGTATCACTGTTCACCAAAAGAATATCAAATACGAAGCCGCCATGATATGCTTTTTAGAGAGCAAAAACACGAGTAGCAATTGTAAAGTAAATCACGATGGAACAAGTATCTACCAGAGTTGTGATCAACGGTGCCGCCATAATTGCAGGATCCAGATGTATTTTTTTTGCAAACAATGGCAATGTACAGCCAATCATTTTGGCTATGATCACTGTGGCTATCAGTGAAGCACCAATAACACAGGCCAGCTGCAGATTCCGGTACATAAGATATATCCTGATTCCATTCGCCAGTGCCAGACCAACACTTACTAAAAGTGCAATTCTGAATTCCTTGAAAATAACTTTGAAAATATCCCTGAACTTTATCTCTTCCAGTGCAAGTCCCCGGATAATCAATGTGGAACTCTGAGAACCACAATTTCCGCCCGTATCCATGAGCATCGGAATAAAGGACACAAGAATCGGGATTGCCGCAAAAGCATCTTCATAATGGGTAATAATCGTACCGGTCACCGTTGCAGACAGCATCAGCACCAAAAGCCATAGAAAACGGTTTTTCGCATGTAAAAAAACAGAAGTCTCAAAATATGCTTTCTCACTGGGATTCATAGCCGCCATAATCGTGATATCCTCAGTTGCCTCATTTACAACAACATCCATGGCATCATCTACCGTGACAATTCCCACCATCAGTCCATCATTATCAAGAACAGGAAGGGCAAGCAGGTCATATTTGGAAAATAATCTGGCAACTTCTTCCTGATCATCATGGGTGCGAACAGAAATTATCTCCGTCTCCATCAGTTCTTGAATTTTCTTATCGTCATCCGCTGTCATCAGATCTTTTGCCGTTACAATACCAATTAATTTTCTGGCTTCCAACACATAACAAGTATAGATAGTTTCTTTGTGGATTCCAACTTTTTTAATATGACTCATGGCTTCGGCAACTGTCATATTCTTGTTGAAATCCACATATTCTGTTGTCATAATGCTTCCGGCACTGTCATCCGGATAGTTCAGAAGCTGATTGATTCTGCTTCTCTTTTCACCATCCACCACATCTAAAATTCTTGTAACGAGATTTGCCGGAAGTTCTTCCAGCATGTCTACCGTATCATCCAGGTAAAGTTCATCCAGAAGCTCTTTCAATTCTTTTTCCGCAAACATTTCCACCAGTTTTGTCTGCATGGAATTATTCATATAAGCAAAGACATCGGCTGCTTTATCCTTTGTAATCAGTCGGAATGCCTGTACCAGTTCTTTATCCTCCAGTTCTGAAAGCAGTGAGGCAATATCTACTACATTCATAACTCCGAGGATGCTCCTGATTGCTCTGAAATCTTTTTTTGCCAGTAATTCCATAAAAATAGTTCTGTTCATTACAATCTCTTCCTTTCGTTATTAACTTTTCCATTTTCCGCTTCGTATAATAACTGCCGTCCGCATCCATTTACCTCACCTGCCTTTCTGATCAGTTCAAATCTCCGGAGTCTTATCTGCTTCCAAGATAACACAAAAAACTCCGCAAAAGCTTTCACTCTGGCGGAGTCCTGATACCTGATTTTTTTCATACTATGTTCAAGCTTTAGCATCACAGGGCTTAAAAGTTGCATTAGGTTATGCCTTGAACCGACATATCCTGCTGACCAACGAATCGTGTCTCCACGTTTTTGCGGCAGCAACCTTAGGAAAAACCAAATCCCTGTGGTAACCTCACCTACCAGAATGAATTATTCAGTTACAAAATATGATTTATCAGTTTTCTGATATTTTTATTATATATGGCATAAGAAATCATGTCAATAGTATGCTTACAATTCTACATTAAAGAGATTCCGCAGCTGATTCACAATATCATCACTGCTTGCTTTCAAAGCAGATACTTCATTGATTGCCGAAAGCTTCTCCAGTTCTCCATTATCATCCAGATAATTGTAGGATATCGTATATACAGGCACCTGCAAGCCTGCAACAATCGGGGTAATGCGGTCCAGACTGTATCCTTCATTCTGTTCACCGTCTGTCAGAACGAACATCATCTGCTTAACGTTCTCTACACCGGATTCTTTTAATTCCTGCGTCTTTTCCTGCAACATATTTAATCCTACAAGAACCGCATCATAAGTTGCAGTTGTTCCGGCTTCTGAAAGATTTTTTACTTCTCCGCAAAAATATGCTTTTTGCCGAGCATCAAATTTATCGATTGGAAGATTTACAGTTACATCACCGGAATAACTGATGAGTCCGATATAATGTTCCTGACCAATATAAGCGGATGCGTTTACCAATGACGATTTCAGAGAATTCAGCGGCTCCCCTCCCATAGATCCTGATACATCTGCCACAAAAACAGCTACAACCGGTCTTCCGCCGTTTTTATTCTGCTTCCAGACTTTTTGTGCTGTCAAATATCCTGTACCATCCAATCCCGGATCATCCGACTGATAATCATCATGTCTGCCGAATCCTTTTTCCTGAGCCAATTTCTGATTTTCTTCCGACAGACAGTATTCTGTAAACAGTTTCGCTGCTTCTTTTTTCTCATCCGGACAATAAGAGAATGTATATACCGGATGGTCATGCCGGATCCCCGCGGGAATATAGATATAGCTTGCAAGTTCAGGTGTGTTGATATAAGCCTGTTCTTCCATCACCATTGCAGATATAATCCCCTTTGCAGCCTGGTTTTTCAGAACAGCCGTTGTATACGCAACAGGAGGTGATGACTTCTGGTACTCCAATAACTTTTCCTGTGCTTTTGCGGAAAGAGGATTCTGCGAATCAAAGGCTTTCAGCATGGCAGTCAGAATATTAAGTCCGGTGGAAGAAGTGTATGGATTCGTGTATGCAAATGTCAGGTCTCCCGCAAGAGCTGCTTCCAAAACATTTGATACTGTCGCTTCTTCATATTTATTGATGAAATCATCATATGTATTCTTTTCAATCAGTATTCCTGCGGTATTGCCTGCAATTCGGTCTGTGATTTTTTCAATGCCGATACCTGATGATTGAAGCATTTCACCCCATGCGTAATTCGAGGGGATAAATACATCCGGTTCATATGCATCTGCAAGCATATAAGTCACCACTTCACCGGAAGTAATTTTACGAACAGATACTGAAACCGTTTTTCCTTCAATTTCTTTTTTCTCTGCATTGAATTTTTCTGCTACAATATTGATCCAGTCATCAGGAGCATTGGAACTTAGTTCTGTCGCCGCTGCAATCTCGATGTTAATATCACCTTCTCCTTCCACCATGATCGGAAAAGTGTCAATATCGTCGAGCATAGCTGTTTCAGAACCATCATCCGAATAAATGTCCATGACCGGTTTGGATATTTTTTCCACATTTATTTTCTTAAGCATGGAATTCATTTCTGTCACAGCATCCTCAAAAGACATTGAACTTTCATTTTCGACACGAGTATTTCCATTACTGCTGCAGCCCATTAGCGATACAACGCCTATCACACACACAAGAAATATGCTTACGTATTTTTTTAAATATCCCATTACCTTCCCTCCTGTCAATAATTTCCGGCAATCGATTCAAGGATTGTCTTCTTGTACATATTCAACAGATCAATACTGCTTTCTGCTTCCTCATCTCCCTGCCTGTTCAGATACTCTACAACAGTCTTCAGAAATTCATCAATCTGAGCCAATTTTTCCTGATTATCCTCATAACACGAGTCCAGCTTACTGCCAACAAGGGCAATATCATCCTGACTGCGCGGATCTGCAACTCCCATATAATTGAGACATTTGCGTACATTCTTGCACAAATACTGCTCCACCTTATCCAGCACTTCCTGCGTACTGCTTAATGCAGTAGCACCGTTATCAGCAAGGAGCCTGGATAACCTGGACTGGCATTCATCCATTTCCTGAAGCTGTCCTTTTACCCTGGTGAGCCGCACCTCAAGAACACTCCATTCTTCTCTTGCCTTTTTCTCCAGCAAGGACTGTATAAACGAAGAATCCAGCTTGTCCGATACCGACAGATACGCTTCCGATTTCCTGCTTCTGTCTTCTCGATCCTGACGGATACGGAACTGTTCCCGTTCTTCTTCCTTTTTCCTTTTTTTCGATTTTCCTATCCGAACAACAGAAAACA
>JBJFCH010000124.1:0-12666 GCA_051888835.1 Oliverpabstia sp. | reverse complement strand
ATTACTGGCAGAATCACTGGAACTTCGATATGATTTTGATTACCTAAAAAGCAGTATACGATATAAATTTGACATAGAAACAAGGAGACTCATTTTGAGTCTCCTTTTCTATATTCCTTTGGTGTGCAGTGCATAGCCTTTTGGAACACTTTCCCAAAGTAACTGACAGAGCTGAAACCACAGTTCTCACTAATGGTAATAATACTGTCATTGGTCTGCAAAAGCATTTGACTTGCCATACGAATGCGATAGTCATTTAAATAATTGATTGGAGACATTTCGATACTGCGTTGAAAGCATCTTGCACATTCTCTGTCACTGATATTGGCAGCACTGCTGATATCTTCCAAAGTGATCTTTTCCATGTAATTTTGATGGATGTATCGAAGCATCACTTTGATTCGCTCTACATCCGCATAATTTTTTTCGATAATCTGGGAACGCAGTTCTTCTGTTTCTTCTAACAGCATACACCATACGTGACATAATTCTGAACGAATTTCAAATTCATACCCAAAATGTTCTTCTCGTGCAAGTTCTATCATCTTTAAAAGTTTTTCAAGCATACAGATTCTTCGATAGCTGTCAGGTCTGATAATAAAAACCTGCAACTCTTTGCTTTTTATAATTGGAAACATATATTTTTGCTCTAAAAGGCTGTTATACATACCAGATAGAAAATGCATATCGAAAATATGAGCGTAGATTTTGCAGCCATTTTGTTTATCTTTCGCATGAATTGCATGAAGAACATTAGAATTTACAAAGAATACATCTCCCTTTTTTAGAATATATACCTGATCGGATGTTCGAAGTTCAACCTCTCCTTCTTCAATATAGTCAAATTCAAAAGAAGAATGCCAATGCCAGGGAATGCATTTTTCTACATAGGTATCTAATTCGGCATAGTTGCATAGATAAGGAAACTGTTCAGAATCCATTGGAAGAATTTCCTGATTATCATTGTTAATTTTAAAATCTGAGGTAGCTAACATGTAAGATCTCCTTTCAGAAATTATTCGAAATAAAACCATTTTTACTAAGTGATGGCGAAATTTTACCAACAAAAAAGAAAAAATATGGAAAAACCACGATAAAAATCCTATAAAACATAGTTTTTTTGTTTATTGTAGCAATACTTTCAATAATAAACAAGTCGGGATTTTGCTTTTTTGAGACAGAATCGAGATTTTATTGAAACAGCATTGAAAATATAATGTAATCAGAAAAAGGGCGAAACGGTATTTTAGAATAAACAGGAGGAACAAAATGAAACAGCCAAAGTTTGTAAGCGCAGCAGAAGCCGCAGCAATGATCAAAGATAATAGTACGGTAGCAACCATCGGAATGACACTGGTATCAGCATCTGAAAGTATTTTAAAGGCAATTGAGGAGCGATATCTAAATGAAAAAACACCAAAAGAGCTGACTTTGGTACATTCCTGCGGACAGAGTGACAGAGACAGAGGGATTCAGCATTTTGCGCATGAAGGAATGTTGAAAAAGATTATTGGAGGCCATTGGGGTCTTCAGCCGAGAATGATGGAACTAATCTCTAATAATAAAATACTGGCCTATTGTATCCCACAGGGCCAATTCGCCCAGCTTTACCGTTCCATGGCGGGCGGTGAGCCGGGCAAAATCACGAAAGTGGGTCTTGGCACCTTTGTGGATCCGCGGATTGAAGGCGGAAAAATGAATGAGATTACAAAGGAAGCACCGGATATCTCTCAGGTTTTGACAATCAATGGTGAAGAGTATATGTGCTACAATCCTATTCCTTTGGATTATGTGATCATTCGGGGAACTTACGTAGATGAGATGGGAAATCTTACAACAGACGAAGAAGCGATGCAGCTGGAAGTATTCTCAGCAGTCATGGCTTGTAAGAAATTTGGTGGAAAAGTAATCGCACAGGCAAAATATAAAGTGCAGAACGGACAGCTTCATTGTAAGCGAGTAACAGTTCCGGGTGTATTTATTGATGCCGTTGTAATGTGTCCGGATCCGAAAACAGATCATAGACAGACACACAGTTTTGCGTTTGATCCTGCATACTGCGGAGATATTAAAGTGCCTGTAAGCCAGTCTGATACATTACCACTGAGTGTAAGAAAACTCATTGGTCGAAGAGCTTTAATGGAACTTTCCAAAAATGATGTGCTGAATGTAGGAACTGGAATCCCAAATGATGTGGTTGGACCGATTATTGCTGAAGAAGGAATTGATAAAGATGTAACTGTTACAGTAGAATCCGGTATTTATGGTGGAATACCAATGGGTGGTGTGGATTTCGGAATTGCAAAAAATAATTTTGCGCTTATTCGTCATGATGATCAGTTTGACTATTATAATGGTGCAGGTGTTGATGTGACATTTATGGGTGCCGGACAGTTGGATCCAAAAGGAAATGTAAATGCTACAAAGCTTGGACCTCTTCCAACTGGAGCAGGTGGATTTATTGATATTACAACAAATGCAAAACATGTTGTATTCTGTTCGACCTTTACAGGAAAAGGATTAAAATGTAGCTTTGATGGAAATCGGTTACACATCGATCAGGAAGGTCAGTTGATCAAAATGGTTAATAAAGTAACTCAGATTTCATATAACGGTGAGATTGCGCGTAAGAAAGGTCAGAAGATGCATTTCGTAACAGAACGTGCAGTATTTGAACTCCGGGAAGAAGGAATTGTACTGACAGAAATTGCACCCGGAATTGATCTTCAGACACAGGTACTTGATCTGATGGAATTTAAACCAATCATCAATTCTGAATTGAAGACGATGAATCCGGCTCTGTTTAATGAAAGCGGACCGTTCGGATTAAAAGAATTACTTAAGGAGGAAAAACATGAATAATTTCAAAGAAGTAGTAACTGAAAATTGAAGGTTATGCAGTATCCGGAGCTTTAGGTCTCGATAAAGAAAAAGTAAATATTTATGGCGGCGGTATTTCAATGTACTTTACGAAATATTAGAAGAAAGGTAAAAGGATTATGGAGAAGGTAAAAGTAGGATTAGTCGGGCTAGGACTTGTATCAGATTCCCATATTAAGGCGTTTCAGACTCACAAAAATGCAGAAGTTGTAGCGGTATGCGATCTGGATGAAGCTCATGCGAAAGAAGTTGCAGCACAGTATGGAATCGAAAAATATTATACCGATTACAATGAAATGCTGAAAGACGAAGGAATCAATCTGGTAGATATTTGTACACCAACTTTCACTCACGTGAAAATGACAATTGCAGCTGCGGAAGCAAAGAAAAACATTTTATGCGAAAAACCATTCTGTATGAACCTGAAAGAAGGTCAGGCGGCAGTGGAAGCAGCAAAGAAAAACAGTGTTTCGTTAACAGTAGAAGAATCTTATCGTTTTATGACATCTATCATTAAAGCGAAAGAATTGATTGATGCAGGCGAAATTGGAAAACCAACCCAGATCAGACAGAGATTTGGAGAATGGATTCCAAAAGAAGGCGTTTTAGATACTCGTGAAACAACAGAAACTCATCGTGGATGGAGAATGAACACAGAAAAAGCCGGTGGAAATGGCTTCCCATGGATGTTTGACCATTGCGTACATTTCTTTACTGCAGCAGAATATTTAATGGATAGCGAGATTACAGAAGTTTATTCTGTAATGGCAGATAATACATGGATGCATAAGGATAAAGATAATAAAGTTGAAATGTCCTTGCACGGCGGTACAGAGATTGGTGATATTACAATGCTCACATGGAGTCATGCAGATCCTGCCTGTAAGGGTGTATGGATGAGAGCAGAAGAAATCAACGGTAAATACGATAACATGACAGGTTTCTCCATCACAGTACTCGGTGAAAAAGGTATGATTGAAGTGTTAGGCGAAGGTGCCGGCGGTTTACAGTACAATGGAGAAAATGTTCATTTGATTCTTCGTAAAAAAGATGGTACAGCTCAGACCATGCGCTTTGAGGAAGGTGGAGATGATATATGGGTATCGGAAATGTCTTATTACAGCCAGGCACACAAAAATCTGATCCATCAAATGGTAGACAGCATTCTAAATAATACGGAATCTCCATACAGTGGTGAAGCAGGGGTACATGATGTAAAAACGACACTTGCAGCAATTTGCTCAGCAAAAGAAAAATTGCCTGTAAAAGTAGCAGAAGTAACTGATGATCGCTATTTAAAATAGGGATTTTATTTGAAAGAAGTAAATCCAAAACAATAATCTTAGAAAGGACGAAGGCAGAATGAGTAAATTAAGAAAGGATGCCAATATTATTATCAAAGAAGCACTACAGAAAGTTCTGCCGGATGAAGCAGTTACAAGAGCACTTTCTGAAAAAGAATTTGGTGATGGAAACATTTATGTGGTGGCTGCAGGAAAAGCAGCATGGCAGATGGCAAAGGCGGCTTCTGACATTTTGCAGGAGAAAATTACGGCTGGCGTTGTCTGTACAAAGTATGACCATATAAAGGAACCAATTCCGAGAATGAGTTGTTTTGAGGGTGGTCATCCGGTTCCGGACGAAAATTCCTTTAAAGGAACAGAAGCAGCTTTAGAGATGGTAAAAGATTTAAATGAAGAAGATACGGTACTGTTTTTACTGTCAGGAGGAGGTTCTGCGTTATTTGAAAAACCACTGGTTTCAGAAGATGAACTTGCTTATATTACAGCCCAGCTTCTTGCCTGCGGCGCAGATATCGTAGAAATCAATACAATTCGAAAAAGGTTGTCAGCAGTAAAAGGTGGAAAGTTTGCAAAAATTTGCGAACCTGCCCGGATTTACAGTATTGTGCTCAGTGACATTTTGGGCGATCCTTTGGATATGATTGCTTCTGGACCTGCATACCCTGATAGTAGTACTAGCAGTGATGCGCTGAAAATTGCAGATAAATATCAGTTGAAAATGAATAAAACAACAAAAGACCTGTTGTATCAGGAAACACCCAAAATAATTACGAATGTTGAAACAGTTGTTACCGGAAGTGTGAAGAATCTATGTAAGGCAGCAAAAGAAGCATGTGAAAGTCTGAAATATCAATCCATGATTCTGACTGACCAGTTGGATTGTCAGGCAAAAGAAGCTGGTACATTTCTGGCAGCAATTGCAAAAAGTCACCAGGATACAACAAAGAGTCTTGCGTTCATCGCAGGTGGCGAAACGGTTGTTCATTTGACCGGAAATGGAAAAGGCGGCAGAAACCAGGAGCTTGCGCTGGCAGCAGCAGAAGGAATTGGAGACCTTAAAAATACTGCAGTTTTCAGCGTTGGAAGTGATGGTACGGATGGACCGACAGACGCTGCAGGCGGATACTGCGACCAGGATACAAAACGGATTCTGGAGCAGACAGGAAGTAAAATTTTTGATGTGCTGAAAGATAATGATGCATATCATGCGTTGGAAAAGACGGGCGGATTAATTATTACAGGACCAACAGGAACAAACGTAAATGACGTGGCAGTCCTTTTGATTAAAAGATAGTGTGCATAAGAGAGAAAAGGACTTTTGACAAAATAGATAGAGGTTCTATCTGGCAAGAGTTCTTTTTTGCGTGAAATAATGTTGCAACAAGAAAAAAGGATTTATCAATGGAGGGTTTAATCATGACTAAATCTGAATATATTTTGGAACTAAAAGGAATTACAAAAGTATTTCCAGGTGTCAAGGCATTAAACAATGTCCGGTTTAAGCTAAAACGTGGTGAAGTGCATGCGCTGATGGGGGAAAACGGCGCAGGAAAATCGACCTTTATCAAGGTGATCACAGGTGTTCACCAGCCGGAGGAAGGGCAGATTTATTTAGATGGAAAGGAAGTGGAATTCCGTTCACCGAAAGATGCTTCGAAACTGGGAATAGCGGCCGTTTATCAGCATCCGACGATTTATTCGGAACTGTCGGTAACGGAAAACATTTTTATGGGTCACGAGATTAAAAAAGGACCTTTTTTACAGTGGGATAAGATGAATGAAAAGGCGGAGGCTCTGCTGAAAAGGCTGAATGCGAACTTTAATGAGACAGATGAGATGGGTACGCTTTCTGTGGCACAGCAGCAAATGGTGGAGATTGCGAAAGCTCTTTCCACGAATGCAAAGATTATTATTCTGGATGAGCCTACTGCGGCGCTTACAAGAAATGAGTCTGAGGAGCTTTACAGGATTGTAGATCAACTGAAGGAGGACGGTGTGTCTATTATCTTTATCTCTCACCGAATGGAAGACATGCACAGACTGGCGGATAAGGTAACCGTGTTTCGTGATTCTCAGTATATTGGGACCTACGATGTGGACAAAATATCGGAGGCAGAATTGATTAAAGCAATGGTCGGACGGGAAATTACGGATATGTATCCGAAGCCGGAAGTAAAGATTGGTTCCTCTGTTTTGTTTGAAATAGAAGGAATGAGCAAAGCAGGTCTTTTTAAAGACGTAAACATTTGTGTTCATCCTGGTGAAATTGTTGGTCTGACCGGTCTGGTGGGCGCAGGCAGAACGGAGACAATGGAAGCGGTCTGTGGCATCACAAAGGCTGATTCGGGTAAAGTACGCATTGAGGGAAAGGAAGTTAATGTGAAATGTCCGAAGGATGCAATGGATGCAGGCATTATTCTGCTTCCTGAAGATAGACAGACCCAGGGATTGATCCTTAGTTGGGGTCTTGGCAGAAACGTGACCTTGCCTGTGCAGAAAAAGTATGCAAAAAAAGGATTTAATGATGAGAAAAAAGAGCGCAATATTTCCAAGGAACTGCTCGAGAGTGTGGATACGAAAGCGGTTACTATTTTTGACGCAGCGAGCTCTCTTTCCGGTGGAAATCAGCAAAAAGTGGTTGTAGCCAAGGCACTTGCACAAAGAAATATGAAGGTTGTCATTATGGACGAGCCGACAAAGGGTGTAGATGTTGGCGCAAAAGCAGAGATTTATGCCATCATGGGAGAACTTGCAAGTAAGGGATATGGAATCATTATGATATCTTCTGAAATGCCGGAAATCCTTGGAATGAGTGATCGTATATATATTATGTGTAAAGGAAAGGTTACAGGTTGCCTGGATCGAAAAGAAGCGACACAGGAAAACATCCTTAGCTTTGCAATGGAAAAAACGGAATGGAAGGAGGCTGCCATATGAGTGGAAAGAAAAGCTTTTTGAAAAAAATTACAGGTTCTAGGGAAGCGAGCCTTGTTATTGTACTCTTTGTATTGGGAATTGTTGTTACAATTCTGAACCCTACGTTCTTTTCCTTGAATAATGTTGGACAGATTTTCAGGAACAATGCGCTAACGATGATTATGGCGGCTGGTATGCTCTGTGTGCTTTTGACGGGAGGTATTGATATCTCTGTGACTTCAATACTTGCGTTGAGTGGTATGACGGTTGGCCTTTTGCAGAAGTATGATGTGATACATAATGTTCCACTTTTGTTCTTGATTGGAATCGCTATAGGAGTGATTTGCGGTATTATAAATGGATTGATTATTTCATATGGAAAAGTCACCCCGATTATATGTACGATGGGCTTTATGTATATCTGGCGCGGAATGGCGTATGTTATATCGAATAATAAATGGGCAAGCGGTAATGATGTAAGTGGAGCATTTGCTGATTTTGGTAAGGAGGGATCCATTGGTCCATACATAATTCTGGTGATTGTATATGTTGTATTTCTTGTCATCATGCGATGGACAAGCTTTGGAAGATCTATCTATGCAGTTGGTTCTAATAAAGAAGCAGCAAAGGTTTCTGGTATTCATGTGGAACGTATCCTGATTTCCACATACGCAATGATGGGAATTCTGGCGGGACTTTCCGGAGTACTTTCCGTTTCTATCTATGCTTCGGCTCAGCCGAATATGCAGTATTCAAAAGAGATGGATGTGATTGCTGCCTGCGTTATCGGTGGTACCAGCATGAATGGTGGACGAGGAAGCGTTGTAGGAACCTTTTTAGGCGCGCTGATTATCGCAATTATTGCAAAGGCCCTCCCCCTGGTTGGAATTGACGCCATTGCGCAGAATCTGGTAAAGGGTATCATTATTCTGGTAGTTATCGTATTGAATATAATGGCGCAGCGTACAATAGACAAGCGTGAGCAGTCAGGAAAGGAGATTTAATATGGCGGGAAAATCAGGAAGAGATATCAGTGCGATTCCACCAAGAGGGTGGAAACATGCGATTTTTCGTTGGGAAAGTATGCTTATTCTGGTGTTTGTACTGGTTAATATCCTTGGTGTAAGTATATCAAGTGCATATAGCCTGAATAGTGTATTGCGTGAAATGCCCAGGTATTTTGCGGAAATGTTTATTATGTTTGGTATGGGTTATATCCTCATTCTTGGTGATATTGACATTTCAGTTGGCTCTATTGTCTGCCTCTCAGCTACTGTAGCATGCCTTAGTTCAAATGCTGGTGTGCCGATGGTTGGAGTAGTGATTCTTATACTTTTGACAGGACTTGCGTGTGGAGTAGTGAACGGACTTATTGCAACACAGTTTACAGAGCTGCCAACGATGATTATTACGTTGGCAACACAGATTATATTCCGCGGAATAGCAGAAGTATCCTTAGGAAACGGCGGTTCCGTAGCTCTTTCAAGCAATATTGAAGGGTTTAACGCATTAGCAACCAAGCTTGGAAAAGTGGTACCGATTTCTTTTTTCCTGATTCTTATCTGTGGGGCATGCTTTATAACAATTCTTTCCAAAAAGACTTTCGGTCGTGAACTATATGCTATCGGTTCGAACAAAACAGCGGCAGTATATGCAGGCATCAATGTACAAAGAGACCGATTTATTGCATATGCCCTGACAGGATTTTTATCAGGACTATGTGGATTGTTCCTTGTAACAACATCCTTTGGTGCCAATACAACCACTGGACAAGGATTTGAAATGGAAGTCATTGCAATGTGTGTATTTGGTGGAATTGCCACTACGGGTGGAAAGGGAAACCTGGCAGGTGCGTCTATCGCGGCGTTTGTTATCTTCTGCCTGCGAATCGCACTTGGTCAGGCAAATGTTAATACACAGCTTATTCTGGTTGTAATTGGTGCCATGCTGGTTGTATCGGTGCTTATTCCGGAAATTAGTCGTAGATTTACTAACGCTCGAGATAAGCGACGCCGAGCTTGAATAATTATTAAATTAGAACCATACATCAATGTTCAAGAGACAAGTTCTTTGCCTCTGCGCACCTGGACATTAATGTATAAATAAAATGGCGGAAACACGATAAATACGAGGTGCCGTATACCGTGTAAGTCGCCGAAATAATTCAAAATCATTTTTTAAAAGGAGGAACCAAAAAATGAAGAAAAAGTTACTCAGTGTGATTCTGTGTACAGCATTAGTAGTGTCTCTGTTCACTGGTTGCGGTTCTGCTGAAGAAGAAAGAGCATCCGAAACAGTTGCAACAGAAGAAACATCCAGCGAGGGTGGCATGGATGCAAGCGGAAAAACCATCGCAATGGTAACAAAAGTGGGCGGAAATCCTTTCATGGACAAGTTCGGGGAAGGATTCACAGAAGTTGTTGAGGCAAATGGAGGAGAAGCTCTTGTTATTCATCCTGAAGCAGGGACAGCTGGAGCACAGATTTCAGCGATTCAGTCTCTTATTTCTCAGGGAGTGGATGCGATTACTGTAACAGCAAATGACGAAAATGCACTCCAGGCTGCACTGCAGGAAGCAATGGATGCTGGTATCGCAGTTACTTGTTTTGACTCGCGTGTAAATGCAGACAGTCGCGCTACATTTATAAATCAGGCAACAAATGCAGTTATCGGAGAAACATTAATTGAAGCAGTTTATGAAATCGCTGGAGGTGAAGGACAGTATGCAATCCTTTCCGCAACTTCACAGGCAGCAAACCAGAATGCATGGATTGAAGCAATGAAAGAAGCAGCAGTAGCTGATCCTAAATATGCAAATCTTGAACTCGTAGATATCGTATATGGCGATGATGAACCACAGAAATCAACTGATCAGACGCAGGCACTTCTTCAGAAGTATCCAGATCTGAAAGTTATTTGCTCCCCGACAACTGTTGGTATTGCAGCAGCAGCAAAGGTTCTTCAGGATTCTGATACAACAGTGAAGCTTACAGGTCTTGGTATGGCATCTGACCTTGCAGAATATATTGGTGATGATGATGAACACTCCGTTCCAAGCGCATATATCTGGAGTCCATTTGATCTTGGCGGATTAGCTGCATACACTTCTATCGCTCTTTTAAACGGCGAAATTACTGGTGAAGTAGGCGAAACATTTGTGGCAGGAAGCTTAGGTGAATACACACTGACAGACGCAGGTGACGGCGGATCTGAAATCATCTTAGGCCCTCTGCTTAAATTTGATTCTTCCAATATTGACGAATGGAAAGATAAAATATAATAATACCGATATTAACGAAGGCAAAAAATAATATTTAATAATACCCAATAATGGAACCCTCCCACGGATCACAGAGAACAGTCAAAAAGAACTCTGCCTGCGGGAGGGTTTTTTAGGATGATTCTTTTACAAGGAAATGTATGGGTACAATGATAGAATATAATCTCCTTAAAAAGAAAACAAAAAATGCGATATTATGGCGTGATTTTACTGTTTTCTTTTACAAAAAACATTATAGAATATCACAAAAACAGCGATTCGGGAGCTGTTCTGGCAATGTTTCATGGCTAGAATAAGTCTATATTTTGCGAATTCCTGACACTATCAGCATTTTTTTACAGGTGATACATTCGTATAATATAACTATAGTGAAGGAGCACTAAATGAAGTTGCAAAGTGTTTAATATAAATATTTTAAGGAGGATGAATGTATGAGCACAATGATTGAAGAAAGGAAAAAACGCGCAAATGCCATTCTGGAATACGGTACAATTCGCAAAGCGGTAGAGGCAGGAAAAATGGAGCAATTCCAGGACATCAGTCTCAGTGAAGCGGTTGTTTTAGGATTGCTTAATCAGGGCGTGAAAACATTTGTTGGTATTTTTGGACATGGTTCCACAGATGTTGCAGAGGTTCTCCGTATTTACGAATGCGAAGGCGTTGTGAGAACTATCAATGTAAGAAATGAGACAGAAGCTTCTCATGTGGCATCTATGCTCAGATGGAAATATGATATACCGGCTGCGGTATTTACTTCTATTGGACCTGGTGCTATGCTGGCAACAGCAGGTTCCCTTGTTCCGCTTTCTAACGGACTTGGTATTTACTACCTGATGGGTGATGAAACAACACATAGTGAAGGACCAAATATGCAGCAGATTCCCAGGAGAGAACAGGAGATATTTTTAAAACTTTTGTCCACTTTCGGACCGGCATATTCTCTCCATACAGCTGAAGCTGTGTTTACAGCACTGAAACGAGGCGATGCAACAATCAATGGAAAAGAGAAACGTTCTCCATTTTATATGTTGCTTCCAATGAATATTCAGCCGAAGATTATGGAACACTGCAATCTGCTTGAATTTGTTGAAAGATCTTCTGTGTCAAAAGTGATCAGTGTAGATGAAGATGCATTTACAGATGCAGTAGAAGCAATCCGTAATGCCAAGAGAATTACAGTGAAAGCAGGAGGCGGTGCAAGAGAAGTTTCTGCTGATGTGCTTGATGAATTCCTGAATCTTTCCGATGCAGTATATGTTCAGGGACCACAGGTACCAGGGGTATACCCATATTCTAAAGAACGTAACATGTCTGTAGGAGGATCTAAAGGTTCTATTTCCGGTAATTACGCAATGGATGAATGTGATCTGCTTATAGCACTGGGAACAAGAGGCGTTTGCCAGTGGGACAGTTCAGGAACAGCATTTAAGAAAGCTAAAAAAATAATTAACATCAACTGTGATTATGATGATCTTGGGCAGTATGGTAATTCCGTACGAATTCAGGGTGATGTAGAAGCTGTTCTCAGAAAGCTCAATAGCCTTTTGAAAGCTGTTGATAAGAAAAATGATCCTGAATGGCTGAAAGCGTGTATAGCTAAGAAGGCAGAGTGGGAAGCCTATAAACAGGCCCGCTATGATAGCCCGGTACTCTTTGATGAAAAACGTAAACAGTCTATCCTTACAGAGCCAGCTGCAATTAAAAAAGTAGTTGATTTTGCAGATGCTCACGACTGTGTAAAAGTTTTTGATGCAGGTGATGTTCAGGCTAATGGTTTCCAGATTGTAACAGATGAGGTACCGGGAAAAACAATTACAGATACAGGTTCTTCTTATATGGGATTTGCTTCCTGTTCTATTTTGGCTTTTGCTCTGGCAGGAAACAAAGATTATCCTATCGCGTTTACTGGTGACGGAAGCTTTATGATGAATCCACAGATTCTGATTGATGCGGTACAGTATGGACTGAAAGGTATGGTAGTATTGTTTGACAACCGTCGAATGGGTGCAATCACAAGCCTTCAGCATGCTCAGTACAATGTAGGTTACGCAACTGATGACCAGGTAGAAGTTGACTATGTACAGATGGCGAACTCTGTAAAAGGCGTAAAGGGATTCTACGGAGGCGAAACTCTGGAGAGCCTTGAAAAAGCACTGAATGAAGCATACAGACATGACGGATTGTCACTTATCCATGTGCCGGTTTACTTCGGAAGAGAAGAAATGGGCGGGCTTGGAGCTTTTGGCGATTGGAATGTAGGTAATAACTGTGCGAGAGTTCAGAAAC
>JBJFCH010000123.1:0-12689 GCA_051888835.1 Oliverpabstia sp. | reverse complement strand
AGCCGGACGGATGATCTTGTTCATACCGATCAGCTCCTCGATGCGGTGTGCGCTCCAGCCCACGATTCTTGCCACAGCAAAGATCGGTGTATAAAGTTCCACCGGAATGCCCAGCATATCATACACAAATCCACTGTAGAAATCCACATTCGGGCTGACGCCTTTGAAGATATGGCGTTTCTCTGCAATCAGCTCCGGAGCAAGCTCCTCAATATTGTTATAGAGCTCCATGTCATCTTCACGTCCCTTTTCATGAGCCAGTTCTTCCACAAAGCTCTTAAAAATCCTCTCTCTCGGGTCGGAAAGGGAATAAACCGCATGACCCATGCCGTAAATCAACCCCTTATG
The DNA here is from genome assembly GCA_051888835.1 of Oliverpabstia sp. GTDB lineage: Bacteria > Bacillota > Clostridia > Lachnospirales > Lachnospiraceae > Oliverpabstia. Next base: position 12,341 of record JBJFCH010000123.1, on the reverse strand, counting down.
GTCAAACACCTGGCCATCCAGCATTTTGCTCAGATAATCCCGGATTTCTTCCCTGTCATGGATATCATGGAGATTATTCCGTATGTTGTCCATCATTTCCATAACCTTGATGTTTGCCCCGCCGTGCTTCGGCCCCTTCAGAGAAGACATGGCTGCAGCAATAGCAGAATAGGTATCGGAACCGGAAGACGTCACCACTCGGGTGGTAAAGGTAGAGTTGTTGCCGCCGCCATGCTCCATATGAAGCATCAGCGCCACGTCCAATACCTTCGCCTCTGTGAGGGTATATTTTTTATCCGGCCTGAGCATCATCAGCAGGTTCTCCGCCGTGGAAAGCTCCGAATCCGGCCTGTGAATGTACATGCTCTGGTTATTATCAAAGTGGTTGTATGCATGGTATCCGTACACAGCCAGCATGGGAAATACACTGATAAGCTGAATGCACTGACGAATACAGTTTTCAATGTCTGCAGTCCCGATATTGTCATCATAGGACGACAGTGTCAGGATGCTTTTTGTCATGGAATTCATGATATCTTTGCTGGGCGCCTTCATAATAACGTCTCTTGTAAAAGCCTTGGGCAGGTTCCGGCATTCTCCCATCACCTGTTTGAATTCCTCCAGCTGACTGGCATCCGGCTTCTCTCCAAACAAGAGCAGGTATGCTGTCTTCTCAAATCCAAATTCCGTCTCTCCAAGCTCCCGAATCAGATTCTGTACGTTGTATCCGCGGTACCAGAGCTGTCCGTCACAGGGAACCCTGACTCCGTTTTCCGATTTAAAGGACACAATTTTTGAAATGTTTGTAAGACCGGTCAGCACACCTTTTCCGTTCTGATCACGCAGTCCCCGGTTTACGCCATATTCCCTGAAAAGGGTATCGGAAATACTGTCATTTGCAATGCAGAGATTCTTTTTTTCACTTGCATAATCGTTTATCTTTTCTTCAAAGCTCATGGCTGTTCCTCCTTTTCAATGACAAATTTTTCTGATTCCTCGTCCATAATTCTTTCCAACCGGGCAAGCATCTGGAGCATGCTGACAAATTCTTCTTTTCCAAATTTTTCAATTACATTTCGGTAATAGCTTCCAAGTATTTCCTGCTGCTTTTTCATCGCTTCCTGTCCGTTCTCGGTAAGTTTTACGTACGTTCCTTCGCTGCCATCGCCATCGTGAGTCCAGATCAGGACGCCTTTATCCCTCAGCTTTTGTATCATTTCCGAAACCCGGTTCATAGGAACCTTCAGATCTGCCGCAATGTCCTGCAGATAGATTTTATCGCTGTCCGGTTTCTTCTCCGCCAGTCTGGAAATGACCCACAGCGCTATATAATCCATAGTAGAAATATCCGGAAAAATCTTCGTCAGATTCACCTTATCCATCATATATCTTCTGTAGGTAATCTCGCTGGCAAGTTCGTTAAATTCTTTTCTGTCTACTTCTGTGATAGGTTTTTCCATATGAATACCTCCTATATCTGTTCTGCTATTTTCTTTGCAAAAGCTGCTGCAGCAGCAAAATCTTCCTCATCAGGATGACTCTCGGATTCGTCCAGGAGCTGGCGGATACTGTCCGCATATCCGCTGATTTCACCCTGATTCAACATAGATTGCCGCATCTCTTTCTCAATCTTTCCCTGGCAGAGAAACATCCCCAGATAATCCGAGTCATCCGGAAGCCAGACCTGTACGGCAGATTCGATCTGCTTTTTATAATGGTCTGTCGGACAGCTTCCACACGTAGCAAAGAGAGCAATTTTTCCTCCCTTTATTTTCTCAAATAAATCGATAATTTCCATGCTGCAGGTTCCTCTTTGGACTCCAAACCCGATAAAATAAACCTCCGCCGGAGGGAGCTGACCGCCCTTTTCAATATCATAAATATCTGTATCCCATTCCGGAAGATTCTGATAGATCTCTTCTGCAATCTTCTCCGTGTTTCCGCTTTTTGACTGATACATAACCACATATTTCATAATTAAAATGCTCACTGCCTTTCCTGATCACTCATATAATCCAGCTATATGAAATTCTGATTCTGCCGCGCCTGATTAGCACTCTTTTCGCCCGAGTGCTAACCCCATTTTACAAAAAAAGAATCTCGCTCAGCAAGATTCTTCGCCTGCGGTAAGTTCTACTGTTCAAAAAAGAACTGTTTTATTTTAAACTATTTTATCATAAAGACAGGCATTGTCAATATATTTTATATTTATTTAATGATTTCATTTGACAGAAGTTCTACTCCTCCAGAGAAAATTTGTTTACGACAATGCCCGTTCCATATTTTTCGCTATTTTGGCCGCCACACTTAACAAAGCTTCTTTTTCCTCCGGCGTTATCCCCTGAAAAATCGTCTCATACATCTGCTGCCTGATAGAAGAAATCTGCCCAATTACCTTTATCGCCTTGTCTGTGAGCAAAAGATGGATTCTCCTTCTGTCCTCAGCATCTGTCCGGTATTCAATAAATTCCGCCTGCTTCATCCGATCAACAGACTGGGAAATGTGTCCCTTGGTAAAAAGCTGCAGTTCCTTCAGATCTTTGGATGTATTTTTCTCCCCGGAAATATACAGAAAATACAGGATCTCCACATCTATCTTCCTGAGTCCATACTTTTCCCGCAGAGAAGCAATCTCGCTCTCATACAATCTTTTAAACTGGTTTCCACTCAGAATCACTTCCAGTGCCTGCTGATCCATCCATATCCCCCATATGGTCTTACATTTATCTCACGACGAAACCGCTATGTAAGATCTTATTTACTATTACCAAATGTAAATAAATCATCGGGTTTTGTCAATATAATTTTTCTTTCTCTTTGAGCCTGTTTTGAAGCGACCGCAACTCCTCCCAGTCTATATTTTCCTTTTTTCCGTGGAATGTTAACCTTATAATCCGTAACTTTTCAATTCATAATGTTTTATTTCCAAACGCACTTTAACAATGTGCATAATATATAAAAAAACCGCCACTTTTTCTTTATTGCATTCACCGATTTATCATGAAACCCAGAGCATTATCATAGTCTTTTTTATTTACCATAATTTCATATATGGGAGCAACATTAGAAAAATTCGCTCCAAAGCTTCGAGATGTCCCCCATCCAGGTAATAGTGTATTTTGATCACGACTAGTTTTAATGCTTTTGTATTTAATTTTGTTTTTCTCCAAAATGCTGCATATTTCATTGTAATCTTTTTGTGAAGAACCTATATACAATGTTTTCATATGATATCCTCCCTTTTTAGTATGTGTAATAATAATTAACTCAACTTTCCCACCGTTTCTGATAAAATCGACCACTGTACGAATGGTTACCTGGTTTACAACAGAGCCTATGCTGGCAAAAATAAAACAGACCGGTATTTATGCGATTGGAATGGTAAAGCAGCTGAAACAACGTTACAGCTATCAGAGAAAGTCCTATACTTTACCGGAACTGCGAAATTTGTAAGGTTCAAAAACAGTAAGAACATTTTGGGTTCGATTGTTGTATCAGCCAAAACAGGAATCCCTGTTAAAATTGTCATTGTATGTAACCGCAATAAAAAAAGCGAATGCCTGTATCTTCTCAGTACAGACTGCAGTCTCAGTGATGCGGAAATTGTACGCATTTACGAAAATAGATGGAGTATTTCATGCGAAAGTTCGTATAAAAAATTGAAAGTTTCTTTAAAGCATCTAAATCGTTTTTGAAACTCGGCACTGAATTTCAGAGCCTAATGTCTCTGTTTGTAGAGCACATTTTAACCCTGTCATCAGATATCACAGCTTGTATCAAAAGTAAAGTGACCGATTGGATAAAGTCTCAGTCTTTGTTTAATAATATCTGCTGGGAAAGTTGAGTAATTAATAGAACTGCATATATACAGTAATATTTACGCTTCGTGTACAATGGATTGTATAGCTTACACCTGCAGCAACAATATTCTTTGCTGTATAGCCATTCATTAGTGCCACATTAGAGAATGTTGGTGAGCTAAATTTTTTCGTTTTGCCCATGCTGCCATTTTTCACAAATTCTCCATTTGCATCATAAATTGTTCCTTGCACATTATAGTACAGTTCTGATGTTTCTGGATAAACTCCTTCAACTGCTCCAATTCTAGTCCAACTGCCTGTTGCCCATTTAAGGCTTAATTCACTAGTACCATCAGAAAACCCACCATCCGTGTCTCTATAAACAACAGATAATTTTGCTTTAATATTTCCCATAGAATTCATTGCTTCATCTGTACGTGTAAGCCACAGTGAACGAGTAGACGGATTGCTTAAGACAGCAATATCTTTTTGAGTAATATTCATATAAGAGCACTTAACCAAAAGTTCCTTGTCTTTTTTATATTCTGAAATATTTGGCCGGATATATTGTTTTCTTAAATTTGTATAAGGCTCACATTCTATCAGTTCAACCTTTATTAATTCATTGTCGTCAAGATAATATTGCGTATTGCCTTCTGTAAAAAGCGGTTCGGAAACAGGAAGTTCTACGTCTTCAACCATCTCAGCATAAACTGATATACAAAAGATATTGAACATACCTGCTAATAACAAAACTACTGCCAGATTACGAACTATTTGTTTCATATAATTCTCCCTTCATTAATAATTAATAAATAATCTTTGTCTACTGTCATTTTAAAATCATATCAATTATTTTCTCACCCCTTTCTAGAAAATGTAGGACTCTCAAGTCTTTATTAGGGTACATTATTAAAAAGGCTTGTCTAATTAGCATTTCAGAGGAGTCAAATTCACTCTACGATTATCTTTTAGTCCAAGAAGCATAAAATGTCATATTCTTACGAATTCGTATTTTTGTTTTTGGTGAATACTTCGCTTTTCCCTGGTTTTTGTTCAAAGACCATCCAACATATTTATATAACTTCGAGTTGTTTTTATTTCCCGGTAATTTAGGTAATTGAAGAAATGTATCCTCTTGTATTTTTTTGGTCAATTTCTTATATTCTCTAGAATATTTTCCGTTTTTAGGAAAAAATTTCACAGTAAAAGTCTTACTTTTACGCTTGACCAAATAAAAACAGGTATGTTGAGTTATATTTACTTTATCCCCCGATTTAAATTGAGTTTTCTTTCCGTTTTTTACGGTCGTCCATCCCAACGATTGATAACCTTTTATACGCGGAGTCTTGGGCAAAGTAATATGAGTATCTGATACAAGAGGATCATTTGGTGAATAACATACCATAGTATCATATTTAGAAAATAGTTTTTGGGTATTTTTACCATTATTGTCGCGAAAACTAACATCATACGCCTCTGCAATGTCATTATAGACATGGGCATATGCAATATTCATATTACATGAAAATATGCACAAAATAAAAGTGATAATGGCCAGTATTTTTTTGTTCATAAGCATTCTCCTTATACATTAAGGCAGTAGAGTCTTAGCCCTACTGCAACATTCTAATCGGCATATTTAGGGCATAAGAATCAAGCTCCCGATGAAAACGATATATATTCTTTCATCATGACAAATATTGGTAGACTCATTCTAGTGGCCGCATTCTTATACAACACACCATTCCTATTTTTTATGCCAGCTGTATGAATACCTATGGCATACCACTGACCATTAAACGATCTAAATACAGGGCTCCCACTTTGCCCTCCGGCAGTATCTATAGTATAAGTAAGCGTATATTGATTATTTTCTGATATGTATCCTTTCATTCTCCACAATTCCATAATATGGTCGCCGGGATAACCTTCAACATAAATATTTTTTGTAATATCCGCTTTTTGATAGCGCAAGCCAAAATACCCCGTCTTAACTCCAATCGCTGAATCCAGAGATATCAAAGCTGCATCTAAATTGCGATTGTTACTGGTTACATAAAGTTTCGGAATAACCACTGTTTGTGCACCAGCTTTACCAAATGGACTGTTTTTTGTAGAGCCGTTTGCACCAGGCCAAATGTCAATTTGCTTGGCAAATCCACCTTTATCAGCATTATATACACAATGGCCAGCAGTTGCAGCTTCGCTTAATCCTACCATAAAAGCAGTTCCTATAGCTGAAGTGCCATCTTTTCATATCGTTCGCAGAAATGCTATTCTACAATGAGGATCATCTGTTGTATTTGATACTCTAGTCCGCCCATCTTCTCCTATAATTCCACATGGACTTACCAACGGCGTAGCTTCACCTGCAATTATTCCGGGGGAGGATTTAGTGGTAAGTACATCTCCTGAGCACAAATCCATCGCTGACTTGATAGAGCTTTCCACAATTGAATTATAGCTAAAATCATATTCATATATTTTTGAGGCATCTGATCCCGATACTTCGTCAAATCCTTCATCTACTAATCCGTCATTAACTATTATATCCGGTATAGGAGCGTCTGCAAATACTGGAATTGAAGTAAGGGTAAAAGCAAGGGTAAAGATGCAGAAATATAGTTTCATTTTCTTTTTCATATATTGTATCTCCTTTCATGAATAACTTATTAGAGTTTCAGAAACAAACCTTCTAAATCATAGAAATCGCCTCCCAATACAATATTTTCATGGTTAAGATGACTGATATCCAGTCAAGTTCATAGTTACATTCATATTTTCATACAAATCTACATCGATTGTAAATATGCATATACGAATCAAGTTATTTATCAAATTAATAAACTGTTTATAAAAATTATTATATCATATATAATTAATAGTTTCAATATATGATAAACTATTTATTGACTTTATAAACAATCTTGCTATATAATTATGTAAAGATAGTATTACTGTCATGCTATGTGCAAGCGAATGAAACATACAAAAGTTAAGTTTCCTTTAAGTAATGCACTTTAAGTATAATTCTACATAATTTTGAAAGGATCACTTATATGAGCAAATATAGACTATCACCAAATGAACAATATCTTATGAATATTTTTTGGGATATTGGGAAACCATTAACCAGCGCAGATTTATCTCAATATGTAAAGGAATGGAAGAATGGATATCTTCAAAATGTTCTTACCTCCTTAACAAAAAAGGGAATGATAGAATGCGTAAATATACTCCAACACGGACGGCGATTTCTGAAACAGTACAAAATAACAATCACAAAAGAGGAATATGCGGCCAGGATGATTAGCTCCCTTCATTTCAATAAACAATCTATTCCTCAAATAGCACTTGCACTGGCAAAGGAATTGTCCAATGATGAACGTGATGAAGTTATACATAGTTTAGAAAAGATTGTTGAAGATTTTAAGAATAACGGATAAGGAGGCTCATGAAGATATCATTATATTCATGTATAAGCTCAGTGATTCTGGGATCTTTTTTTCTCTCAGTTATTTGCCTGATTAGGAAGAAAATATGTTTCACTAAAAGACATGAGGTGTCACTGTTTCTGTTCTTATATATTTTAGGAGTTTCCAGACTGGCTATTCCGATTGATTTTTCATTCACAAACGGAATTGAATTTAGAGGGACGTATTCTGGAATAATTAAATTTCTTTTTATTGAGAAAATATATCTTCCCTTATGTAATATCACTATTGGATCCGCTATTTTAGGCATATTATGTATTGTTTCTGTATTTAAGTTACTTAAACTAATTGTTTCGTACTGTAAAGAGTACCAATATTGGAATATGAACTCCTTTTATAATCCAGAACAACTAGCCGAAGTTAATGATTTAATAAAAGAAAAAGAGATAAATGTCCCTAATTGTTCTGTAATTGTATGCCCCAAAATAGCAATGCCTTTAGTAACAGGAATTCACAATAAATATATTATACTCCCTGAAACCGAATATACAGTTCAGGAGTTATTTTACATATTGTCACACGAATATATGCATATAAATCGCGGAGACCTTTATAAGAAACTGTTAATTGAATCTTTTTGTACTTTCTTTTGGTGGATTCCATTTTCCTACTTTATGAGTTCAGACCTGGAACAATTTCTTGAGATTAAATGTGATGATTCCGTCCTAAAGTCATGCTCTGTTGAGGATAAAGTATCATATATGAATGCTCTTATTGACAGTTTAAAAAGAACCGCTGCACAAAAAAGCGTCTATATGTCAAAAAAATCGTTATCATTTGCTCTACAGGAGAAGCCTAATTTGATGCTCGAGCGTTTTAGGCTTATAGCAAACTGTAATCATGAAAATCGAAAACCAACAGATTATGTAATAATGGCTGCAGGGATAGCTCTCTTGACAATCTCCTACCTCTTTGTACCTATGCCAAGTTATGAGCCTGTAAATAGTGATGTCGGATCAGAAGGTCTGCTGATCTCCCCTGACAATTCCTATTTACTGAAAAAAGATGGTCATTATTATCTCATCACACAGAACTATGAAACAATTGAAATTTCTGAAGAACATGCCAAAAATATGATAGAAGATGGCTTACCCATTAAGGAAGAAAAAGATGAAAAAAACTAAGAAAGTAGTTAAATATTTATTAATTTGTGTTCTTATATTATCAGATACTTATTATGTTCCTGCTTCAACCAGCATCGTGAAACCAAAGGTTGTTGTCTCTGAAAACACTTCTTTTTCAGAAGGTTATTCAACATATTCGTCTGATGTTATCGTTTACAAATACCGCCGTTTAGGCAACAAACTTCAATACCGCCGTTGGAACAGAACAAAAGAGGTATGGGTAGACCCTGATTGGATTGACGTATGATTAGTTTCCTGTATAAATCCGTTCAGATTTGCGTAGTCCCAAGCCAGATAAAATTATTCCATGATCAGAGGAACCACAAAATAAAATCCTCATATTCACATACTCAAAAAGCCGCCATCTCGACCTTTTAGTCTTCATGGCGGCTTCCGGTATTTTTTTCAAGTAGAACTTATTCTGCAGCTTCCTCTGTTTCTGCATTTTCTTCGGCTGTATCCTCAGCTGTCTCTTCTTCAGCTGCATCTTCTGCAGTGTCTTCCTCAAATGGGATAACTGCTCCATCATAAGTCTCGTTGATGTAGTTTTTGATTTCGTCAGATTTTAATACGTCAACCAGCGCTTTGATCTTGTCACTGTTTTCATTGCCTTCTTTGACTGCGATTACGTTTACATAGGTCTTTGCTGCTTCAGAATCGGATTTCTCATATGCAAGAGCATCCTTTGCTACAGAGTAGCCAGCTTCCAGAGCGTAGTTTCCGTTCAGGACTACATATGCGGTCTCTTCTACGACACGTGCAACCTGTGCAGCTTCCAGCTCAACGATTTCTACGTTGTATGGATTCTCAGCAATATCATTAACAGTTGCGGAAAGGCCTGCACCCTCTTTCAGAGTAATAATGCCGTTATCCTGAAGAAGCAGTAAAGCTCTTGCCTCATTGGTGGTATCGTTCGGAACTGCGATGCTGTCGCCGTCTGCGATGTCATCCAGGCTGTCTTTTGTTCCCGGGTAAATTCCGAATGGCTCATAGTGGATGCCGCCTGCGTTTACAAGGTGAGTTCCTTTTTCTTCATTGAAGCTTTCCAGATACGGAATGTGCTGGAAATAGTTTGCGTCAAAGTCACCGCTCTCTACTACTTCGTTTGGCTGTACATAATCGTTGAATACCTCAACCTCCAGTTCGTATCCCTGCTCCTCCAGAAGCGGCTTTGCCTGCTCCAGAATCTCTGCATGCGGGGTAGCGGATGCTGCAACGGTAATCTTCTTGTCATCCTCTGCAAATACGGCTGTGGTTCCGATGGTTCCCAGAACTAATGCTCCTGTAAGAGCTGCTGCTACTAATTTTTTCATATTTTTTTCCTCCATTTTCCTTTTATATTATTGTTTTTTATTTTTATTTTCTTTTATCCAGTCGGTTTGCAATAAACATACCGATGGACTGGAATAACTGAACTAATACCACCAGCAGGATAACTGTGACAATCATGATATCCGATTCATATCGATAGTATCCATATCGGATGGCGATGTCACCGAGGCCTCCGCCTCCTACGGTTCCTGCCATTGCGGAATATCCGAGGATGGTTCCGGTGGCGATGGTTGCGCCGGAAATGAGGGACGTTCTTGCCTCAACCAGCATAACCTTTATAACGATTCTGAGATCACTTGCGCCCATGGAACGTGCCGCTTCGATCACTCCCGCATCCACCTCATTTAATGAGGATTCCACCATTCGTGCGATAAAAGGAATAGCTGCGATTGTCAGCGGAACGATGGTTGCTGTGGTTCCATAGCTTTTTCCTACCACAAATCTCGTAAAAGGAATCAGCAGGATCAGCAGAATCAAAAACGGGATGCTTCGGAAAATATTTGCAATGACGTCCAGAATCTTATATAAAACAGCGTTTGGGCGAAGCCCTTCTTTATCGGATACCTTCAGAAGAACTCCCATTGGAAGTCCGAACACGTATCCAAGGAGAGTGGATACCAGAGTCATATACAATGTCTCGCCCACACCGCTTATAATCATCTGTGTTACTTCTTTTGACCACATAATCAATCCACCTCCCCGATCGCCAGTCCGTGGGTAACCAGATATTCTTTCATGGCTGCCACATTCGTGCTGTCCTTCATAAACTGGAGAATCATTTCTCCTTTGGCAACGCCGCCTACATTTTTCGTATCGGCTTTCAGGATATTCACCGGCTCATGGAAGGTGAGAACCAGATTTGCGATAACCGGCTCAAACGCAGAGTTTTCAGAAAAAACAATTCGAATCTTCTCACCACTGTGGATCTCCGGCTGGGTTGATTTTGGTTTGCTTTCCACATCAGCACCTGTATCTTTGAGGATCAGTTCCTTCGCTACCTGAGATTTCGGATTGGTGAAAATCTCGGAAACGAGTCCCTGTTCTTTCACTTCTCCCTCCTTCATGATAGCCACATGCGTACAGATTTCTCTGACTACAGACATCTGATGGGTGATGATCACAATCGTAATATTAAATTTTTTATTAATTTCCTTCAAAAGCTCCAGGATAGAAGATGTAGTCTGCGGATCAAGAGCGCTGGTGGCCTCATCGCAGAGAAGAATCTTCGGGTCGGAAGCAAGGGCTCTGGCGATTGCCACTCTCTGCTTCTGCCCTCCGGAAAGCTGTGCCGGATAAGCTTTTGCCTTATGGCTTAATCCAACGATTTCCAGAAGCTCTGCGGCGCGTTTTCTTGCCTCAGGCTTCTTTTTTCCCTGAATATACAGAGGAAAACAGACATTTTCCAAAACCGATTTCTGCATCAGCAGATTAAAATGCTGGAAAATCATTCCTATGCTTTCCCGCTGTTTGCGGAGCTCTTTTTCCGTAAAATCACCAAGGGATTTTCCGTCTATCAGTACACGCCCTTCAGAAGGCGTTTCCAGAAAGTTCATGCAGCGTACCAGAGTACTTTTTCCTGCACCGGACATTCCGATAATTCCATAGATGTCACCGGACTCTATGGACAAGCTTACATTCTTAAGTGCTTCCACTGCTCCGTCTTTTGTGACGAAGGTTTTACACACATTTTCAACAAGGATAGCAGACATGTCTCTTTATCTTTCCCTTTCTCTTTCATTCATCGTCGATAATGATACTATAACACCTTTTCAAAAAAAGTGTTAATTCGTAAATTTTAGCGCGGGCTATAGTTTTATCCTATATCCAGGTGGGTATACATACAAATGCCATATAATGGTGTCTCTTTTGTACTGCCCTTCCCCACTTTCAGCGCAGCGCTTTATCTTTGTATTTGGAGATTTCCTCCAGGTATTTCTGCCCCAGCGGGCTGATGGTCACGCCCTTCCTGACCAGATATCCAATCGTCATGACCTCATCCGAATCCAGCTTTACAGCACAGTAATCCGAGCCATTCAGCTCCTCACAGATAATACCGGAACACAACGTATAAGCGTTCAGGCCCACCATCAGATTCAAAAGCGTTGCCCGGTCATCGGCTTTTATCAGCCTTTTATATTCATAGGTGCTCAGCACTTCTTCCGCAAAATAAAAAGAGTTGTACGCCCCCTGTTCAAAGGACAGGCAGGGGTATTCCCGCAGTTCCTCCAGAGTAATCATTTCCTGCCCGGCAAGGGGATGCCCCTTCCACATATATACGTAAATGCTGCATTCCAGAATGGGGTGAAACTCCAGATTCGATTCGTGGAAAAGCTTGGTCAGCACATTCCGGTTAAAATCGTTGATGTAAAGAATCCCGATCTCACTTTTAAAATTTTTCACATCCTGTATGACGTCATACGTCCTGGTCTCATGAACCGCGAACTCATATTCATCCATCCCAAACTGCTTCACCAGCTGCACAAAGGCACTCACAGCGAAGGTATAATGCTGCATGGAAACACTGAATTTTTTCTTGGTCTGCTCTTTTGCCACATATTTGGATTCAATCAGGGCGTACTGTTCCACCA
>JBJFCH010000122.1:0-12695 GCA_051888835.1 Oliverpabstia sp. | reverse complement strand
TATAATATTATTGAAGACAATTGTCTGGAATTACTGAAAGGCATGTTTCGTGAATATGAGGTGGAAGAAAGTGAACAGGTAGTACCTGCCATATTTGTAGGAGATATGGCTTTGACAAGTCAGGCAAGGATCTGCTCGATGGATACGGAAAAAGTGCTGAGCCAGTCAGGGAACGACTGTAACCGTCAACTGGTTCAACAAATGAAAAATGTGCAGGAACAGGTAAAGCAGGAAGAAGGGCAGGAGAAAAACAGTGTCAATCTTCTCACTTTGGCAGGAGCAGGGCTTCTGGCTGGACTAAATCCTTGTTCTATTTCCATGCTTTTGATGCTTCTGTCCCTGATCCTCAGTGAAAAAGCTTCCGTATGGAAAAACGGCCTTCTTTATCTGTTGGGGAAATATGGTGCTTATTTTGCGATTGGTCTGGGAATTTATTTTACTGCCTCGCAGATTCCTGAAAAGACTTTGGGGCATGTGGGAAGAGTGATCGACATTGTATTGGTGGTACTTTTTGTGACTGCCGGAGTCCTCTATCTGACGGATGCGATGCGTGTTTTTCATCAGGATTATGGACATATCCGCACGCAACTTCCGGTAAGACTACGAAGACTGAATCACAGGATGATTCGGCGGGCTTCCGGGAAATCCGGTATTTTTCAGCCACTGTTGATTCTGGGGCTGGGAGTTGCCATATCGCTGGGAGAATTTTTCTGTACCGGTCAGATCTATATGGCAACAATTACGTATCTTTTGAAAGATCATATTAGTGGAGTGTGGTTAGCATTCCTTGTGTATGTAACAGCAATGTCGCTGCCGGCATTCTGTATGATCTTGTTGATACAGAGAACGAGAAATACAGAGCATGTATCAGATTTCATGCTCCGGCATATGGGTGCCATTAAAATATTGAATGCGGTTCTGTTTTTTGGATTTGCCATTTATTTCCTGATACGTTAAAACGTTAGTGTGTTAGAATGTATCTGTCGATAGACGGAAAATCCACATAGGACAAAAGAAGAGGACCGGGAGCAGATTCGGTTCCAAGAGAGATACATTCATTCTGGATTTCTGCTGTCAGTCTGGTGCGGACAGCGCTGCGATGAATATGGCATGGCTCCGGGTCATCAAAAAACTCCACGCTTTTAGCAAGTATAACGGATTCTTTTAAGGGAAGATCTTTTAACAGAGCGTGATAGATCAGATTATTCTGTGCATAAAGCTGCAGAGTGGGAAGAGATTTTTTTCCTTTGAATAACATATGAAACTCCTTATCTTTTGATAAGTCTACCCTACTACATTTGTGAGGGGATTGCAAGTAATGAAAGAAGTGAATGCGATATGAAAAAACTTTTGATAAATAGAAGAAAAGAAGATAGAACCTCTATGCGTCTGTTATTGTCCTATCTCGTTATTATTCTGGCTCCGGCGATAGCGATTATTGTGATTTATGCAACCATGCAGGGGGCGTTGATGGATATACAAAAAGAAAAATCACAGAATCTGTCCAAAGAAGCTGTAGTGACATTCAATAAAGAAATAGATCAGATCGTCAATATTGGAAGATACATTGGCAATGATACAAAACTAAAACAGTACATGGAGAACAGAAGCGAATTCAATCGGGCTGAAAATTATTATAAAACCTATGAACTTGCCAATTCCTATCCTGATTATGCTCTTTTAAATCGATTTGTGAAAAGTATTTCTATCCTTCCGGAAGGAAATGATTACATTATTTGCATTCCACAGGTAATTCCCAGCAGTCTGAGAGGAATATCCACTCTCAGTATGGCGGTAAGCGGTGAATATTACGATGCCTTGTTGGAAAAATTATATGAGATGGGACCGACAGGTCTGGTATATAGCACTAATAAAAATGGTGCAGACAACTTTCTGATTCTCCAGGCACTTCATTTTGGCGGTGAAGAAAAGAAGAGCGGTATGGTTGTGATCGAGCTGGATAAAACCCAGGTCAAGAATTTACTGAAAAGTGCACTGGGAGAGGATCAGGGTACGGCTTTTCTGACGGATAAAAATGGGAATATTCTTTACTGCTATGATCAGGAACTGGGTGTGATTGATAATGCGCATGGTACTCTTACGTGGGAAACGTACGTGAATGAAAGAGAAAAAGATGATACGCGCCTGATTATCAAGCAGTTATATACAGAATATAATGGATGGTCGATCGTTACAGTGATCCCCCGGACAGAACTGCTTTCAAAGATCAGTACTGTCAAATATGTACTTCTTCTATTCTGTGTGGTATCCATATTGATCGGAGTGGGCATTTGCCTGTGGTATTGGAATAACAGCCGTCCGGTAGTGGAAAAATGTGTCAGATATACAGAACAGTATCCTACCGTTGAAAAATCCGGAAAAATGAAACACAGCATATGGAAAGAAATCGGTGGTGTACTGGAACGAGTGGAGACTCTGCAGGGCACTGTGGAAAAACAGAAACAGTGGGCCCGTGAAGGTATTATTAGAAAGCTGCTTTATGGCAGCTATGAGTCGGAAGAAGAACTGGACAATGAAATCCGGGGAGCCGAGATCGAATTTCCCATCCATCTTCCCTGTTATATCGTAGGGCTGGATATGGAATGTCCGGTAGGACAGGAGCTGACCATGAGTGTGGATATTCTGGAACGCTCTCTGAGAGAAAATCTGGACTGCCATCTGCCATATACGTATCAGCTTTGCAGGATGGGTTCTTTGAGTTATACCGTAATCATCTCGGTATCAGAACAGGAGACAGACGGCGAAGAATTGAAACAGCTGTTTGAAAAAATGAACTATGCTCTGTACAGTCAGATTCCGGTGAATATTTTCACAGGTATCAGTAATCTGGCGGACAGCGTTCTTTCCATATCGGAAGAATATGAACATGTATGCCGGATCTGTGAATATGCCAAATATTATAAACTGCGTGTTCCACTGCTGTTAAAAGAACTGCCTCGTCATCAGCATGTGGTATTTACTGTTGAGCTGGAAATGCAGTTTGAAAAGACGATAAAAAATGGTTCGGAAGAACAGATGAAAAAGATTACCGGGCAGACAATGGAGAATTATCTGAAAGCTTGTAGGGGGGGTTACAAATCGGCAGAACATAATCTTGAGGTGCTCCGCTGTATTGTGCTTCGCTGTCTGGATTGTGAAGAACCCAGTGAAGAGGTGGAACAGATTGTTGATCAGGTTCACTGCGCAAAGAATGCCACAGAACTGGAGAAGGGAATATTCTGCACGTGGAATTATTTTGCCAGGAAGCGGGCGATGTGTGAAAATCAGGATGAAGAGCTTTTGAAAAAGCATATTGAAGAAAAAATCGAGCAGGAGTATTCCAATGTGGAATTTAATCTGGCAGGGCTGGCTGACTGGTTGGGAATCCCGGAGAAAAAATTGTATCGTGATTTCAAAAAAATGTTTGGTGTCAGTTTCAGTTCTTATCTGGAAGTTTTGAGGATTCGATATGCACAGGAATACCTGAAAGAGGGAAGAGCAGTACAGGATGTGGCGGTTTCTGTGGGCTATGGCAGTGATTACTCATTCCGGAGAGCGTTTAAGAGGGTTGTGGGGGTTACTCCCAGCGATTATCAGAAAATGTACTAAAAATTGAAAAATTGTCTGGTCAGATATAAAGATTGTTCGTTGAAAATATCTGTAAAAATTCATAAAATATTTTCTTGAAAAGAGAAGAATAATATGCAAAATAGACAAGGGAGGTTTGACGTATTATTCTGTTTCGGACAAAAAATTTCAAGGAGGTAGTGTATGAAAAGAAAAGGATTAATGAGAATAGCGGCTGTTGGAATGACAGCGGTTATGGCAACGGGCATGTTTGCAGGGTGCGGCTCGAGTTCAGATGGTGGAAGTGACTCCGGTTCTTCCGTAGAACTGAATGATGCCGGAACTTACCCAATCGTAAAAGATGGTACTCTGGATATGACGATCTTTACGATGAGTATGCCAAACGTAGAGGATTTCGCAACGAATGACTTTACAAAGTTTATGGAAGAGAAGACCGGAATCCATATGGAGTTTGTAACCGGTGGACGTGATGACTGGGAAGATAAGCTGAATATGCTTCTGCAGTCTGATGATTATCCGGATATTATTCTGGGTGTAGCTCCGAACATTGCAAAATATGGTGTTAAAGAAGGTATCTTCATTCCGCTTGATGATTATCTGACAGAAGAAAATGTTCCTAATTACCTGAGCATTATGGAAGACTTCGATCTGGGCGTGACACGTGAGACAGACGGAAAGATTTACTCACTTGCTGATATCAATGACTGCTATCATTGTAAATATGCAAGAAAGATGTGGGTAAATACTTATTATCTGGATCAGATGGGATGCGAAGTTCCTACTACAACAGATGAATTCATTGATGTCTGCAAGAAATTCCTTGAGATGAAACCGGATGGAATCGCCGTTGCAGGTGCAAATGAAGGATGGTATACCCGTATGCAGGATTGGCTGCTGGATGCTTATACTTTCATTCCGAGCAAATCTCAGACACTGAATGTAAGAGATTATGTTGCTCTGGACAGTGATACAGACAAAGTTACCTGTGTTGCTGCAAGCGATGAGTATAAAGAAGGTCTGAAATTTATGAATGAACTGTATGAGATGGGCGCCATCTATGACGGTGACTTCACACAGACCAGTGAGCAGATGAAGACTCTGATCAATCAGGAAGATGAACCGGTTCTGTTCTTCACAGCCGGAACCATCTCTGATGCGATTGATTCTGCTTCCAACAACGAACTGTACAGACATTATGAAGCTATGGCTCCGATCGCAGGTCCTGACGGAACTCAGATCGCTTGGACAATGCCAAACTATGGTGTAGGTTCAGGAGCAGTTTGTATTACAGATAAATGTGAAAATGTAGAAGCAGCACTTCGCTGGATCGACTTCTTCTACAGTGAGACCGGTGACCTTTGCTCTCAGTATGGTGCAGATGAAGGAACAGACTGGAAACTGAATCCAGAAGGAAAAGTTGGTCTGAACGGTGAGCCGGCCCTCTATGAAGTATTGAATACCTATTCTGCTGAAACTCAGAATCATGACTGGCAGGATGTTGGTATCCGTGTAGCAACAGAAAGATATCGTCTTGGACAGGCGGTTGATGCTGATGTAGATCCGTATTCACCGGAAGGCCTGGAAAGACTGCTGTTTGATGCAACAGAGGAATTGTATGAGCCATATGGTGCAAACACAAATCTGATCAACCTGAATGAACTTAAGATTACAGATGAAGAAAGTACAGATGTTTCTACAATCGCAGTTGAGGTAGAAAAACTGATCGAAGAAAGCTCTGTAGCATTCATGACAGGTGCAAGAGACATTGATGCTGAATGGGATGCATATCTTTCAGATCTGGAAAGAGTAGGTCTGCAGGATCTTCTGGATATGTACCAGACTGCTTATGACAGATCAGCTTCTGCTGAATAATTGTAGTTGTGCAGCTGTCGCAAAAGATAACTGCTGATGAAGATGTAAGAGGAAAACTGCCCGTTGTTATGGCGGGCAGTTTTATCATAAAGGAGGTACTTGTATGGCAAAAAGTGTAAAAGCAGTACCCGCCAAGAAAAAAAGTAAGAGAAAATCCTCTAACTGGCAGTTTTGGGCAATCATCGCACTGCCGGTAATTTATGCGATTGTGTTTGCTTATATTCCCATGGGCGGAATTATCATAGCTTTTAAAGATTATAGTATCCGTAAAGGTATTTTGGGAAGCAGCTGGGTAGGGCTGAAATATTTTAAGCAGTTTTTAACTTCTCCCAGTAGCGTTCTGGTAATCAAGAATACATTTATACTTGGTATCTATACCTTGATAGCAAATTTCCCGATTCCTATTTTATTGGCTATCGCAATCAATGAGATTGGAAACAGAAAATTTAAAAAGACAATGCAGATGGTAACTTATGCACCGTATTTTATCTCTGTTGTAGTACTTGTTGGTATGATGATGCAGATGATGGACCTGAGAACCGGTATCATCAATGTACTTCTGCAAAAAGTTGGTATTGATGCGATCAACTTCTTTGGAGATGCAGGAATCTTCCGGCATCTGTATGTATGGAGTGGTGTATGGCAGACTGCCGGCTACTCGTCCATCATTTATGTGGCAGCTCTGGCAGGTGTAAGCCCTGAGCTCCAGGAAGCGGCCATTGTGGATGGTGCAACCAGAGTACAGAGAATTATGCACGTAGATATTCCGGCTATTATGCCTACCGTTATTATCATGTTGATTTTCAACTGCTCCAATATCGTAAGTATCGGTATGGATAAGATTTACCTGATGCAGAATTCACTGAATACTTCTGTATCAGAAGTTATCTCGACTTTCGTCTACAAGGTCGGTGTTGTTAACTCCAACTTCAGTTATTCAACTGCTGCCGGTCTGTTCCAGTCGATTGTAGCCTTTGCACTGTTGGTTATCGTAAATCAGATTTGTAAGAAAGTTACAGAGACCAGTTTGTGGTAGGAGGTGCAGGGAATGAGAAAATCGAAATTTCGTTTTATGAGTACTGGGGATAAACTATTTACTATCCTTATTTATGTATTCTTGCTTATTATTTTTGTTATAATCGCTTATCCTCTGCTTTATGTGGTATCTGCTTCTTTTTCTGATCCACAGGCTGTTGTCAGAGGTGACGTGTTATTACTTCCCGTAAATCCTACGTTAAAAGGATACAAAGCGGTATTCCAGAATGCAAAAATCATGACAGGTTTCCTGAACTCGTTCATTTATTTGTTCGTAGGTACAGCACTGAATCTGGTTATGACCATGCTGTGTGCATACCCACTGTCAAGAAAAGAGTTTAAAGCCAGAGGATTTTTGTCCATGTTCTTCGTATTTACCATGTATTTTAGTGGTGGTATGGTTCCATCCTACATTCTGGTAAATAAATTAGGTCTTCTGAATACCAGATGGGCTATGATTATTCCTACGGCTATGTCTACTTACAATATGATCATCTGCCGTACTTATATCGTAAACTCCATTCCGGATGAACTTTATGAGGCGTCCCAGATGGATGGCTGCTCCCCATTCCGGTATCTGCTCAGTGTTGTTACCCCGCTGAGTAAACCGATTCTGGCAGTACTTACTCTGTACTACGGTGTTGCAAAATGGAATGACTACTTCAATGCAATGCTTTACTTGTACAAAGATGATCTGCAGCCATTGACAATCGTCATGAAAGAAATCCTGATCATGAGTCAGGTGGATATGACCAAAGTTACGGATGCATCTGCTGTTTCAAAACTGCAGGGTATGTCGGAATTATTAAAATATTCAACAATAGTTGTAGCTTCCCTCCCGGTTATGTTATTATATCCTTTTGTACAGAAGTATCTGGTAAAAGGTGTAATGATAGGAGCGGTAAAGGGGTAAATATCATGAAAAATTATATTTTGGAATGTTGTGTGGACAGTGTTGAGTCCGCACTGAATGCAGTAAAAGGCGGCGCAAGCCGCCTGGAGCTGTGCGCAAATCTCCCGATCGGCGGAACCACACCGGATCTGGCATTGTTTCGCCAGATTCGAAAGGAATCAGATATACGAATGCATATTTTGATACGTCCCCGTTTTGGAGATTTTTGTTACAGCGAATATGAAATGGAGATCATGCGTGAAGAAATCCGCATGTTCAGGGAAGCAAAGGCCCAGGCAGTAGTGATTGGAGTACTGGATGCAGATGGAAATCTGAATCTTTCCGCAATGGAAAAGCTGATACAGGAAGCAGATGGTATGGATATTACGTTGCACAGGGCTTTTGATATGTGCAGAGATCCTTTCCGGGCTTTGGAGGAAGCCATCCGTCTGGGTATCAACACAATACTCACATCCGGTCAGCAACAGTCCTGCTGGGAGGGCAGAGAACTGATCCGCAGACTGATTGTGCAGTCGGAAGGAAAGATCGATATTATGGCAGGCGGCGGAGTAGGAGCGGAAGTCATCCGTAAACTTCGTCCTGTGACGGGAGGAACCAGCTACCATATGTCAGGAAAAGAGACATTGGACAGTGCGATGCGCTACCGAAAAAAAGAGGTAAGCATGGGGCTTCCGTCTCTGAGTGAGTATGAGATTTGGCGAACCTCAGAGAAAAAAGTGAGAGAGGCAGCAGAAGTGCTGAAAAAAATAAATTAATTAAGAAAAACGTGATGACAAAGGAGAAAGTATGTTTACACAGCAGTTTTTACAGGAAATTGAACAGGCTTTTGAAGAACAGCTGAAACGACTGGGAAAACATAAAGCGCAGATTGTCGATATATTAAAGAACTGTACGGATCAGGAAGCAGAAGCACTGAAGTGTCTGTATGCATCTATGCCGGTCAGTGATGCGGTTGATTACTCTCCGGAACTTTTTCTTTCCTATGCAAAGCATGGGGTTTTTCTGTGGGAAAAGGGACCTTTTGCAGGAAAAATTCCGGAAAAATTGTTTGCAGGATATGTCCTGCATCATAGAGTAAATAATGAAGATCTGACAGACAGCCGTCCTTTCTTTTACGAGCAGCTGAAAGAAGATGTGGAAGAAAAGGATATGAAAGAAGCAATTCTGGCTGTTAATTACTGGTGCGCTTCTCAGGCTACTTACCGGACAACGGACGGAAGGACTGCCAGCCCGGCTTGTGTATATCGTTCCGCTTATGGAAGATGTGGAGAAGAATCCACATTTGCTGTTACAGCACTCAGAAGTGTGGGAATTCCGGCAAGACAGGTGTATGTGCCCTTGTGGTCCCACTGTGATGACAATCATGCATGGGTAGAAGTGTGGTGCAGCGGAGAATGGAAGTTTCTGGGAGCCTGTGAACCGGAAGAAGTACTGAATAAAGGCTGGTTTACCAATGCTTCGTCCAGAGCAATGATGGTTCATTCCCGTTGGTTTTTGCCGGGGGATCCGGAAGAAGAGATTGTAGGAAGAGCGGGAATGTCCCAGGTCTTGAATCAGCTGAAACGCTATGCAAATCCTGCAAAGCTGGAGGTGACTGTTCTTAAGGAAGATCATACGCCTGCCGCAGGAGAAGAAATTCGTTTTTACGTTATGAATTATTCCCATTTGGGAGAAATTGCGTCAGTCCGTACGGATGAAAACGGAAAGCAGATTCTTGAAACCGGGCTCGGTACTATCTTTTTATCCGTAGCCGGCAAGGAAGGATATGGAGAAGTCTTTGTAGATACCAGAGAACAGAAAAGCTGCATGATCATGTTGAAAAAGGAAAACCTATGTAGCTCGGAAAAGGGCTGGGAAGAGCTGATTATCCATGCACCGAAAGATGCACCGATCAATCGATGTGTACAGACGGAAGAGGAGATTACACAGGGAAGAAAAAAATTGGCTGTTGTTACGTTGCAAAGACAGGAGAAAGAGAATGGTTTCTATGATCCGGAACTGGCAGAAAGTGTGACAAAAGTATTTTCGGAGAAGGACAGAGAACGCTGCTGTGAGATTATGCAAATGGCCAGAGGCAATCAGAAGGAAATCGCTGAATTCCTTTTAAGAACCTCCGACGGCAAATGGCCGGAAAAATGGAAATTGGATATTCTGAGTTCTCTGAGAGAAAAAGACTATCTGGATATTACGGCGGATATATTGGAGGAACACTGCAGAGAAACAGCAGAATATGTAAGCACGTATCCGGATGATATACTGATACCTTATGTGCTATGTCCGCGAGTGGGCAATGAAATGATTCGTCCTTTCCGTGGGTTTATCCGTTCCTGGCTGGGACAGGAAAAAAGACAGGAACTGCAAAAAAATCCGGAAAGAGTTTGGAAACTTGTGGAAGATACTTTGACAGAGAATCCGGATCTGGAATATGAGAATCTAATTACTTCCGCAAAGGGTGCACTTACCAGCGGATATGGAAGCAGACTGACCAAAAAGGTGATCAGTGTACAGATTCTTAGAACTATTGGAGTTCCGGCACGCCTGAATCCTGCGGATGAGATTCCGGAGTTCTGGAAAGATAATCATTTTATTCCTCTGGTAGAAAGTGGCATAAAAGAAGCAGAGAGAACAGCGGCTATTGTGGTACACAGACAGGAAAATAAAAGCTGGACATACTTTCAGAATTGGTCTATCTCACGTTTTGAACAAGACGGATATAGAGTGCAGATGCTGGGTGTGGAAGAAGGAGAAGAAATCTACGGAACGATTCCTTTATTTCCGGGAAAATATCGGATCCTCACATCCAACCGCCTTCCGAACGGCAATATTTTCGCCAAAAAGCTGGAATTTGAGCTGAAAGACGGTGAGAGCAGGGATATCTGGCTGGAACAGACAGAGGCCAGTCCGGAGGATTTACTGGAAGACAATGATATTACAGATTTTACACTCAGAAAAGAGGATGGAACCAGATGTAAGATTTCTGATCTGGTAAAAGAGAACAGAGGATTGTTTATCTGGCTGGAGGAGAGTAAAGAACCAACAGAACATATTTTAAATGAGATTTATCAGCGACAAGAAGCGTTTGAGCAGTTGCCGGCCACTATTTATTTTGTGATCCGGGATTTGAAAGTAAAAGAGGATCCTACGCTCAAAAGGACACTGACAGGTGTTTCAGGGGTAGAATTTTTACTGGATGATTTTGATGCAGATATGAGTGTGCTGGCACGAAGAATGTATCTGGAGCCGGGGAAACTGCCGTTAATCGTGATCATCGACCAGTCCATGAAGGGGATTTACGGAATGGCCGGTTATAATGTGGGAACGGCAGATATGATATTAAAAATACTAAATATGTATAAATAAGGGATTGCAGGAGGATTGACAAATGAATAAAGTAGTTGAAGAAAGAACAAAAAGAACAGAATGGTATCGGGATGCCAGATTTGGTATGTTTATTCACTGGGGGCTGTATTCCATTCCGGCAAGAGGAGAATGGGTTCGCAGTATCGAAGAAATTCCCCATGAGGAATATGCACCTTTTATGGATGAATTCACCACAGAAAATTATAATCCGAGAGAGTGGGCAAAACTGGCGAAAGAAGCAGGAATGAAGTATGCGGTTCTTACAGCAAAGCATCATGATGGTTTCTGTCTGTATGATACAAAGCTGACTGACTTTAAATCAACCAATGCTCCGTGCAAACGCGATCTGGTAAAAGAATTCTTGGAAGCATTCCGTGCGGAAGGAATCAAGGTTGGACTTTATTTCTCAATTATTGACTGGCGCCATCCGGATTTTCCACATTATGGTGATATGCACCATCCGATGAGAAATAATCCCGCGTGCTCCAATGAAGACAGAGATTTTGATCGTTATCTGGAATTTATGTTCGGTCAGATCAAAGAACTTCTGACAAACTATGGAAAATTGGATCTGATGTGGTTTGATTTCTCTTATGGCGAAATGAAATGTGAAAAATGGAAAGCGGATAAATTAATTGAGATGGTTCGTTCTATCCAGCCGTGGGTGATCATTGATAACCGTCTGGAAGGAAGTGCGGAAGATGCAGGTTCGATCCGTACTCTGAATCCTACGGAATACTCCGGAGATTTTGCTTCACCGGAGCAGATGATTCCACCGGCAGGGCTCAGAGATGAAGGCGGCAATCCGATTCCGTGGGAGGCATGTATCACATTGAATAATCATTGGGGATATGCGGCACACGATCATCATTATAAATCAGCAAAAATGGTCATCCACATGCTGGTGGAATGTGTCAGCAAAGGAGGAAATCTTCTGCTGAACGTAGGACCAAATGCGAAAGGTGAGATTCCGGAGGAGTCTGTAAATATTCTTCGTGAAGTCGGTGTCTGGATGAAGAAAAACGGAAGAAGTATCTATGGATGTGGATATGCAGAGCTTCCAAAACCGGAATGGGGACGTTTTACAAGAAAAGGAAACATACTGTATGCTCATGTGATGGAAGAACAGGCAGGAGCAATCTGCCTTCCGAGTATGGCAGGAAAAATTGAAAAAATGCGTCTGGTGAGCGATAATTCTGAGATTAAAGAAAGCTTTTTCTGGAATCTGAAAGAATATGCAGAAAATGCATTTTTCTTCTTTGATCCGATGGCAGCTGACTGCTATCCGCTTCCGGATGAGAACGATACAGTTATTGAAATCGTTCTGAAGGAGGATTAAACCTTCATGACACATATAGTTTTTGAACCGACAGGCAGTTGTATGATACGGTTTGTATCCGAACCGGAGCAGCTGGATGAGCTGGGACTCTCTTACATAAAAGAAATATACAAACCGGAATATTTGAATACTTTTTTTGTACCAAAAAGTGATGGGAGCAGTGTTCTGCTGGTAGGAATCGGAAAAGAGGATCCGCAGGAAGTAAATACTGCAAAAGAATTATCCGGAGCGTCCTGTAAGGAAATGCGGAAACTTAGGATTTCTGCATTTACTTTCAGCCTCAGCCCTTATTTTACTGAAAGTTCCAAAGAGACGATGCGGGCCTTTTTTGAAGGCATATTCCTGGTGACGGGAAAAGCAAAGACATACAAAACAGATGTGGAGGAAATCACTTATACAATAGGTGTTCCGGAGATGGTCGGAGAATACAAAGATGCTCTGGAAGAAGGGCGTCTTCTTGCGGAAAATATCCTTTTTGTCAGAGATCTTGTAAATATGCCGGCGAATGATCTGTGGCCGGAGAAACTGGCGGAAGAATTTGTCCGCTTTGCTGAAGGGACGGGGATTGAGACAAAAATCCTCCATGCA
>JBJFCH010000121.1:0-12934 GCA_051888835.1 Oliverpabstia sp. | reverse complement strand
TATGCCAGTTCCTCCCACTTTTCATAGAGTTCTTCCAGTTTTTCGGCGATTTCTGCTTTCTCCTTAGAAAGTCGTACACATTCCGCCACATTAACTGCTATTTCCGGCTGATTCATTTCTTCGTCAATTTCTTTATCTCTGGTTTCCAGGCGTTCAATTTCTGCTTCGGTCTTTTTAAGATCATTTTCCCTCTTGCGAAGGCGTGCCTGTTCTTCTTTTTTCTGCATCCAATCCTGTTTATTGGAGGAAGCAGACTGCTGTTCTTCCGATTTTTCAGCTTCCGGAGCATAAATCTGTGTCAATTCTTCTTTCTTCTCCAGATAATAATCGTAATTTCCGATATAATTTACCATTGACTGATTCGTCAGATCCAAAATTCTGGTGGCTGTCTGATTAATGAAATAACGGTCATGAGATACATAAAGCAGTGTTCCGGTATAGCTGTTCAGAGCATTTTCGAGTATTTCCTTAGAAGCAATATCCAAATGGTTAGTAGGCTCATCCAGGATCAGGAAATTTGCCTCCGAGAGCATCAGTTTTGCCAGAGATACACGTCCGCGTTCACCGCCGCTCAGTGTTTTGATCTGTTGAAATACATCATCTCCGGTGAAAAGAAATGCTGCCAACACATTACGAATCTCTGTATTCGTTAGATAGGGATAAGTATCAGACATTTCCTCAAAAACGGTTTTTTCCATATCAAGGACATGATGTTCCTGATCATAATATCCGATCTGTACCTTGCTTCCCAGCTCAAATTCTCCGTCATCCGGAAGAACTAAACCATTTAGTATTTTCAATAGAGTGGTTTTTCCTGTTCCGTTTGCTCCGATTATTGCCACACGTTCCCCTCGTTTAATGGAAAAATCAACATCTGAAAAAAGCTGCTGATTGGAAAATGCTTTTGATAATCCGGTTACTGTAAGTACATCGTTGCCACTGATGATACGTGGAGAAAGAGTAAGACGCATCTCGGAATTATCTTCCGCAGGCTTTTCAAGAACTTCCATTTTATCCAACATTTTTTCGCGGCTTTCGGCCCGTTTGATAGATTTCTCACGGTTAAAGGATTTTAGTTTCGTGATCACTTCTTCCTGATGTTTGATTTCCTGCTGCTGATTCAGCCACGCTTTATACTGAGCTTCACGAATCATTGCTTTTTTCTGAGCGTAAGCAGTATAATTCCCCATAAACATCCGTACATTACCATGATCGATCTCTACGACCTTTGTAACTACTTTATCCAGAAAATACCGGTCATGGGATACAATAAATACAGCACCCTTATAATTCACAAGATAATTTTCCAGCCATGCAATAGAATCCATATCCAAATGGTTGGTAGGCTCATCAAGAAGGATAATATCCGGATTGGAGAGAAGCAGACGTCCCAGTGCCACACGGGTTTTTTGACCTCCTGAAAGGGTATCCACGGATTTTGAAAACTCGTCCTCTGCAAATCCCAGACCTTTCAATACACCGGTTACTTCACTGCGGCATGCGTACCCATTCTCCAGTTCAAACTGATGCGTAAGTCGGGAATAGTCAGAGAGAAGAACATCCAGTTCTCTGCCGGTTACGGTTTTCATTTTCTGCTCCATGGAACGGATTTTTTCCTCCATATCAAGAATATATTGTTTTACATCCAGAAGTTCGTCATAGATGGAACGACCACTTTTCAGTTCTTGATGCTGTGCCAGATAACCGATGGTTTTTCCGCGGGAAATAATAACTTCCCCTGAATCCGCAGACATTTCCTGCATGATAATTTTCAGGAGAGTGGATTTACCGGCACCGTTCGGACCGATCAGCGCAGCTTTCTCTCTTTCCTCCAGATGAAAAGAAGCATTTTTCAGTATTTCATTGACGCCAAATGATTTATTGATATTCTGACATGATAAAATCATGTGTATCCTCCTTTTATCATACTTGCTGAGATATGTGAGACAGCATTGATGATATCGTTATCTCGTATAATTATACATAATTTTATAAATTCCGCAAGAAAAACCGGAGAAAATGCTAACTTTATTTGACATTGTTTTCACATTTTAATATAATAAAGAATAGTAAGTAGCAGGAGGCGTACAGACGTGGAGGAAAAAGATATTTCCCGGGCTGTCATTAAGCGCCTGCCGAGATATTACAGATATCTGGGAGAGTTGATGGATGATGGAGTCGAGAGGATTTCATCGAACGAGTTGAGCGGCAGGATGAAAGTTACCGCTTCTCAGATTCGTCAGGATCTGAATAATTTTGGCGGTTTTGGACAGCAGGGCTATGGGTACAATGTAAAATATCTCCATTCGGAGATAGCAAAAATATTGGGGTTGGATAAAAGTCATAATATGATTATTCTGGGTGCCGGTAATCTTGGCCAGGCACTTGCAAATTATACGCAATTTGAAAAGCAGGGTTTCAAGCTGATAGGTATATTCGATGTCAATCCTGTGCTGAAAGGAGTTTCTGTCCGAGGCATTGAGATTCGCATGGCGGATGAACTCCCGGAATTTATACAGACACATCAGGTGGAGATTGCAACGCTTACACTTCCAAAGTCAAAGGCATTGGAGATGGCAAAAGTGTTGGTTGACAACGGTGTCAAGG
Source organism: Oliverpabstia sp. (assembly GCA_051888835.1). GTDB lineage: Bacteria > Bacillota > Clostridia > Lachnospirales > Lachnospiraceae > Oliverpabstia. The sequence continues at coordinate 10,327 of JBJFCH010000121.1, read as the reverse complement.
CCATCTGGAATTTCGCCCATACCGATCTGAATTTGGCAGTGCCTTCAGATGTGATCGTAGAAAACGTACATCTGTCTGAAAGCCTGATGCGGCTTTCCTATAATCTCAGCCGCTATGAAAAAGATCACAAAAAAGAGTAAATATGGGACTGTTGCCGGAAGGCAGCAGTCTCTGTTATTTAAAGGAGAAAACAGCTGATGAAACAAATTGTTGACGGACAACAGATGAAAGAATTGGATTATGAGACGATCCATTCCTATGGTATTCCATCTCTTGTTCTGATGGAACGTGCTTCTTTGGCAGTAACGGAAGTACTGAAAAACGAGTTTGACACGGAAAAAATTTTGATTGTCTGCGGTTCAGGTAATAATGGAGCAGATGGCATGGCAGCTGCGAGAATCCTTCATCTGGAAGGATATCGGGTTGACCTTTTTCTTGCAGGAAAAATGGAATCTTTTACAGAAGAAGCAGCTATTCAATGGAAGATTGCCGAAAATTATGGTGTTTCTGTTGTCAATAACTTTTGTCCAAATGAATATACTACTATCGTAGATGCTGTATTTGGTGTCGGACTATCCAGAGAAATTACCGGTATTTACAAAGAAATATTTGAAAAAATCAATCATTCTCAAATACCGGTTCTTGCAGTGGATATTCCTTCCGGAATCTGTGCTGCTACAGGAAATGTGATGGGAATCGCTGTTCGTGCCACTAAAACAGTTACTTTCGCTTATGGAAAAGCAGGACTGTATCTCTATCCCGGTGCGGCTTATTCCGGGGATGTAATCATAAAAAATATCGGCATCTATGGTAAGAAACCGGAAGCACTTCGGGCGATTGATGAAAATGAATTAAACTGGATGCCTAAACGAAAAGCAGACGGAAATAAAGGTACCTTTGGTAAAATATTGATTGCCGCCGGAAGCAAAAATATGAGTGGAGCAGCTTATTTTTCCGCAAAAGCGGCAATGCTGACCGGTGCTGGAATGGTAAAAATCTTTACGGAAGAAAGTAATCGAATCATTTTACAGCAGTTGTTTCCGGAAGCTATGCTTGTCACCTACTGTCAGGGAGAAGATCCTTCTTCAGTGAACAGTAAGCTGAATGCTGCTGCAGATTGGGCAGATCTTACAGTTGTGGGACCGGGAATCGGTAAAAGTGATACAGCACTGTCCATTTTGGAATCTTTCCTTGAAAAAGATACTTCGCAGCCTCTGGTTATTGATGCAGATGGATTGAATCTTCTGGCTGAACATCCTGAAATTCTAATGACCTGCGTTCGACCATTTATTTTGACTCCACATATGGGAGAGATGGCACGTCTCTCCGGGTATCCGATTGCGAAGCTCAAATCCGAAACACGCAAATGTATGAGTCAGTTTCATAAGCAGCTCAAAAACTATACCGATGCAAAATCGGTATTGGTACTGAAAGATGCCAGAACGATGACTATGACCGATGATAATATTTTTTATTTGAATCTTTCGGGGAACAGCGGAATGGCTACTGCCGGATCCGGAGATGTTCTGTCAGGTATGATTGGCGGTCTTCTTGCTCAGGGTCTGGAACCCGAAAAAGCAGCACCTCTTGGTGTCTGGCTGCATGGGAAAGCCGGAGATACGGCTAAAGAACGAAAAGGGGAACGTTCTATGACTGCCTCTGATCTTATCGAGGCAATCCCTGATTTGTTTATGAAATTACAGCTGTAATGCAGACAAGAATGGCTTCGTTACAGAAAGGAGAATAATTATTATGATAAAAAAACACGAACGTGTCTATGCCTCTATAGATTTGGATGCGGTTGAAAATAATTTTGAAAATATGAGAATAAATCTCACACCAGGAACTAAAATGATTGCAGTAGTAAAAGCAGATGCATACGGGCATGGTGCTGTGCAAATCGCACGTATGATGCAGAAAAAAGAATACATCTGGGGATTTGCCACTGCAACAACAGAAGAGGCAGAAGAACTCAGGGCAAACGGAATTCGTAAACCAATTTTGATTCTTGGGTACGTATTTCCTGAAGATTATGAAACACTCGTAAAAAAAGACATTCGTCCGGCAGTATTTACACTTAAGATGGCCGAACAGCTTGCACATGCGGCAGAAAAATTCAACCGGGTTTTGCCGATTCATCTGGCTGTGGATACGGGAATGACGAGAATCGGATTTCGTCATCCCAGGGAGAGTCTGGAAGAAATTATACATATCAGCAAACTTCCGAATCTGAGAATAGAAGGTATCTTTACCCATTTTGCCAGAGCAGATGAAGCTGATCTTTCTTTTGCACAAGAACAGTATGAGACGTATCTGGAATTTGTAAAACTTATTGAAGCTGAAGGAATTGAAATTCCTCTAAAACACTGTAACAACAGTGCGGGAATTCTATGGCACAGAGAAGGAGACCTGGATGCGGTTCGCCCCGGCATTACCATCTACGGTGTTTACCCGTCTGATGAAGTGGTCAATCCCGGAGTGGAACTAAAACCGGTAATGAGTTTAAAGTCTCATATTTCCCACCTCAAAGAGGTCGAAAAAGGGATTCCTGTAAGCTACGGCGGAACTTTTGTTACTACCCGTGACATTACAAAGATTGCTACAATTCCTGTAGGATACGCAGACGGATATCCCCGGGGACTGTCTAACAAAGGTTCTGTTTTAATTCATGGACAGAGAGCTGCAATTCTGGGAAGAGTCTGTATGGATCAATTTATGGTAGATGTAACAGATATTGCAGAGGTACAGGCAGGAGATGAGGTAACACTGCTTGGTAAAGACGGCGATGACTGCATTGCGGTGGAAGAGCTGTCCGGGATTTCCGGAAGATTCCCCTATGAATTTTTGTGCTGCATCAGTAAACGAGTACCACGGGTATATCATTCACATGATTTGCATTTTCATCCGTAAATCCGCCGTTCATAAAACACAAAACATTCGAATACACCTGAGAAATATGGAAATACTGTAGATATCAGGAATTTCTGACAGAACTTAGGAATCGGAGAGTGAATTGTGTGAATATTAGAAGAGGCGATATTTTTTATGCAGACCTTCGGCCGGTTGTGGGAAGTGAACAGGGCGGTATCCGCCCTGTACTGATCATTCAGAATGATGTGGGCAACAAACATAGTCCTACCGTAATCTGCGCAGCCATAACATCCAAGATGAATAAAGCGAAGCTTCCGACTCATATAGAAATCGATGCTTCCACATATGATATCGTACGGGATTCCGTTATTTTGCTGGAACAGCTTCGAACAATTGATAAACAACGGCTGAAAGACAAAGTCTGCCATCTGGATCAGGATATTCTTTCACAGGTTGACAGAGCTCTTCAGATCAGTCTGGAGCTTCCTACATAAATACTGTGTCATCTGCTTTTTCTTGACGAAATATGCGGAAGATGGTATATTCTGTAAGGACGGTCAGTAAGAAATGCCGGTATACAATAGAAAAAGGAGTATCTATGGAGAGTGGAGACAGCCCGATAGCCGGGTGTATCATATTTCTGATATTTATTATTTTAAACAGCTTATTATACGGATTCAGTTCCGCCATCCAACATGTCAATGAAGGGGAGATTGAAAAGAAAGCAGCTCAGGGAGATAAGAAAAGCATCACCCTGCTTCGTATGCTTGCTCAGCCGGAAGATCTGATCAATACAATTCAGGTGACGGCTACCCTCTTAAGTATGTTGATCGGTGTTTTCCTGATAAGGAGCATGACATATTATTTTCACGGTACATTAAAGAGTACCCCACTGGGTGATAAACTGGGCTCTGCCATTTTATTTGACAGTATTCTGATTCTGGTAAGTCTGGTCAGCATGATCATTCTTCTTTCTGTGGGGATCATGATACCAAAGAAACTGTGTGCCCATTATGCGGACTCTGTTGTCTACAGATTTTTGCCTGTCGTGCGAACGGCTATTATCCTGCTTTTACCTATGTCGAGACTGACCTCGGCATTGACCAATGTGATCATTCGTTTATTTGGTATTGATCCTCATCATCCGGAAGGCGATGTAACAGAGGATGAAATAATAGATCTTGTGGATGAAGCACACGAGCAGGGTGTCATACAGGAAAGTGAAGCGGAGATGATCCAGAATATCATGGAATTCAGTGATAAAGATGCCAAAGATATTATGACGCATCGAAAAAACATGAATGCACTGGATGAGAGAATGACACTGGATGAAGCAATTCATTTTATGATTGAGCACAGTAATTCCAGATATCCGGTATACCATGAGGATATCGATAACATCACCGGTTTTATTCATATAAAGGATGCCATGATTCATCAGATGAAAAAAGACTATAAAGATTGTCCTCTTGTGCAGATTCCACATCTGATTCGTTCTGTAGCTTATATTCCGGAAACCCGAAGTATCGATGCTATTTTCAAAGCCATGCAGACCAAAAAGATACATATGGCAATTGTAGTTGATGAGTACGGACAGACAGCCGGACTTTTGACACTGGAAGATATACTGGAAGAAATCGTAGGAAATATTCTTGATGAATATGATGAAACGGAAGAATTTATTCAGCCTCAGTTTGATGAAAGTATCCTCATGGATGGACTTACTCCACTGGATGATGTGGAAGAAGTGTTGGGCATTGACCTGGGAGATCATGAATATGGAACCCTGAACGGATATCTTACTTCTCTGCTGGAACATATTCCCACAGATGAAGATAAAGAGATAAATGCGAATGGATATTGTTTTCAGATACTTTCTGTAGAAAATAATATTATTCAAAAAATAAGAGTAGAAAAAATACAATAAGAAGAGGAGAAAAACCATGTCAGGACATTCAAAGTTCGCCAATATCAAACATAAAAAAGAAAAAAATGATGCAAAAAAAGGAAAAATTTTCACTATTATCGGTAGAGAAATTGTAATCGCAGTAAAAGAAGGAGGACCGGATCCGGAAAACAACAGCAAACTGCGCGATGTTATTGCAAAGGCAAAAGCGAACAATATGCCGAACGATACTATTGAAAGAGGTATCAAACGTGCTGCCGGAGATGCAAACGCAGACAATTATGAAGTAATCACTTATGAAGGTTATGGTCCGAACGGTATCGCTATTATCGTTGATACACTGACTGATAATAAGAACAGAACCGCAGCCAATGTAAGAAGTGCATTTACAAAAGGAAACGGAAATGTAGGTACACCGGGATGTGTATCCTTTATGTTCGATAAAAAAGGACAGATCATTGTCGCTAAAGAAGACTGTGAAATGGATGCAGATGATCTGATGATGCTGGCTCTGGATGCCGGTGCAGAAGATTTTTCTGAAGAAGATGACTGTTATGAAATTCTGACAGATCCGGATGATTTCTCACAGGTTCGCGAAGCTCTGGAAAAAGAAGGAATTGAGATGGCAGAAGCTGAGGTAACAATGATTCCTCAGACTTATGTTGATCTTACAGATGAAACAGCTATTAAAAATCTTCAGAAAACACTGGATCTTTTGGAAGATGATGACGATGTTCAGGCTGTATATCATAATTGGAATGAATAAATTATCTTGAAAAAACGTGTGTTTTTTTCCATAAACTGCACATACTAAATGCAAAAGGAGAGTGCACTTATGGATATGAAAGAAAACACAGATAATGTTGCCAAACTGGAAAACAGAATTCAGCTTCTCTCGATTATAGGCGAAGTGGAAGGACATGAAACTTTGGGAGAGCGGGCAAAAACCACAAAATACGAACAAATTCTGCCAAGACTTGCCATGGTTGAGGACGATGACAGCGTGGACGGCTTATTGATTCTTCTGAATACCGTAGGAGGAGATGTGGAAGCCGGACTTGCCATTGCAGAAATGATTGCATCTCTGAGTAAGCCCACCGTATCGCTGGTACTTGGAGGCGGCCATTCTATCGGTGTACCACTGGCAGTTTCTTCTGATTACAGTTTTATCGTTCCCAGTGCTACTATGGTGATTCATCCTGTAAGAACCAACGGAATGTTCATCGGAGTGATGCAGACTTACCGGAATATGGAAAAAACGCAGGATCGAATTACTGCATTTATTGCGAATCATTCCCATATTACGCAGGATAGGGTTGAAGAACTTATGCTGGACACATCCCTTCTTGTAAAGGATGTAGGAACAATGTTGGACGGAAGAGAAGCAGTGAAAGAAGGACTGATTGATCAGGTTGGCGGAATCAGTGAAGCTCTCAGTAAATTATATGAGCTGATTCGAGAAAAAAAAGACAAAAAACAATAATAAGATTTATCGGGAACGGATAGCAGAATTGCATTCCGTTTCCTTTTTTGATTGTAAGTAATATTAATTTATGATATAATTAGTCCTCGTAATAAAATGCAGTACATAGGATGAGGTAAGATATGAGCTTTTTAGAGGCAATTATTTTGGGAATCGTTCAGGGTGTTACCGAGTTTCTGCCTGTCAGCAGTTCCGGTCATCTTGCAATTTTAAGTGCTTTACTGCACACAAACGAAGAAACGGAACTTTTATTTGAGATTATGCTTCACGTTGGAACACTGGCTGCAGTTATTTTTGCTTTTCGTTCTGATCTTCGTAGAATGTTCTGGGAAACCCTTCGTATGATTTCGGATATTTTTTATAATATAAAAGCATGGATTCACAATAAAGTTCAGGAAACAGATGACAGAATTTATAAAAAAGTACTTCATAATAATTATCGAAAACTTGTTATGATGCTCATCGTTTCTACTGTTCCCACCGGAATTATCGGTTATGTTTTTCGTGGAATCGTCAAACAGTTGAATCCTTCTCTTCTTGCATGCGGTTCCGGATTACTGATAACTGCTGTACTACTTATTGTCATAGATTATTGGAATTGTGGAGACAAAATACCGAAAGATATAAAAGTGAAAGAGGCTCTAATTCTTGGTACCTGTCAGGGAATCGGTGTAATACCGGGTATCTCACGATTGGGAATCACGATCACAGCCGGACTTTTATGTGGTTTTCGCCGAAGTTTTGCAGTGAAATACTCCTTTTTAATGTCAATTCCGGCAATCTTGGGGGCAATGATTCTCGAGTTCGGAGAATTCAAGGCACCTTCCATGAGCTTTCAGCTTGGAGCGGCTTATGCTGTTGGAATGATTACAGCAGCTGTCTCCGGATTTCTCTGTATTCGTGCACTGATGTCTATGGTACAGAAAAAAAGATTTAAGATATTTGCAGTTTACTGTGGTTTTGTGGGAATTGCTTCTTTAGTATGCTATTTTGTATTACCGCTTAAATAGCGCGCTGACATTTTAGAAATATATAGAAAGAGGCCACAGGTCTAGACAAGGGGGAGGAAATAATAATGGCTTCAACTGTCCCAAATAAAAATACAAAAACTACAAACAGCAGAAAAAATACCGCATCTTCACGTAAGAAAAGCAATTCTCGTTCGAAAAAGAAAAGTAATACCTCAAGACAGCAGCAGACCAGTAACGGTCTTGGTCTGGAGATTGGTATTCTTGTTGTTTTCGCAGTCTCCATTTTGCTCTTGATCAGTAATTTTGAGTTAGGCGGAACCGTGGGCAATGCCATCAGCAAATTCTTTTTTGGTCTGATGGGCTGGATGGCTTATGTGTTTCCGGCAGTTCTTTTTTTCGGAACTGCCTTTGCGGCTGTCAATCGAAAAAATCGTCTGTTTAAAATAAAAATGACGGGTATGATTTTGGGGTTCTGGTTTCTCACCGGTCTGATTCATTTGTTTACCGTGGGATACGCAAAAGGTGAAAAGCTGACTGGATATTATCAGTACTGCGCTGTACAAAAGACCGGCGGCGGTATCATTGGCGGAGGGCTGGCAAAAGCTTTATGCATTGCTTTTGGAACAATAGGTGCTTACGTTATTCTGATCATTGCTTTTTTGATATCTATCATTGTGATGACTCAGCATTCTATCCTGAAACCAATTAAGCATACGGGTGAAAAAGTATATCATGGAGCAAAAGAAAATCGAATCAGAAAAAAAGAAGAACGGGGAGTTTTTGATGTGGAGCAGCTAAAACTGCCGCTTGAGAAAGATAAACCGTCTTTGAGTGAAAAAGTGCAAGCAAAAGGGAAGAAAAAATCAGAAGCTGCTATTGAAGGAAACCAAGAACTGCCCAAACTGCATATTGAGCGTCCGGAACCTCTCGAGCTTTTCCCGGAGAATAATCTTACGGATACCTTCGAACCAAAAGAATCCGGTCTTATGGAAGAATTATCCATTGAAAAGTCTGAATCAACACAGAATAATGAAAGTAAAACTCCCCGAAAGAATCCCAAATCTTCTCCAAAAGAAATTGAGGATGGGGTAAAAAACATACAGCAGGAGATTTCTCAAAAAGATACTCCACAGAAAAAACAGTATGTGTTTCCACCGCTTAATCTTTTAAAAAGAGGAACCAGAGGTTCTTCCGGTGATTCTGATCATCACGTTCGTGAAACTGCTATAAAACTACAAAATACATTGAACAGTTTTGGCGTCAATGCTACCGTAACCAATGTAAGCTGTGGTCCTACTGTTACCAGATACGAGCTGCAGCCGGAACAAGGTGTAAAGGTAAGTAAAATCGTTAATCTGGCAGATGATATTAAATTAAATCTGGCTGCCGCTGATATCCGTATCGAAGCTCCGATTCCCGGAAAAGCTGCTGTAGGTATCGAGGTTCCCAATGCAACCAACAGTGCTGTAATGCTGAGAGACCTTCTGGAATCAAAAGAATTTCGGGATTTTCCATCTGAACTTGCTTTTGCAGTAGGAAAAGATATTGGTGGAAAAATTGTGATCGCTGACATTGGGAAGATGCCGCATCTTTTGATCGCCGGTGCTACCGGTTCAGGAAAATCCGTCTGCATCAACACCCTGATTATGAGCCTTATCTATAAGTCAACTCCGGATGAGGTAAAACTTATCCTGATTGATCCTAAGGTTGTAGAATTAAGTGTATATAACGGAATACCGCATCTTTTTATTCCGGTAGTCACGGATCCGAAAAAAGCTGCGGGAGCACTGAACTGGGCTGTATCAGAGATGACAGATCGTTACAATAAATTTGCGGAATACAATGTAAGAGATTTAAAAGGCTATAATGATAAAGTAGCTCAACTTGACGGCATAGATGATGAAAACAAACCGAAAAAACTTCCTAAAATTGTTATTATCGTTGATGAGCTTGCAGACCTTATGATGGTTGCTCCCGGAGAAGTGGAGGATGCGATCTGTCGACTGGCACAGCTGGCAAGAGCTGCCGGTATTCATCTGATCATCGCTACGCAGCGGCCATCGGTAAATGTCATAACAGGCCTGATCAAGGCCAATATGCCTTCGCGTATTGCTTTTTCTGTGACTTCCGGTGTGGATTCCAGAACAATCCTTGATATGGTAGGTGCTGAAAAGCTTCTGGGGAAAGGAGATATGCTTTATTATCCCCAGGGATACCAAAAGCCTGCCAGACTGCAGGGCTCCCTTGTATCTGATAAAGAAGTAAGTCAGGTAGTTGAATTTTTGACAGATCACCATCAGACGGACAATACTTATGATCAGAAAATCACTGATATGATGAATTCCAATGTATCAACTGCGGCAGCTGGAGGCAGTGAAGAAGTAGATGCCTACTTTGTGGATGCCGGAAAATTCATCATTGAAAAAGATAAAGCGTCGATCGGAATGCTCCAGAGAATGTTCAAAATCGGATTTAACCGGGCTGCAAGAATCATGGATCAGCTCAGTGATGCTGGAGTTGTTGGTCCTGAAGAAGGCACCAAACCCAGAAAAGTACTAATGAGTATGGAAGAATTTGAAAATTATATTGAAGAATCTCTCTAATTGCATTATGATAAAAAGAGATTCTGTTAGTTTTAGTAAATGAAATTGAGGAGAGTAATATAATGAAATGTTCAAATTGCGGAGAGCCGATAGAAGAAGGGCGACTTTTCTGCTTGAATTGCGGTCAGGAAGTTCAATGGGTTCCGGATTATGATTCTTTTGGGAATTATATGGAAATGGAACGAATGAAAAAAGAACATGATCGATTAAAAAAAGAACAGGCGGAAGCGGAAGCAGCACGCAGAAGAGCTGCGGTAGCAGCGGAGAATCGACGGAAAAAGAAAAAGAGAAAAATCATCATAACTGTGGCTGTTTTTATCTGTATCGCTGTTGCTGTTGGCGCAGCGGTGCTTATGAAGCTTCACCAGGAACAAAAGAATTACAATGACTTTGGTTACCAGATGCAGATGGCGGAAACTGCTTTCTCCAATCACAAATATGAAGAAGGGTATGAATTTGTTGAAAGAGCAGTCGCACTGAACAGTGAGGATAC
>JBJFCH010000120.1:0-13092 GCA_051888835.1 Oliverpabstia sp. | reverse complement strand
TAAAGAATACTCTTGAGGCAACAGGGTATCCGCCTGAAAATCTCTGTCTGGAGATTACCGAGAGGTGCCGAACGATGAGTATCAGCAGGCTTTCCGGAATTTTATCGGAACTGCGTAAAATCGGAGTCCGCTTTGCAATGGATGATTTTGGAACCGGATATTCATCCATGAGTATCCTGAAGCAGCTGAAATGTGATGTGGTTAAGATTGACAAGATGTTTATTGACGATATTGCAGAAGGTTCCATGAATGAAAAATTGATCTGCGCTATGAACGATCTGGCAAAAATCTGCAATTCAAAGGTCTGTACAGAAGGAGTCGAAACAGAGGAGCAGTGCGAGATCGTAAGAAAATGCGGAGCTGACAGTATTCAGGGATATTATTTCTCCAGGCCGGTTCCTCTTCAGAAATTTCAAATGATGGTGGAACAGAAATCCGCAGAATGACAGGGATGACAGGAAAACAGACAGGTAAATCTTTGGAATAAAAAGAATAAAACAATTGACAAGATATACCTGGTATGCTAAAATTTGTCTAATTATAAAATCGATTAATCTCACAACGGGGTGAGCGCCGCAGGCATGGACATTATGCCTTGTCGACGCTCGCTTTTTGGTTTGAAACACCGTGCGGATTTACGATTTTATACGAGGAGAAAGGAGAGAAATACAAATGATTGAAACTATCACGAACGTAAACAGCTTCCTGAACGGTATTGTCTGGGGCTGGCCGGCACTGATCCTCCTAGGATTTGTTGGCGTTTTAATGACCTGTCTGACCAGGTTTTTCCAGCTGAGCCATTTTGGTCACTGGATAAAAAATACCATCGGTGCGATTTTCGGAGACAAACATGTCACCAAGCATACATCTGACCGTTCCATTTCCCAGTTCCAGTCTCTGTGTACCGCTCTTGCCGCAACCGTAGGTACCGGTAATATCGTGGGTGTGGCAGGTGCTATCGCAGTCGGAGGTCCCGGAGCTGTATTCTGGATGTGGCTGATTGCATTCTTTGGAATGATGACCAACTATTCTGAGAACGTTCTTGGTATTTTGTACCGCCGCAAAAATTCCAAAGGAGAATGGTGTGGAGGTGCAATGTACTACCTGAAAGACGGTCTTGGCGGAAAACCGGGATTAAAAGGAGTCGGCACGGTACTGGCAATCCTGTTTTCCTGTTTCTGTCTGCTCGCTTCCTTCGGTATCGGAAATATGAGCCAGGTAAACAGTATGGTCAGCAATGTGAATACTGCTTTTGGTATTCCTACGATCGCAACAGGTATTTTCCTGTTCATTGCAGTATCCGCTGTTATTCTTGGCGGTCTGAAACGTATTGCTTCCTTTACGGAAAAAATCGTTCCGTTCATGGTGATCGCTTATCTTGTTGGAACTCTGATCATTATTGCAATGCACATTCAGGCAATCCCGGCTGTGTTTGTATCCATTTTCCAGGGTGCATTCGGTCTGAAATCCGCTGCAGGCGGTGTGGTTGGTTCCGGTATTGCGCTGGCTATGCAGATGGGTATGAAGCGAGGCGTGTTCTCCAACGAAGCAGGTCTTGGTTCTTCCGTTATGGTTCATTCCAGTTCCAACGTAAAAGAGCCTGTTCGCCAGGGTATGTGGGGAATTTTTGAAGTATTTGCAGATACGATCATTGTCTGTACACTGACTGCTCTTACAATCCTTACTTCCGGTGCTGTGGACCTTACGACCGGACAGCTTACCGAGGCGGCAGCAGAGGTTGGTTCCAGCTCTCTGATGAGCTATGCTTTCTCTCAGACCTTCGGAAAAGCAGGTGCATGGTTTATCGCACTGGCAATCCTGCTTTTTGCGTACTCCACAGTACTTGGCTGGAGCCATTACGGTTCTACTGCATGTGAGTATCTGTTTGGTACAAAATCGGTTACGGTTTACCGTGTTGTATTTGTACTGATCGTTCTGGCAGGCTCTGTAATCGAAGCACAGCTTGCATGGGATATTTCCGATACCTTCAATGGTATGATGATGATCCCCAACCTGATCGGTGTTCTCGTACTTTCTCCGGTTGTTATGAAATGTACGAAGAACTATGTTGACCGCCGCCTGAAAGGCAAAAAGATCAAGCCTATGCTTTCCATGTTCCCGGATATCCAGGCAGAACAGGAAAAAGGACTTGAGTAAAAAGAATAATTGAATACTTGTTTCACGTTAATAGCCAGATTCGTAATTGACTTTACTTCCTTTGTGGAGTATAGTTAAAACAGATAAAGAAAAACGAGATCGGAGTACAGGTGTGCGTGCACATAAAAGGAAGCAGGTGCAAATCCTGAGCAAGACGGTTACTGTGATTCGCTGGATGCGATAAGCCAGATTACTTGCCTGTATTCTACCCGCGGCAAGCGAGTGTTGTCTGAAAGGTTACTGAACTCTGAGCTTCAGACGATGGAAAATTATTTCTGCATGTTTTAAGGCAGAGTATTCACCGGCCCGGGTTTTTACCCGGGCTTTTTGCTTGACCTTCTTATCAAACTGACCAAATGAAAAAAGAAACATGGGGCTGTGAAACGGAAACGTCTATGAAAACGCGGAGCATGTCTGTCTTCTGTGAGAAGAGCCTTCCATGGGAAAGGAGTATCATGGAAAAATATCAAATAAGCGATATCCCCAAATCCTCCAGAATCACGAGACTGGTGGATCATTTATTTGAAAAAATGCCGGAAATCGAGTCTGCCAGAGCGAAGCTTCTTACCGAATCGTACATGGAGACGGAGGGAGAGCCTGTTATTACCCGCAGGGCAAAGGCTTTCGCCCATATTCTCCGGAATATTCCCATCATTATTCGTGATGAGGAGCTGATCGCAGGAAGTACGACGATTGCGCCGAGGGGATGTCAGACATATCCGGAATTTTCTTATCAGTGGCTGGAGGATGAACTGGATACGGTTTCTTCCAGATCCGCAGACCCCTTCTATATTTCAGAAGAGACAAAAGCGGATTTAAGAGAAGTACATAAATACTGGAAGGGCAAAACCACAAGCGAACTTGCGACCTCTTACATGGCGCCGGAGGCGATCAGAGCCATTGAGCACAACATTTTTACACCGGGTAATTATTTTTATAATGGTGTGGGACATGTAACGGTAAAATACTGGGAAGTGCTGGAGATTGGTTTCGAAGGAATCATGGCGAAGGCCCGGGCGGAGCTTTCTAAATGCAATGTGGGAGATGGGGATTATGCGAGAAAATCACATTTTCTGGAAGCCGTTCTTTTAAGCTGCCAGGCTGTGATCGAATACGCACAAAGATATGCTGAGCTTGCGGAGCAGATGGCATATCAGTGCGGTGATCCTGCGCGGAAAGAGGAGCTTCTGATGATCGCGAAAAACTGCAGCCGTGTTCCGGCAAAAGGTGCGACGACCTTCTATGAGGCATGCCAGTCCTTCTGGTTTGTACAGCAGGTCATTCAGATTGAGTCGAGCGGACATTCCATTTCCCCGGGACGTTTTGATCAGTATATGTATCCTTACTATAAAAAGGATATGGAAAATGGAGATATCAGCAGGGAATTCGCCCAGGAGCTGCTGGACTGTATCTGGGTCAAATTAAACGATCTGAATAAATGCCGTGATGCGGCATCTGCGGAGGGATTTGCAGGCTACAGTCTGTTCCAGAATCTGATCGTAGGAGGACAGAACAGTGAAGGCGAAGATGTGACGAATGACCTTTCCTTTATGTGCATTCAGGCATCCATGCATGTACATCTTCCGCAGCCTTCTCTGTCCATACGTGTGTGGAATGGCTCCCCGCATGAGCTTCTGATCAAGGCTGCAGAGCTGACCAGAACGGGAATTGGCCTTCCGGCTTACTATAATGATGAGGTGATCATTCCTTCCCTTCAGAACCGGGGACTGTCTCTGGAGGATGCCAGAGAGTACAATATCATCGGATGTGTGGAGCCGCAGAAAGCAGGCAAGACCGAAGGCTGGCACGATGCGGCATTTTTCAATATGTGCCGTCCGCTGGAGCTTGTTTTCAGCAATGGAAAAGATCAGGGAGAGATGGTGGGAATTCCTACCGGCGATGTCACAAAGATGAACACCTTTGAGGAGTTCTATGACGCTTATAAAAAACAGATGGAATACTGTATTTCACTTCTTGTCAATGCCGACAATGCCATTGATGTTGCACATGCGGAGAGATGCCCGCTGCCATTTCTTTCTTCCATGGTGGATGACTGCCTGAAGAAAGGAAAATCTGTCCAGGAGGGCGGCGCTGTCTATAATTTTACGGGCCCCCAGGGATTTGGTGTTGCCAATATGGCAGATTCTCTTTTTGCCATCCGAAAGCTGGTATATGAGGAGAAGAAGGTTTCCATGGAGGAACTCAGGGAAGCCCTGATCTGGAACTTTGGAAAAGGTATGGACGATCAGGCTGTGAAAGAACTGACCACCGGTATCCTGAAAGAAATGCAGAAAGCAGGAAAGAATATCGATGAAAAGACTGCTGCATCTGTTGCAAAGTCTGTGGTGACGATCCGTCCATCCGAAGAAAAAATGGCAAGATACAGAGAAATCCATGATCTGATCGATGAAGTTCCGAAGTTCGGAAATGATATTCCGGAAGTGGATTATTTCGCAAGAGAGGTTGCCTATACCTATACGAAACCGCTTCAGAACTATAAAAACCCACGTGGAGGGCAGTATCAGGCAGGACTTTATCCGGTATCTGCAAATGTTCCTCTCGGTGGACAGACAGGTGCCACTCCGGATGGCAGATATGCACACACGCCTGTGGCAGATGGTGTTTCTCCTTCCGCAGGAAAGGATGTAAACGGCCCTACTGCGGCAGCAAGCTCAGTAGCACGTCTGGATCACTTTATTGTTTCAAACGGTACGCTGTTTAATCAGAAATTCCATCCATCGGCACTTTCCGGAAGAGAAGGACTGGAGAAATTTGTTGCACTGATCCGTTCCTATTTTGATCAGAAGGGTATGCATGTGCAGTTTAACGTTGTGAACAGAGAGATACTTCTGGATGCGCAGAAGCATCCGGAAAACTACAAGCATCTTGTCGTTCGTGTGGCAGGATACAGCGCATTGTTCACAACTCTGTCACGTTCTCTGCAGGATGATATTATCAGACGGACGGAACAGGGCTTTTGACAGACGATAAAAATAATCATCCCTGTTTGGAAGTGGCAGGCATGAAGTGGTACCAGGAGGAAAATATGGATTATTTAGACACAACCGGAAGGATTTTTGATGTCCAGAGGTATTCCATTCATGATGGGCCCGGAATCCGCACCATTGTTTTTCTGAAAGGCTGCGTCCTTCGATGTCAGTGGTGCTGCAATCCGGAATCACAGGAATACCGGATCCAGACCATGAAAATAGCGGGAGAGGAAAAGATTGTCGGTCGTGATGTGACAGTCCGGGAGATGATCGAAGTGGTGGAAAAGGACAGACCATATTATTACCGTTCCGGCGGTGGAATGACCCTTTCCGGCGGAGAATGCCTCTGCCAGCCGGAATTTACAAGGGATCTGCTGCGTGCCGCAAAGGAGCGGGGAATCAGCACTGCCATCGAAAGCACGGCGTGTGCATCCTGGGAGCGGATCGAAATGATTCTTCCTTATCTGGATACATACCTGATGGATATTAAGCATATGGATCCGGCAAAGCACAAAGCCTTTACCGGAAAAACAAATGAACTCATGCTGGAAAATGCCAGAAAAGTGGCTCTTTCGGGAAAGACCAGGATGGTCATCCGTGTACCGGTGATTCCGACCTTTAACGATACCGTAGAAGAGATACAGGAAATTGCACGCTTTGCAGCTTCCCTTCCCGGCGTAAAAAACATACATCTTCTGCCTTACCACAGACTGGGACAGGATAAGTATGAGGGACTCGGCAGAAAGTATCTGATGGAAGGCATTGAACCGCCTTCCATGGAACACATGAAAACATTAAAAAAAGCAGTCCATGCCGTATGCGGCCTGGAGTGTCAGATAGGGGGATAATTACAGCAACAACTATTGCAAATTTGTGATTGACAGGAAATAAACGATGTGATATTCTAAATCCAGTATAATTCCATATGAAACATATTAAGTGCTGACAGTTCATAAGAACTGTCAGAAGAGGGAATCAGGTGAGAAACCTGAGCGATCCGGTCACTGTAACAGCGGAGCGATTCTCATTGTCCATTGTGCGTATGCATGAGAAGGAGAGATGATGCGATGATCCTGAAGCCAGGAAACCTGCTTAGTATGGCGAGGTTAAACTTCCGTGTAAAGTATAACAACCAATTTGGGGGAGTCCGCAGTCCCCAGACGTTGTCTGCTCTACCGAAGCAGGCATTTTTTATGGAATGCGCCTGTTTATATGAATTATACAAATATTATAGAAAGCGATTCTGCTTCGGATGTATCCGTTCCCTCCGCGTATTTTGAACGGCACATTTTCTACCCCGGAGCAGGAGCGCTTTCTTTTTTACAGCAGGAACACTTTCATTTTACTGGGGATAATTCAGCAGCATCATCAGCTCTTTATCCAGATATTTAAAATACTTTTGTGCAAGGCTGCTTAAAATATAATTGTTTTTATGAATATACCCAAGATGAAGCTGTCCGATATCCTCATCAAGTGGTCTGGCAATTATTTCCCCTGTACCCTTGTGAAAACTGTCTGCATTGCTGTTGGTTAAATCAGGACCGATACTGAAACAATCGGTCTTTCGCACGAGAGCTATTTTCGTACATCTGTCTGATACATGCATGTTTTTGTTTAAAAGAGTATAAATCAGCAGTTCTTCAGAAAGCGGAGAAATTTGTGTCTCATCGTCATAGGTGACAAAGGGATAATCTTCCAGATCTTTTAGGGTAATCTCTTTTTTTGATGAAAGAGGATGGTTTTTTCGTAAAAAAACATAGTTTCGAAGTTGATTCATTTCATGAAAGGTCATGTCCATAGCAGTTAATTGTGTCTGCAGCGTGTTCATCTGAGAGTTTTGTATTGCAACAATTCCAATGTCACTTCTGCCGGTGCATACATCATTCAAAACAGATGGGGTATCACATTCGCGTAATGCCATATCAAAAGAGGAAAGCTTCAGATCCTCCAAAAAGATGGCAAAAGAGCGTACCACAAACGGAAGATGATGTGTAGAAATTGAAAAATGGGTTGGCAGCGTTTTGCGTGCTGTATACCGTTGTTCGAGATAACGGGTTCTTTCCACAATATCTTTGGCATATCGAACGAAATCTTCTCCATCTGCTGTCAGTGTAACCCCACGGTTTGTACGGTGAAAAAGAGTGATTCCCAGTTTCTGCTCTACTTCTTTTACCGCAGTGGATAACGTAGATTGAGAGATGAAGAGTTTCTTGGCGGCCTGAGACAAAGAACCGCAGTTTGAAATTTCGATTATATATTTCATGTTTTGAAAAGTCATATCGGATTTCCCCTTACAATAATAGTAGTCACAAATAGTTCTTTATATATTATCAAAAAAATTGATAACAGGCAATGGGAAATATAAAACCATAAATGATTGATTCTACAAGGCTTATATGATATATTTATTCTGACACAGGAATTCGACAGCATTAATTTAAATAGATAGCTGTGGGTTCATGTGAGAATAATTCAGATGAGATATTTTATGGAAACCGGTCAAAAGCCGGTGCGGTGCTGCCACTGTAGGACGGAGCCGGGATGATACGACACTGAAGAAATTTCTTTGGGAAGTCGCCCCTTTGGCATTGATGTCGAGCCAGGATACTTGAATATTTCATTGGACCTCTTTGTCTGACAGGTCATTGGGCAAGGGGCGAACAGAGGAAGGAATCCTCCTTCTTTTGTGTACCCTTTTCCATTATTGGAGAAGGGTTTTTTTGACCTCAGAAAAAGAAAGTGAGGAAAAGCAAATGAAGAAAAAAACAGCAAAAAAAGTAATCGCATCTATGTTGGCAGCTGCCATGACAGTGACAGGTGCACTACCGGTATTGGCAGAAGACGCGCAAAGCGCAGCATCTGATGTCCGCCAGGTAACAGACGCAGCAGGGAATGTAGTGGAAGTTCCTTCGGATATTTCAAAAATAGCGGTTACGCCGCTTCCGTGGTCATCTGTTATTTTTGCAATTGATGGTACATCGGAACGTATGACATCTATCAATCCCGGGGCTATGACTGCATATACAGGACTTTTTTTTGAAAAGCTGGATTCCCATTATGGGGAATTGGATACTTCCAATATCGGAAAAGATTTTTCCATCAATATGGAAGCTCTCGTTAGCGAAGGAGTACAGGCATGTGTAATCTGGGACTACCAGACGGATGAGGCAAAGCAGCTTTCGGATATTGGAATCGCTCCTGTTATGGTAAAAAATGAAACAGTAGAGGAACTGCAGGAAAGCTTTCGTGCAATCGGAGAACTACTGGGAAAAGAAGAACGTGCGCAGGAATTTATAGATCTTTACGGTGAAACTTATGATGAAATCAAATCCTATCAGGATAAAGTAGAAGCGGCAGATAAGCCTAAAGTACTGTATCTTCGCAATTCCGAATTAAAGCTTCAGGGAAATGATAATTTTATAAAAGAGGCAATGGATATGGCAGGTGCTGATAATGTAGCTGCTGATGCTTCTAATATTTCCATGGAAGAAATTCTGGAAATCAATCCGGATATCATTTTCCTGAGCTGGTTTGATGATTTTACCCCGGACGATTTATATGAAAACCGAATTGATGGACAGGACTGGAGTACGGTAAATGCTGTGATTAATAAAAAGGTTTATAAAACTCCTCTCGGAATTTATCGTTGGGATGCACCAGGAGTGGAAACTCCTCTTATGATGGAATGGCTTGCAACAATGATTCAGCCGGAGATTTTTGCTGACATTGACATGAAGCAGGAGGTAACCGATTATTTCCAGAATTACTTTAATTATTCCATCACAGATGAGGATTATGCTCAGATTATGTGTGAAGCTGAAAACAGCAACAGTGCTAAATAAGAGGACAGAGCATGAAGAATCATAAAAGAAAAAAGCATTCCTATGGTATTTTGCTGACTGGAATGATCGCAGTGATGATCCTGCTGACTGTTGTAGCAACCGGTGTGGGGAGATATTACATCTCCCCACTTAACGTAATCAGGATATTTTTATCTAGAATTGTGAATATCCCGGTAACATGGGAGTCACAGGCAGAAAGCGTAATCTTTACGTTGAGGCTTCCGCGTATTTTGTCAGCACTTCTGGTTGGAATGGCATTATCACTTTCCGGAGCTGCCTACCAGGGAGTATTTAAAAATCCATTGGTGGCACCTGACATGCTGGGTGTTTCGGCAGGAGCATGTGTTGGTGCATCAACGGCAATCCTTTTCCACGCAAATCAGCTCGGAATACAGATAGCAGCCTTCGCCGGGGGAATTCTCGCTGTGGCAGCAGCGACCACAATTCCACGGGTAATCCGGAATCAGTCAATGATGACTCTGGTACTTGCCGGAGTGATTGTCAGTGGTTTGATGAACTCAATTCTGGGATTACTCAAATATCTGGCGGATCCGGATACGCAGCTTGCCTCTATTACACATTGGCAGCTGGGAAGCCTTTCTACTTCCGTATGGCGGGATATCATTTATATCGGGCCGCCGATCTTAGCTGCTGCATGTTTGCTTATTATTTCCAGGTGGAGAATCAACATCCTGTCACTGGGAGAAAATGAAGCAAAATCACTGGGAACAGATATAAAAAAAGCCAGAGGTCTTGTCATTATCTGTGCAACGATTCTGACTGCAAGTGCAGTTTGCATCAGTGGCACTATTGGCTGGATCGGGCTGGTGATACCTCATCTGGGGCGTATGCTTGTAGGACCGGACAATCAGAAACTGATTCCGGTTTCAGCCGTTTTAGGAGCTGCATTTTTGCTGTTGATTGATACACTTTCAAGAATCCTTACAAGCGCTGAATTACCATTAAGTATCCTTACCGGTTTGATAGGGGCACCTTTCTATTTTTACTTATTGCTGAAACAGAGGATGAAGCTGTCATGATATTAGAAGTAAAGAATCTGTCTTTTGGATATCATAGAGACCATATTTTATTTAAAGATGTTAATTTTAGTGTAGATAAAGGAGAAATCTTCAGCATCCTGGGATCAAACGGAATCGGAAAATCCACACTGCTGAATTGTATTGCCAATCTTCTGACACCACTTGATGGTGAAATTATGTTAAATGGAGTCTCACTGAAAAATATGAATCTGAGAAAGATTGCAAAAACGATTGGCTATGTACCGCAGATTCATGACGTCGCATACGCATATGAAGTCAGGGATTATATCGTTATGGGCCGTGCACCATATCTTGGAATGTTTGCAAAGCCTTCAAGGGAAGATTACAGACTGGCAGACATGACAATGGAGGAATTGGGGATTTCTCATCTGGCCGGACGCGCCTATACGGAACTAAGTGGTGGTGAACGTCAGCAGGTCTCCATAGCAAGAGCGATTGTTCAGCAGCCGGATATTATTATCCTGGATGAACCTACAAATCATCTGGACTATGGAAATCAACTGCGTATGATTCAAATGATACGAAAACTGGCCCGGAATGGCTATGGGATTATTATCACGAGCCATATGCCGGATCATGTGCTGCTTCTGGACGGAAATGTTGGAATTCTGGGAGAAAACGGACATTTACAGGTTGGTGCAACACGAGAGATCATGAATAAGAAAAACCTGGAAGAGCTGTATCATGTTGAGATTTTTATGGTGCACGTAGATGAAGTAGGACGAAATGTATGTGTCGCGGGAAAACTGGAAGATTCCAATGAAGAGAGACAGACACCGGAGGGTAAAAGATGAGGAGAATCGCATTTTATGGGAAGGGCGGTATTGGAAAGTCAACAATAGCAGCCAATATTTCTTCCGTTTGTGCCATGCAGGGGAAAAAGGTATTGCATATCGGCTGCGATCCCAAGGCTGATTCCACCAGAGTGCTGACAAACAGCAGGGTACCAACGGTATTGGAGCAGCTGGAGCTTTTGAACAGAGAACTGACAGAAAAAGACATTTTATTTACCGGAAAACATGGCGTATGCTGTGTGGAAGCAGGCGGACCGCAGGCTGGAATGGGATGTGCCGGTCTGGGAATCACTTCCGCAGTAAATGAACTGGAAAGAATGGAAATTCTGTCCCGTCCATGGGATATGATCGTATATGATGTACTTGGGGATGTGGTTTGCGGCGGTTTTTCGGTTCCCATGCGAAAACATTATGCGGATCGGATTTATATTGTAACGTCAGCAGATTATATGTCATTATACGCGGCTAACAACATCCTGAAGGGCTGCAGACATTATTCTGGTAAAGGTAAAAATCTGGCTGCAGGTCTTATTCTGAATCATATAAAAAATGAACAGGAAATGATGATTGGAAATAAATTTTCTCAGTACACGGGACTTCCTGTGGCTGCTTTTCTCAGAGAAAGCAGGGAGATGCAGAACGCAGATTACCAGAATGCCCTGTTTACAGAACTTTTTCCGGACAGCGTAAACTCCAGGGAGATTCACTGTCTTCTTAAGAAAATGATGGAAGATGATATAACGCAAAATCAAGAGAGCATGCTCCGTAAGGAACAGGAGATTCATCCACTGGATGAGAATCAGCTTGAGAGGTTTCGAAAAGAAATATGGAATTATGTAAGATAGAACAAATCGAAATATCGGATGAGGAAATGGAACATAATGCCGCGGCGCAAATATTAGCACATGAAGGCACTGCATTGGTAGCTGTCGGGTCTCTTGCCTGTGTACGTTCTCTGTGGTTCCAGGCATATCGAAGAAAAAAACTTGGACAGTTTTGGGGATGTGCCCTTCCAGCCTGGAATTATGCGTCCGGAAAAAATGACAGGGTAATTCGAAACATTATTGAAGCTGCGGCACAAAACAGGGGAACAAAAGAAATCATTGTCTATGCATCGTGTATGGAATATCTTACTCAATGGGCTCTGGAACCTGACGGGGAAAAAATTTATACAGAGAACCAAATCCCCATAAAAGTATTATTCCGAGGCCCTTTAACGAAAAGGTGCGGTAATCCGTTGAAACAACTGGAAAATACAGAAATATTTCCTGATGCAGGACAGAGTAAACAGAAAATCAATTCGCTTCCGCCAGTAGCTCCGGATTTTTCCGGCATTATGGCATTTTTATCAGAAATTGATTGTAATGCAGTAATCATAAGTCCAGGTGGCTGCAAAAGCTGTATCGAGTATGTGGACGGGCAGAAAAGAAGCATTCAGATAAACGGCCAGTATGGAACAAGATTTACGGATATTTCTGTGATAAGTGGATGTGAACCGGTTCTCACAGACACTCTTTGTAAAAAGTTTGTTGATAAAAAGCTGTTGTTTCTGACCGGGAGTGCAGTCGCGCAAATGATAGGTCTTGATTATGAATATCTGGGAGAAGAACTGGCTGAACGAGGAAAAAAAGCTGTATATTTGAAAAGCGATGGATTCAGCGGATGTCCCCAAGCTGTTAATGATGCAATGCTTAAAGTCGGGAAAATATATTTTCAGAACAGCCGGGATCAGCAAAGAAATCTGGTGTTGATTACTGGTTATACAACTCTTGCGGTAGGCAAAAAGGAATTGCTTTTACCGGTGATTGAAAGACTTTGGAAAAAGGGGATGACAGTACAATATCTAGGCGAAAACTTCGAAAGAAGAGATCACCCCCTTCCGGGTGTGATCTGGATGGTTTCTGCAGAAGGAATTTCTGTTACACAATGGCTGCAGGAGGAATATGATATTCCATTTGTGACTGGACGTAATCTGGGTGACATTGGTGCTGATGAACTGGCAGATACTATCGCATTGCATGCAGATAATGAAAAACGAAAGTTAACTCCTTTTAAAAAAGTTTCTTTTCCTGATAATGATGTGCAAGGTGAAAGAAATAATAAAAAAGAAGATATATGGATAATCGGAGAACCTGTTTTATCCATCAGCCTGTATCGTTTTTGTTCTTTGCATTATCAGGATAAAAATATCAAAACAGCCGTATATGTTCCGGCACAGGGAATGCATCATGTATATAAGATACTTTCA
>JBJFCH010000119.1:0-13157 GCA_051888835.1 Oliverpabstia sp. | reverse complement strand
GGGTTGAGAAATTTATAGAAAGGCTATCGCACAGCATGTGCGATTTGGTTCAATGCAGTAAAAGATACAGGCACAGGAGTCTGGTATCTTGCCAATATGGATTATTATGATAAGGATACCGGTATCACATTTGAAGCAAAGGATTATTTGATTTGAGAAAGGAAGTGGGAGTGTATGAGTTATGGGTTTAAGATTATGGTGGAAGGAGATTATGCATGTTTTACCAGAAATGAGTTGAAGGTAGAGCGTGTCAGTTACGATGTCCCTCCGCCAGGGGCGCTGGAAGGAATGCTGAAAAGCATTTACTGGAAGCCGGCGATTCGTTATGTGATTGATAAAATTATTGTGTTTCATCCGATCGATTTTATCAATATCAGAAGAAATGAAGTGAAGGATAAGGTTTTGTACAGTGCGGTGAAAAACCAGATGGGAGGAAAAGGCGGAGATCCCTGCATTTATACTTCAGAAAGCAGAAGTCAACGTGCTTCCGTTGTGTTGAAGAATGTAAAATATGGAGTGGAATTTCATTTTGAATTGACCGGGCTAAGGGGTGATGATGAAGTGGATGGAGAAAACAAACACTATAACATTATAAAGCGACGGTTGGAGAAAGGACAGTTTTTCCGTACACCGTGCCTTGGATGCAGTGAATTTCCGGTAAAAAGGATTGAATTGGTAGATGAGTTTGATGAGAAGCTGATCAGCAGTTCGATTCTGGAAATGGGAGATGTGGACTTGGGATTCATGAGCTATAAGGTGGCTTTTCACGATCAGGGAGTACCGGTTAATGGGAATTGGGAACATCCTGAATTTTCGGATCGGGCAGATACCATTTATTATCGGCCGCATATGGTACGGGGAGTGATTGATGTGCGAAAATACAGGGAGGGGATGAAATGCTGATACAGGGACTATGCGATTACTACGATATTCTTGCGAAAGCGGGAAAGGTACTTCCATCCGGTTATTCCAGCGTAAAAATCCACTATATTGTCAGTTTGACGGAAGACGGAGAGATTGAGGAGCTGATTAATTATCAGAAAAAAGAGGAAATTAAGATAAAAGAGAAGGTTAAAGTACGCTGGATTCCCAGAGATTGTATGATGCCACAGAGGACGGAAAAACCTGGAATTGAAGCCAATGTGATGGAACACAGACCGCTGTATGTGTTTGGATTGAATATGGACAATGGAGAATTGTCTCCAAAAGATCGGACGGGAAAAGCCCAAAAATCTCACGAAGCATTTGTAGAAACGAATTTACAATTTATCGAAGGGATGGATTCACCGGTAATTAATGCGTTTCGCAATTTTTTAATGAACTGGAAACCTGAACAGGAAATAGAGAATACCGCTCTTTTGGATCTGGGGAAGGACTATGGAAAATCAGGCTTTGTTTTTTGCCTTTCCGGCGCTCCGGAAATTCTGCTTCATGAAGATCCACAGATCAGAAGAAAATGGGAACAGCAAGTGGAAACATCGTCCGATTCCATACAGGAAGGTCTGACGGCACAATGCGCAGTCAGTGGAGAAACAACGAAAATTGCCCGTATCCATAATAAAATAAAAGGAGTATATGGTGGCCTTGCCACAGGAACGGTATTGGTCAGCTTTAAGAATGCTTCTGAAAATTCCTATGGAAAAGAACAATCCTACAACAGTAATATCTCAGAAATTGTCATGAAAAAGTATACAGAAGCTTTGAATTATCTTGTGGGAAGTGAGAAACACAGGGTATTGCTGGATGATATGACAATTGTATTTTGGGCAATGGAACCAAGTGAGGATAATGAAGCATTATTTATGGAGATGCTTTGGGGCGGACAGTCGGAAAAAATGGATGCAGATGCAACAGAAAATATGATTTGCAATCTTTTGAAGGACGGAAAACAGGGGATGATTGCGGAAGGACGCCTTCAGTCTCTGGATCAGATAAAGCCGGAAGTGGACTTCTATATGGTAGGTTTTAAACCAAATTCTTCCCGGCTCGCCATGAAGTTTATCTATCGAAAAAAATACGCAGATGTTTTGTGGAATCTTGCGAAATTTCAACAGGATTTACAGGTTTCTGAAAAGTTTAAGACAGTACCGTTTTGGAGAATTAAAAGCGAATTAATTTCACCGAAGGCCAAGAATGCAACCGTAAATCCGGGATTGCTTGTAAAAATTATGGAGGCAGCAATTTATGGGAGAAATTATCCGGAAGTATTGTTGGAAACAGTGGTTCGTAGAGTGAAAACAGATGTAGACATTAGCATGAATGGGGTACGTGCCGGTTTGATCAGGGCATGTTTGAATAGAAATTATTTAAAGGGGGAATTAAAAGTGACATTAGACAGGGAAAACTTCCGGCAGGCATATTTGTATGGAAGATTGTTTGCGGTACTGGAGAGATTACAGCAGGATGCGGCAGGAAATCATTTGAATCGAACAATAAAAGATACCTTTTTTCCTTCGGCATCTACGAGACCGGCGATGGTATTTCCACGCCTTTTGAGATTGGCTCAGAATCACCTGAATAAATCAAAGAATGCAGTTTATTTTAATAAACAGATTGGGGAAATTATGGGACATTTGGATGGTGAATTTAAAGATATTTTATCTTTGAAAGAACAGGGTCAGTTTATGATCGGATATTATCAGCAGTATCAGAGTTTTTTTGAAAAAAATGAGAAAATACAGAAGGAGGATAATTAATATGGCAATTCAAAACAGATATGATTTTGTGATGCTTTTTGATGTGGAGAATGGTAATCCGAATGGAGATCCGGATGCAGGAAATGCTCCGCGTGTGGATGCTGAGACTGGCTTGGGGTATATTACGGATGTTTGCTTGAAACGAAAAATTCGAAATTATGTGGAACTCTGTAAAGAAGGGGAACCGGGATATAATATTCTGATTAAGGCGGACAAGGCATTAAATATAAAATTTGCGGGCGCCTATGAAAAGCTGGGACTGAAAGTCGGGAATAAAGGAAAGAATGCGGAGGACATGGAAGCCGCCAGAAAATATATGTGTGAGAACTATTTTGATGTTCGGACTTTTGGCGCGGTTATGTCGACGGGTGATAATCCTTGTGGAATAGTACGCGGACCGGTTCAGATTAATTTTGCAAGAAGTATTTCTCCGATTTATGTTCAAGATGTTACCATCACCCGTCAGGCTCGAACGACGGAGGATCGTCAGGCAAGCGGTGAGACGGAGATGGGAAGGAAAAGTGTGATTTCTTATGCTCTTTATCGGGCAGAGGGATATGTTTCAGCAGCCCTTGCCAATAAAGTATCAGATTTATCGGATGAGGATATCGAATTATTGTGGTCGGCAATTATCAATATGTTTGAAAATGATCACAGTGCTGCAAGGGGAAAGATGTGCATGCGTAAGCTGATTGTTTTTAAGCACGACAGTGTCCTTGGAAATTGTCCTTCCCACATTTTATTCAATAAAGTTATAATTAGAAAAAAAGGTGAGTTGCCGCCACGAGCATTCCACGATTATGAGGTAGAAATTGATCGTCAGATGCCGGAAGGTGTAGAAATGCTTGAGAAATTATGAGTAATTGTGAGATAACGATTCGTTCTATTCAGCATTATCTGTATTGTCCGCACCGCTGGGGCTTGTTGGAAATTGACAAAGCATGGACTGAAAATCTGTTTGTTACAAAAGCAAATTTGCTTCATCAGCGTGTCCATGATCCGGAAAAGAATTATGTTGCCAGAGGGAAACGTGTATGTACGTCGGTTCCTGTTTTTTGTGATCTGGAGGATTATAATTTATATGGAGTTGTTGATTGCCTGGAGCTGACAGAAAACAGTCATGGAGTGACGATTGCCGGAAGTGATAAAAAGTATAAGATTTCTGTTGTGGAATACAAACCTTCAAAACCTAAAAATCAGCCTTATAATGAAGATGATCTGATGCAGGTATTTGCACAGAAGCTCTGTGTTGATTATGTGTTTGGAGGTGATTGTAATGGTATATTATATTATGCAGACGTGAAAAAGAGGATGGCGCTTCCTTTGCAGGAAAATTTTGCGTGTTATGATGAAAAACTGCGTTTAATTTTGACGGAGATGCGGGATTATCTGAAGCGAGGAATTGTACCACCGATTCGTAAAGGGCAAAAATGTAATGGCTGTTCTATGAAAGATTTGTGTATGCCATCTGCCAGACGGGGATATAATTTGAAAAAAGAAATTGAAAAAATCAGAGATGCGGAAGAACAGGAAGAAAAAATGGTATGAGAAGATTATTAAATACAATTTATGTGACAAATGAGTCCGCATATTTAACTTTGGATGGTGAAAATCTTGTCTGTAAGATAGAGGGAGAGGAGCGGCTGCGAGTACCTTTTGATAATATAGAGAATATTGTTTGCTTCAATTATCTGGGATGCTCTCCGGCATTAATGGGAAAATGTGTTAGTAAGACAATCCCGATTAACTTTATATCTCCGCAGGGAAGATTTTTGGCGAAAGTTTGTGGGGAAACGAAAGGAAATGTTTTTCTGCGAGTTGCACAGATTGATTGCTTCCGAGACAAGGGACTGGAGTTGACTCAGAACACTATGGCAGCAAAATTTAGTAACACCAGACAACTGATTCGTAGGACGCTTCATGATAATGCTTTTATGCGTGATGATCCAGAAATTAAAAAAGTTATTGAGGTTTTAAATAATGGGATAGACAGGATATTTGAAGCTAAAAGTGTGGAGGAAGCGATTGGGATTGAGGGAAATTGTGCGCAAAATTACTTTTCGATTTTCAATAAATTGATTACCAATAAATGCGTACCATTTACTTTTGAATTTCGAACAAAAAGGCCGCCTCTTGATCCGATTAATGCTGTTTTATCATTTGTGTATACGCTATACACCAGTGAATTTGCAGCTGCTTTGGAAACGGTTGGTTTGGACAGCTACATTGGTTTCTGTCATTCTTTAAGAAGCGGACGAAGTTCCCTTGCATGTGATCTGGTGGAAGAAACCAGATGTATTGTAGAGCGTTTTGTAATTACGCTTTTGAATCTTCAAATTCTTGGAGAATCTGATTTTGAAACGCAAATATCAGGGGCAGTATGGCTGAACGAAGAAGGGCGTAAGAAAGTTTTGACACGCTGGCAGGAGAAGAAAAGAACGGATATGATTCATCCATTTTTGAAACAAAAAATTCCCATGGGTCTCTTGCCATATGTGCAGAGTAATCTGTTGGAGAAATATGTCAGGGGGGATTTAGAATCGTATCCGCCGTTTTTACAGAAGTAGGTGATGATTATGATGGTTTTGATCAGTTACGATGTAAGTACAATTGACGCTTCGGGAAGAACGCGTTTGCGCAAAGTTGCAAAAGAATGTCAGAATCATGCGCAGAGGGTGCAGAATTCGGTTTTTGAAGCAGATTTGGATTATTCGACTTTTTTAAAATTGAAAGATCGACTTTGCAAATTGATTGATCCAAATCAGGATAGTTTGCGTTTTTATTATTTGGGTAATAATTGGGAACACCGGGTTGAACATATAGGAGCAAAGCAAACTTATAATCCGGAAGGTGTTATTATTGTTTAGATATTGTTCAGGCGAACCTCTGCTGCTATTGGATTGATGGAGAGGTTCGCCTGGAAAAAGTAAAGTTTTTTATTTGTTTATGGCAACAAAGAGAGATATGTATAAAGTCCACCTCGCTATGTAGTAGAGTGTTGATGGCAATACACATTATATTGCGGTCGCACCTCGCGAGAGGTGTGTGAGTAGAAATTTTGCAGAGGCATTACAGGAAGCACGGTACGACTGGTCGCACCTCGCGAGAGGTGTGTGAGTAGAAATTGTCAAGCGGCAAGCGGTTTCAAGCTTGGGATATGTCGCACCTCGCGAGAGGTGTGTGAGTAGAAATATCTGACCATCAATGACATTTCCCTCTGATTCAGTCGCACCTCGCGAGAGGTGTGTGAGTAGAAATTGCCATCCTCGCCCGGAGCTTCTGATGCATCAGGGTCGCACCTCGCGAGAGGTGTGTGAGTAGAAATTAAACTATTATCCTAGTGAGATAGTTGGCAACGTGGTCGCACCTCGCGAGAGGTGTGTGAGTAGAAATTGTATCCAGATCCTCACTGGAATCGTCCACATAAGGTCGCACCTCGCGAGAGGTGTGTGAGTAGAAATCCATCCAGCTGTAGCAATCCAGCTCGTGGATATAATGTCGCACCTCGCGAGAGGTGTGTGAGTAGAAATTATAGCGTTTTTGGTTTTCCTCATCCAGCGAACAGTCGCACCTCGCGAGAGGTGTGTGAGTAGAAATGCCAGCTCTGCCGCAGAGCGATAAACAAGCGCATAGTCGCACCTCGCGAGAGGTGTGTGAGTAGAAATTACCAGATTATCCGCCCTGTGATCCACAACCTTGTCGCACCTCGCGAGAGGTGTGTGAGTAGAAATCTGAATGCGGATTCCGAATCTGCTATACTCAACGGTCGCACCTCGCGAGAGGTGTGTGAGTAGAAATCGTATGCATATTCCGGCTGCCCGTCAGAAAGGGCGTCGCACCTCGCGAGAGGTGTGTGAGTAGAAATTCCTTCAGGCTTCGGAATCCATCATCCGAACGGGTCGCACCTCGCGAGAGGTGTGTGAGTAGAAATGCGTTTTTCTAATCTGAATTTTGTCTGACACAAGGTGTCAGGCAGTGCGCCCAGCTAAGGGTACATAATCCGGCAGGTGGAAATCCTGTCAAATAAGTTGTTAGCCACAACATTTGAAGCGAGTCCTGAGCATATGGCGGTAACGTTGTATGTTAAGCGTAGACAGTAAGGTAACGGGGATAGCGATAGAGCACCGAAATACCGCAAACAGAGTGCCGACTTCGTTGCCTGAAAGGAAGGCAAAACACGGGTTTATCGATATGGCGAGATTTCACGTGGCTCCGCATGTCCGGATTTCTGCGAGGGGCGCACAAACGCAAGGGGTGCGTCTACTCGACCACGAAACAGAGGCCTTTTTAGAGCATTATATAGCAGCTTTCAGTCAATATACAGGTGCGTCTTCCAGTAGTCGGAGGCCATCTGAATAAAATCCTTGGCGGCGTTGTTTAAGTAATGATTCTGTGCGTGGACTGCAGCTACCTCCCAGCTGGCATCCGGCCCAAGGGAATAGTAGGCGACGCGTTTGTCTGGGATTGCATAGGTTCGGGGAATGATGGAGCAGCACTGGCCGTTGGAGGTCAGCTTTTGCATGGTTCTCATGTGCGTGGATTCGAAGAGAAGCTTCGGCTTGAAGCCAGAAGCCTCAAACATATCATCTATGACCTTGCGCATGCCGGAGGAGCGTTTTACTAAGGTAAATAAATCATCTCGGAAGTTACTCAGCGGAATCTCCGGGTATTGTTCGGGAGACAGTTCTGCGGAGTATGCCAGAGGATGGCTTCTGGGAATGCACAGATAAAAAGGTTCCATAAAAATATGATCATATACAAGATGCTTGTATTTGCGTTCACGGATGGTTTGGAAGCCGATATCCAGAGTGTTGTTTTCCATCATGCGGACCTGACTGTCTACGGTGGCCTCCACCGGCTGGAAGACTACATTGGGATACCGGTCATGGATCTGAGGGTATACAGCGGTGAACATCTGGATGCCGCGCTCTGGGGTGAGCCCGATCGTGACGGTATTTTTCCATCTTTTTGCCATATCCTGAATTTGATTGTAAGTTTCGTTTTTGATTGATAAAATCTGTTTTGCCCGTTCTACATATAATTTTCCCACATCCGTCAGCTCCCAGTGATTCCGTGTCCGGATGAACAGGGGGGCTTCCAGCTCGCGCTCCAGCTTTAAAAGCTGCTGATTCAGAGCAGACTGGGTCAGATATAATTCTTCTGCTGCTCCGGAAATGCTTTTGTGCTTGTCAATGGCGATGATATATTCAATCAGTTTGGTATCCATAAAATTCGATCCTCCTTTCCTCGGATGCTGCCGCTGACGCAATAAAAAATGGGTCTCATGAACTTAAGAAAAACTAAATATTACTTAGATTTAATTAAGTTGCGTTTTCTACACTTTATTTATATAATAAAATTACACAAAACGCAAGATGCAAAAAGACGAAAAATAAACAATTATTACAAAAGGAGAGAGGATTATGAGAAGAAGAAAATCAGCACTGGTAATTGCAGCAGCGATGGCAGCAGGTTCCGTATTAAGTGCATGTGGAGGTTCTTCCACATCTGCGACGACAGCAGCAGCGACAACGGCAGCAGCCGCGACTGAGGCAGCGACTGAGGCCGCATCGGAAGCAGCTGGGACGAAAGCAGATTCTGCAGAAGCAGCCGACGGAAAAGGCTATTTAAGCACGTATGACGTGGCAGGAGCCGGCGATGTGACACTGGATGTCATGATCACCTCTCTGGGCGATGCGGATGGCGGCCCTTATTTAAGAGGGGTTATGGATGACTACATGGCAATGTATCCGAATGTTAAGCTGAATCCGGTGGAATGTTCCATGAATGATCTGTACACGACTCTGATTACGCAGGCAACGGCCGGTACCCTCCCGGATATTTTTACGATGTCGGAAGCATATTCCGCAAACTGCCTGGAGATGGGCATGGGCGTGGACAATCTGCCGGAGCTGCTGGGTGATGAGTATATGAGCGGTCTGCTGGATGCAGCAATTGAGAACTCTACAGTAGACGGCACATTCGTGTATATGCCGTGGCAGAATAATACGACCGCAATGGTATATCGGAAGGATCTGTATGAGGAAAAGGGCCTTAAGATTCCGAAAACCTGGGATGAATTCCTGGAGAATGCGAAAGCTTTGACAGAAGATCTGGACGGCGACGGAAGAATTGACCGCTACGGTGCTGCCTTTGCCGGAACGAGAAATGACTCCGCGGAGTCCCGCTTCCAGACCTTTGCGCTGACCTTCGGATGCGACTTTGTGACGGACAATGGTGATGGTACTTACACCTCCGGTTTTGGCACCGATGAATTCAAGAGTGCGATGTCTACCTTTATTGATCTGGCGGCAAATGAGGGCGTTACCCCTCCAGGACTGGTTGAGACCGGTTATTCCGAAGCATATACCATGATCGCAGCGGATCAGGCCTGCATGTTCTTCAGCGGATCCAATGTATTGGGCGGCATTTATAACGCAAACCCGGATATGAGAGGTAAAATGGGAAGCTTCCCGATGCCGACCGCAGAAGGTGTGGACCCGGTTACTTCATTCTCCAGTGTTGGCATGACTATCAGCAGCACCTGCGAGTATCCGGAAGTTGCGGCAGATTTCCTGAAGTATATGACAAGTGTAGACAACAGCATTGCATGGAACGAAGCAACCTGCCGTCTGCCGGTAGTAAAGGAAGCACTGGATGCAATCTGTGAGAAGGATGAGGCATATTCCGGTTTTGCTGAGGCATCGGAGTCTGCTGTGATTTATCCGGCGTTCGCAGGTCTTGCAGAGCTGAGAGATGCCTGCGGCGAGTGCTGGCAGAATGTCGTATCCGAAGGAATGTCTGTGGATGAAGCGGTGAAGAATGCGGCTGCAAAGGCAGAAGAAACCGTAAAATCTTACAGCAAGTAATCGGTTTTGAAATGTGAGTGGAACGTGTTTTGGACACGTGGAGGGAGTTGTGCTGGAATTCCGCCTGGAAGGAAAGCACAGCTCCTTCTTCAAAAATGGGGATAAAGTCTTCCGTGCGGAGATAAGACTTTCAAGAGTGGAGACAAGAGAACTTCAAAAACGGAGGTAGTATTTTGAAAGAGAAAACGAAAAACGTAAGCCGAAGCCGCATTAAATCAAAGCTTACTCCTTATGGATTTGTGACACCGGCCTCGCTGACGATCCTGCTGCTGGTGGTGTATCCGATCCTCTATGGAATTTATATCAGCTTTTTTGACACGAACCTGGTAAATAAATGGAATTTTGTCGGACTTCGATATTATATCCGCTCGCTGACAGATGCATCCTTTCTGCACAGCCTGTGGAAGACGGTCGTTTTTACCGTAACGGTGGTAAGCGGACATTTTGTTTGTGGGTTTATCTTTGCATCGGTTCTGAATATGGACATCAAGCTTAGGACTGTTTTCCGGGGAATTCTGATCCTTCCGTGGTTGTTTCCGGATGTGGTAATTGCATATTTATTTAAATGGATTCTGAATACGCAGGGCGGCATTGTCAATGAGCTGCTGATGCATTTTCATCTTGTATCGGAGCCGGTGGGGTGGCTCAGCACTTCGGCAACGGCATTTCCGTGCGTGATCATGATCTGTATCTGGAAGGGATATCCGTTGGTTATGGTGCAGATTCTGGCCGGTATTCAGACCATTTCTACCGATATGTATGAGGCGGCGGAGATCGACGGCGCCAGCAAATGGCAGAAGTTCCGTTATATTACGATTCCGGCGCTGAAACCGATTCTTACTACAATCCTGATTCTGGATACGGTATGGGTGTTCAAGCAGTTTACCATGATTTGGCTGCTGACGGCGGGCGGACCGGGAAGCTCGACGATGGTATCGGCAATCGAGATATACAAGAATGCATTCTCGTATTTCAAATATGGCCTGGCATCGGCACAGTCCGTATATATTCTTGTAATCTGTTACCTGATCGGTGTTGTATTTAGGAGGTTACTGCGAGATGACTAAGAAGAGCAAAAACAGACTGATGTTGGCAATCGGATACCTGATTCTGGCAGTCGGATGCTTAAGTGTACTGCTTCCCTTATCCTGGATGGTGATCACCTCCTTAAAGTCTATGGCGGATATCACACTTTCCAGGGGACTTACGCTTTTTCCTTCCGGCCCTACGCTGGAGAACTTTGTAAACATCTGGAAAGATTACCCGATTGCAACCTATATTAAAAACAGCGCGATTACGGTGGGCGGCTCTACGATTTTCGGTGTAGTCTGTGCCTCCCTCTGCGGTTATGGCCTTTCCAGATATGAATTTAAGGGAAAAGCGTTCCTTTTAAGCTTTCTGCTGGTAACCCAGATGTTTCCGGCTGTGATGAAGATCATTCCGTATTATAAGATTTTAACAACCATTCATTTGAACAATACGAGAATCGGCCTTTTGATTGTGTACGCTTCCTTCAGCATTCCGTTCTGTACCTGGATGATGTACGGATATTTCAAAAGCATTCCTACAGGGCTGGATGAAGCGGCAAGAGTGGACGGAAGCAGCGCGTTCCACACATTCTATCGGATCATTCTGCCCCTGGCTCTTCCGGGGTTGGTTGCAACGGTTATTTATGCATTTCTGCAGAATTGGAATGAATATATGTTTGCATCTGTCCTGATGTCAGCAGATGAGATGAAGACTATCACCTATGCGATCAGTACCATGGCGGATGCCTACCGAATTCAGTGGAACTATCTGATGTGTGCGGCGCTGATTTCCAGTATGCCGACGCTGAGTATCTTCGTGGTTCTGCAGAAACACCTGATTGCGGGTATGACTGCAGGTGCGGTTAAGGAATAAAAATGACAGAGGTGTTTAATATGAGAAATCATACGTTTCACAATCCGGTTATAAAAGGCGGTTATCCGGACCCGTCCATCTGCAAGGTCGGGGACGCCTATTATATGGTGGCATCCTCCTTCAGCTACTTTCCGGCGCTTCCCATCTTTCGCAGCCTGGATCTGGTGCATTGGGAGCAGATCGGCAATGCAATATCCAGACCGGATCAGATTGATTTCCGGAACTGTGACAGCTCGGAAGGTCTGTGGGCGGCAACCATCCGCTATAACAACGGGATGTTTTATATCATTGACACGCTGGATGTGCAGGGCCGGGTTTATCGGTACAACTTCATTATTACTGCAAAGGATCCGGCCGGGGAGTGGTCCGATGCCGTATTCATTGAAGGCGCAGACGGAATCGATCCTTCGCTCTATTTTGATGATGAAGGCAGAATGTGGTACTGCAGCAATATGGTACCGGAGGATTTGAAATATCCGGAGCATAAGATGATCTATATGTGCGAGCTGGACCGGAAAACCTTTCAGTTTATCGGAGAGCGCCATATCCTGTTTGACGGAAATACCGACCACAGCCTGTACATGGAGGGACCGCATATCTATCATATTGACGGAATGTACTACCTGATGACGGCCTGTGGAGGAACTCAGACGAATCATTGCGTACATATTGCCAGAAGCCGGAATCTTTTGGGACCGTATGAGCCTTGTCCGAGGAATCCAGTTGTCACAAACCGGAATCTGCGCCTGGTCAATTCTCTTGGAGTGGCCGTGACCGGACATGGCGACCTGGTTCAGACGCAGAACGGTGAGTGGTATATGGCACTTTTGGGAATTCGTCCGTATGAACATGAAATCGAGGATTATGACCGGTATCTGCCTAGAAAATGGATCCGCACGCCGGACCGGAACAAGAACGCGCAGTTCAATCTGGGAAGGGAAATTTTTATCGTGCCGATTGCCTGGGATTACGACGGCTGGCCGCTGGTAGACAATGAAAACGGCATGGTGAATCTGGTGGAGAGAAGACCGAATCTGCCCCAGTACCGGCCGCCGTTACACAGCCGGGTGGACAATTTTGAAGAAGACACCCTGGATATGATCTGGTGCATGCGAAGACCGGTGAAGAACCCGTTCTATTCGCTGACGGAGAGGAAAGGATTTTTGCGGATGCATTTACAGCCCGTGCTGGCGGAGGATACGGAGACGCCGGCCATGCTGGTACGGCGTCAGCAGCATTATGACTTTCAGGCGGCTGCGGCGATGGAATTTGAGCCGGAACGGGAGGGAGAGGAGGCAGGACTGATCCTGACACAGAATGAGAAATTCTGCTTTTTGCTGGTCAAGCAGATGCAGGCGGGCAAAAAGGAGATCGCCTGTTACCGGATCGTGAATGGAAAGCGAGAAAGAATCCGGACGGCTCCGGTCCGGGACGGCCGGGTTTATCTGTTTGTGGAAGGCAGCGAGGGGCGGTACCATTTTTACTATGGTACCAGTGAGAAGACCATGGTTCCGCTTGCGCTGGAAGAAGATGGATCAATCCTGAGCACCGTGGTGGCAGACGGGTTTGTGGGAACGTATCTTGGCATGTATGCCTCCGGCGGGCATGAAAAATCGGACAATACAGCCGATTTTGCTTGGTTCCGGTATGAGATTCTGGAGGAGTAAAAAACAGAAAAAAGACAGGGAAA